>MEUF01000001.1:0-807 GCA_001771615.1 candidate division WOR-1 bacterium RIFOXYB2_FULL_48_7
AATGCTTACAGTGTGAGTTTTGCGGTGGCCGCAGGTGCGACAACTTACAGTGTAACGAACACGACAACTGGACTTGCCGTAGCGGGTATGACGGCACAGCCTTACACGTCCGGTCAGTCCATCTCTTTTGACGGGTTGCAGTTTAATATGCAGGGTGCTCCGGCTAACGGTGACAGTTTTACGGTTAAACCCAGTGCGAACCAGAGTGTATTTAAAACGCTCTCTGATTTAATCACCACACTGAGTACGCCATTATCAGGTGCGAATGTGTCCAATGGTCTCGCGAGCGGGATTGTGAATGTCGATAATGCGCTGAGCAATGTGTTGAACATGCGATCCTCTATCGGTGCGCGTCTCAATGAAATCGATTCGTTGCAGGCATCCGGCGACAGCATCGGTGTGCAGTTAAAGCAAAGCCTGTCTGCGCTGCAGGATACCGATTACAACAAGGCGATCAGCGATTTGAACCAGCAGCAGACTACCTTGCAGGCAGCGCAAAAATCTTTTGCTCAGGTGTCCAATTTATCTATGTTTACCTACATGTAATGCGATGCGACATCGCCAGAGGGCATTCTTTCTGGCGATATTTCTTTCGTTTCAAAACTGCTTTTCAGGTTAAACTCTCGCCTGAAAACGTCTCTTCCTTTTAAGTTCGTTTTAAATCCAGAAAATTATTCGCTATGCGTGAAGAACCCGTATTTAAAATTAAAACAGGCAGTTTGTCTGTGTTGCAGTTGCACATTCTGACTACCAATCTGTCCGACCTGAAGCGCGAATTGTCAGTACGGCTGGCACAAACGCCAGACT
>MEUF01000001.1:862-3984 GCA_001771615.1 candidate division WOR-1 bacterium RIFOXYB2_FULL_48_7
GACGGACATAGCTGGACTATCAAGTTTTATATGTAATTTGGCCAAAAATATCGGTTTTTCCAGCCAAGCCCTGCCTCAATTATTCCAGTATAAAGGGGAGGGGGTTTGGGGGGTTACTGGCGTGATCAAAGATGACCAGGCGCATCTTTCCATCCACACCTTTCCCGATCAGGGGAAATTTTTTCTGGGAGTTTACGCGGCCAGTGAAATTGCTGAACAAGATGTTTTGCAGCAGTTAATGGCTGCTTTTAATCCAGCCAAGCATCAAGTCACCCACTTTGATCAGGGTGAAGAGCTTGACCAAATTGTTGCCGCTGAAAGCGGGCTGGTGGAACGCCCCCGGATCTATCATTAATGCCAGCTAAATATCTCCGGCATCCGACAATTCCTTTTCAAGTAAAGACTAACCGCCCGGTTAGCGACATCCTGGCCTCAATGGCCGCCACCGGATTTCAAGGTAAAACATTGGGTGAGGCCTATCTTGTCTGGCGCGAGATGCTCCGGCAAAAAAAGATTGTGGTTTGGTTGGGCATTTCCGGGGCGATTGTGCCGGCCGGCATGCGCCCGATCATTTCCTGGCTGGTAGCTAACCGTTTTGTTGATGTCATTGTTTCGACCGGAGCCCAGGTTTTCCATGACGCGGCGGAGGCCTTGGGGGTGCGCCATTACCAGGGCTCGCCCTCGCTTGATGATAAGGCTTTGCTTAAAGCTGGAGTCGATCGGTTTTATGATGTCCTGGTTTTGGAGACGGCCCAGCGCCAGGTTGACCGGCAGGTGCAGCAATTTATCGAAAGCCTCAATCCCGATTATCAATATTCTTCAAGAGAATTTCTTTACCTGCTGGGCATGTTTATCAAAAAACGCTCCCGGCAATCAAACTCCTTTTTAGTTGCGGCGGCCGAAGCTGGCGTTCCCGTTTTTGCTCCCGCGCTGGCCGACAGTTCAATTGGGTATTCTTTTGTCTTGGCGCGCCGCAACCAACAGCCGCGATTTATCGACCAAATGAAAGATATTGAAGAGACAGCGGCGCTGGCCAAAGCCAGCCACCGATCAGGGGTGGTTTATTTGGGTGGAGGGGTCCCCAAGAATTTTATCCAGCAGACAGAATTGCTCAATAACATTCTGGGTCGGGACCTGCGCGGGCATGAGTATGCCATCCAAATAACCACAGACACCCCGCAATTTGGCGGGCTCTCTGGCTGCACTTTTCAGGAAGCCCAAAGTTGGGGCAAGATCGCCGGCCAGGCAAAAATGGTACAATGTTTTTGTGACGTGACGATCGCCCTGCCATTATTGGCCCAAGGCTTAAGTGATGATTTGGGGGTGGCTAAGCGACGCAAAAAGCCGGTCTTTGACTGGTCAGGTGAAAAAATGGAGATAATTTAACCATGAGAAATAAAAATAATCAAAGGTTTCTGGAAATGCCCAATCAGGCGCACAACTACACAAAAGCCCGTTATGTGGTTATCCCTTGTCCCCATGAGCAGACGACCAGTTATGGTAAGGGGACAAAACACGGGCCTGCCGCCATCTTGCGCGCTTCCCAAGAAATTGAATGGTACGATCTGGAATTGGGTTACGAAACCTTTGTCCGCAAGCCGGTCTTTACTGATAAGGCGCAAACGATTAATAACCTGGAAGCCCGCGTTGCCAGTCATTTAAGCCAGCAAAAAATCCCTGTGGTTTTGGGGGGCGAACACTCGATTACCCCCAGCGTTGTCAGGGCAATTAAAGCCAAATATCCCGAACTCTCTGTTTTGCAGCTCGATGCCCATGCGGACCTGCGGGATACCTATGAGGGCCGCCAGGACAGCCATGCTTGTGTGATGCGGCGGGTCCTGGAAATTTGTCCGGCGGTCCAAGCCGGGATTAGAAGCATGTCTAAGGCAGAATTTGATTGGGCCAAAGAGAGCCGTCAACTGGAAAAAATTAATTTTTTCCCTGATGCGGATAAGATCAACCAACAGCTGTCAGAAGCAGTCTATATTACTATTGATGTTGATATCCTGGACCCGGCTGTCATGCCGGCAACCGGGACTCCGGAGCCGGGCGGTTTGACCTGGTTTGGCCTGCTCGAACTGTTACAAGCTGTCTGCGCCCAGAAAAAGGTGGTCGGGTTTGACCTGGTTGAGTTTTCTCCGCGTCCCCACGATCAGGCGGCTGATTTTACGGCGGCGAAGCTGATTTATAAATTAATGGGATTGATGGCTGCTTAACTTATGCCGCAACAACCCCCATGTCCCTATTTTGGCCGCTGCGGAGGCTGTGCTCTCCAAAATTCAACCTATGAAGAGCAGCTGGACCAAAAACAAGCCGTTATCGACCAGCTTTTTCCCGACGCCCAAAGAATCATAGGTTCAAAAAATCAGTTTTTCTATCGCAACAGAATGGACTATGCTTTCGGCCCCGATTTTTCTCTTGGCCTAAGGGACAAAAACCGCGGGGTAATAAATATTGAACGCTGTCTATTGATGTCGGAGAGCTCAAACGAGCTCTTTGCTCAACTGAGAGGGTATGCCCGTGACAAGGGCTTGGCCGCCTATCGGAGCGGCATTATGCGTCACGCGGTTTTACGGGAAGCCAAAAATTTAAAGAGTACGGTATTTAATATCCTCACGTCCAGCGAGGGGGAATTGCCGCTTTTAGATCTTTGGGAGAGATTTAGCCATCGGGTCCAGGGGGTTGTTTGGAGCATTAATCTTTCGCCGGCCGACCGATCATACGGCGATATCAAACAGGTTTGCGGACAGGACTATTATGAGGAAGAGCTGGCCGGTTTGCGCTTTAAAATACCGGTACAATCTTTTTTCCAGACCAATATAGTCGGGGCTGAACAAATAATCGCCACGGTTAAGGAATTTCTTGAGCCGGCAGCCACCGACAAAATATATGATCTTTATTCCGGGACCGGCAGTATCGGCCTCTCGCTGGCCAACCAGGTTAAGGCGGTTGTCGGGATCGAGGAAAATGAGCCGGCCACCAGGCTTTCGCTGGATAATGCCGCCTTGAATAAGATTAATAATTATTCTGTCTTGGTTGGCCGGGCGGAAAATGTCTTGAAAACCCATGATTTGCAGGCGGACAAAGTGGTGGTGGATCCCCCGCGGCCGGGAATCCATCGG
>MEUF01000001.1:4041-5590 GCA_001771615.1 candidate division WOR-1 bacterium RIFOXYB2_FULL_48_7
AAGCTGATTTTTATTTTGTAGCCGCAAAGCGGAAAGGAAAATGAGTGAAATTATGTCCAAAGGTGGGCGATAAACTATTACGGAGGAGTTATAATGAATAACCGAGATATTGTTGTCAGGATCATCCAGCCGGCGGAAAAGCCACAGCCGCAGAGACAGATCTATGTTGTCACGCACCCCAGCAAAAAGATAAAACTTCTGCAAAACATATTAAATGTCATTGCCCTGGGCTCTATTTGTGCCATGGGGGGGCTGTTGGCTGCCAGCTTTTTCAGTTTTGGTTTTACTGTCAATGATATTGCCGTGATTGTCGGGATCCCGCTGGTCCTGGGGATTGTCACCACGTACGCTTTATTTTAACCGGCTAATAATCTCGGCCATATCGGCCGGCAGGGGAGCTGTAAAGCTTAACCTTTGCCCGCTTTCCGGATGAGTCAACGACAATTTGTAGGCATGCAGTAATTGCCCTTTGGCTGCGATAATATCTTTTTTTCCGTAAACCTGGTCACCAACCACCGGATGGCCTAAATGACTAAGGTGGACCCTGATTTGATGTGTCCGGCCGGTCTTAATGATGACCTCCACCAGAGTATATTTTTCAAATCGTTTAATAACCCGAAACTCACTATAAGCGGTTTTCCCTCTGTTTCCGGCCGCCTGGACAGCCATCTTTTTCCGGTTAACCGGATGACGTCCGATATTGACCTCAATACTTCCTTGTTCGTTTTTGATTGCGCCATTGACCAGGGCTAAATAGCTCTTTTCCATGGTGCGCTCTTTTAGCTGCTGAACCAGCGAAAGGTAGGCCGGGTCTGTTTTAGCGACCACAATCAGGCCGGAGGTGTCTTTATCCAGGCGATGGACGATCCCGGGACGGAGTGGCGCGCCTAACGAAGCCAGATGGTCACAATGGGCCAGCAAAGCATTAACCAGGGTGTGGTTCCGGTTGCCGGGGGCCGGATGGGTCACCAGGCCTCGCGGTTTATTGATGACAATCAGGTCATTATCTTCATAAATTATCGCCAGGGGGATGGCTTCTGCTTGGGTAAAATTAACTGGCGGGGGCGGGACAATTACTTTTATCTGGTCAGCAATTTTTAGCTGGTATTTGGCCGGGACCAGCTGGTCGTTAACCCTAACCTGTCCATCTTCAATTAATTTTTGGATTTGTGAGCGAGAGAGTGTGAGCCCTTTTTGTGCTGCCAGATATTTGTCCAGCCGCTCATGCTGGCTGCCGCTGGCGATCGTGTAATTAAACTCTTTGTCGGCGAAAATAATAGGCTCCCGCCAGCGTAGCGCCAAGGATAAGCGCTGCCAGCCATTGCGAAGGGGTCAAGCCAGCCCAATGGATCGGGCTGAAACGGAAAAATTCGATTACAAAACGATATAGTGTGTAATATATGATCCACCAGTAGATGATCTGCCCGTCAAATGATTTGCGACGATAGATCAAGGCCAGTCCGATAAAGGCCAGCAGGCCAAGCCCGGCGGCATAGAGCTGTGTTGGGTGCAGATGCTGCTCCGGACAATAAAAATCAGCCAATGACCC
>MEUF01000002.1 GCA_001771615.1 candidate division WOR-1 bacterium RIFOXYB2_FULL_48_7
CACCGCGAAATTTGCCAAAGAAAATGGCTTCAGCTCTTTTGCCACTACTTTGAGCGTCAGCCAGCACAAAGACACATCTTTTATCAACAATCATGGCTTGATCCTGGCCAGTCGTTTTGGGCTGGAATACGTGACTTTCCCTCTGGATCCTGCAGCCGCCCACCAGAAAGGGGTCAAGCTATCTAAAGAGCTTGGTTTGTACCGGCAAAAATATTGTGGTTGTGAATTTTCAGTGAGGTGATTTAGATGAACGAACGGGAAAAATATTTCAGGAAATCAAGCTTAATTATCGCCCTATTGGCCATATTTTTAGGGGGATTGGTGATTATCGGCTGGTGGCTGGGGATTGAGAGCTTAAAGAGCGTTATGCCGGGGCTCGTGACGATGAAATACAACACAGCTCTCCTGTTTATCTTGACTGGGGTTTCGTTATGGGTTTATTGGCTGGAAAAGCCGGCGCCAACTTTTATCTGGCTGGGCAAAGCTGCTTCCCTGACAGCTGTTTTGGTAGCGCTGCTGACTATTATTGAGTATGTAATGGGGCTCAACCTGGGATTGGACCAATTTTTCTTTGCCGAACCGGCCGGGGCAGTCCTGACTAGGCATTTGGGGCGAATGGCCATGATAACCGCCATTGAATTTATGCTTTTAAATACCGCCTTGATATTAACCGGAAAGCATTTCAAATATGCAATAACTCAAGCTTTGGCCCTGGGTGCCGCCTTTATTGCTTTTCAATCTCTAATCGGTTATTTGCTTAGTGCCAAGACATTGTATATATATCATCAGGACTTTTCTGCTATGGCTTTGCACACGGCCATAATGTTTTTTTTGCTGTCGTTGGGCATACTTTTTGCTCGTCCCAGAGAAGGGTTGATGCAACTGGTGACCGCCGATACTTCGGCCGGACAGCTATTAAGGCAACTTTTCCCCTTGGCCTTGATTTTGCCCCCCTTCTTTGGCTGGTTAAAACTGGTCGGGGAAAGATCGGGAATTGTTCCCAATGAGTTAGGTGTTTCCCTGGTGGCAATATTGAATGCCATCACCTTTTCGGGCTTACTCTGGTTTAGGGCGGCAACGATGCAAAAGCTGGATAGCGCCCGCCTTAAGGCAGAAACCAAGGCGCTGGAAATACAATCCAGGGCAAAAAAATATTTGGAGATTGCCGGAGTAATCATTGTGGCAATTGGCAAACAACAGGAAGTGCTTTTAGTCAACAAAAAAGCGGTTGAGGCGCTTGGCTATCAGGAAAAGGAATTGATTGGGAAAAATTGGTTTGATTTGATTATTCCCCAGGAAGACCGGGAAAGGGTCAGAAATGTTTATTTTGATTTAATGAGCGGCAAAGTCGCCGGAGTGGAGTATGTTGAAAACCTGATTCTGACGAAGCAAGGAGAAAAAAAACTGATCGGCTGGCATAATTCCGTCTTAAAAGATGAACAGGGCGGGATTATGGCCACGATCAGTTCTGGTGAGGATATTACGATGGCCAAACAGGCCAGGCTGGTCTTGGAAAAATCGGCTCTGCGCATGCAAAAGCTTTTGGAACTAAATCAGATGCAAAGCAAAAGCTTAAAGGAAATTACCACTTTTGCTCTGGAAGCTTGTGTGGCTATTACCGGAAGCCAGGTCGGGTTTTTCCATTATTTTGATGAGGCAAACAAGGACATTACGCTAAATGCCTGGTCCAAAAATGTCATGCCGGAATGCTCGGCTAACCAGGACCAGCATTATCCCTTGTCCAAGGCGGGTATCTGGGCGGATTGTGTCCGTACCCGCCAGCCGGTGATCGTCAATGATTATGCTGGGGCGGCCGGTAAAAAAGGATTTCCCGAAGGGCACTTCCCGGTGAAAAACTTTTTAAGCTTGCCGGTTTTTGACGGGGACAAGGTTGTCATGGTTTGTGGAGTGGGGAACAAAGCCGGTCTATATACCCAGGCAGATATTGATGAACTGAATGTTTTTATGGCTAATGCCTGGCTGGTGATCAAGGAGTTTTGGGCCAGACAGTCATTAAATGACAAAATTGCTGAAATCCAGAAGCAGAACGAATTGATGGTCGGGCGCGAACTTAAAATGATTGAATTGAAGACAGAAATTAATGCCCTGCGTAAAGAGGCCGGCCAGCCTGAAAAATATTCAATCACAAATGGTATAATAAAATGATATGGGAAACTATTTAACTAAAGAAGCCTGGGAAAAATTAACGGCCAAGCTGGAAGAGCTCAAAGCACGGCGGGGAATTATTTCCAAAACTATCGGCGAGGCCAGGGAACATGGCGACCTGCGCGAAAATTCTGCTTATCATGCAGCCAAGGAAGAGCAGGGGCTCAACGAAATGCGTATTAAGGAGCTGGAGGCGCAATTAAACAGTGCCACGGTTGTTGAGGCCAAGGACCTTCCCGGGGCTGACGAGGTCTTTCTTGGCTCCACGGTTAAAATGGAAGATCTGGATTCAGGCCGCCAGGTAACATATATGCTGGTTTCCGAGATGGAAGCTGATATCCTTGAAGACAAAATTTCCCCTTCATCCCCTGTCGGCGCTGAGCTGATGGGGCGGAAAAAAGGGGATATTATCGAGGTTGAGGTCCCCCGCGGTACCGTAAGATACAAGGTTGTTGATGTAAGAAGGTAGGCCCCTCCGCCAGGCAAAATCACCTGAAATCAGCTAATAGTTCTACCGATAAAAGTAGAGAGAAATATAATGCTACTTGTAGAATCAATAGCTCATTCATTACAGCACAGCCCGATATTGCGCTTGCGAAATATGGTTCGCAATGACCTGCTGGCCAGAGGAATTGTCCCGAATTGGCTGACAGTTGGACGATTGGCGCGATATTTGCCCAATCAATATGAGGCATTGTTTGCTTTAGTCGATATGGCCAAAAGCCAAAAGGTTGAAATAGCCAGGCTGCATGTCGCCCGTTTTGAAGTAATCAGAAGTGTTGATTATTCGAAAATTACCCTACCAGAACTGCGTGAAAATATTAGGGGCGCGGTTTTTAATTTTATCCCACTGCAGAAACAATACCAGGTCAGAGACAGATCTGTCCCGATTGTTGCGCCGTATACCGGGGGCCAATTTTTATCTCTGCAGAGCGAAGCCTTGCGGACAATTATCAACCTTTTTACTCAGGAACGCCAACACCTAGTTGGAATTACCCGGGATCCTACTTCTCGAGTTGAGGATGTATTTAGGCGTCTTGATGAAAGTAAATCCCAATTGGGTTTTCTTAATGTAGTTATTTATCGACCATTGGACGATGGTACTAATCGTTGGATTCTGACACAAAGAACGCGAAATTGGGATTCGGATGGCGGAAGCAAGTACGATCAAGAAAGGGGGGGGTTGGTCCCTGTATCGACATTAAGAAGTGTTTTAGAGACTAACGGAACGGTTTTTGACGTTGATATTGATGATACAAATACTTTTGAACGGCAAGGATTGATGTTCGATGCAGCTTCGAGACGCAATGACAGAGAGCGTTCCAAGGGGCCGGGCAGAATGTTGTTTATTAAATTGGTTGATCGAGATAATAAACCGGTAGCAGTTATCCAGATTCATAATCGAGTTAATAAAGAAGATCCTATTTCTCCACCTCCTTTGTTGCCAGGTGATCACAGTCTGGCCGACTCAATTAAGAAACAATTAGAATTATACTTTGGCGACGCAGTCTGGGCGATTGAAATGATTCGCTCCAGAGAAAAAGTGGTTGCTTTAGGAACAAACGGGACAGGCCCTGTCCAAGCCAGCCCAGTTAGATCGCCGGCAGAAGCGGCTGAAGAATTCAGAGTCATGATGTCACGGAAAAGTTCCTTAAAACAATATGGCATATTTCAAGTCGGCCGGATAACTCATCCAGGGTCTGCTCTTAATGGCGCAGAAAAGGATTTATTAATTGATGCTTTAAACTGGAAGGGCCGGGAAAGAGAAGATATGGCCAATCATTTGGTCGATGTGGCCGAAATTGTAGTCGTCTTTCATAATGGTAATCCGATCGCTTTTGGATCAGGGATAGAAATTGATTTCCAGAACCAGGGGCAAGGAGAACGGCTGCAATATATGGTCGGTACCATGGCGCAGCCAGATTATTATGGTTATAGCCTGCAAACACTGGTAAATGGCCTGTTCTTGATGCGCAGTTGGTGGCGCTATAAGTTTGAAGGGGGGTTGCTGCGATCTCCACACCCAATCATGAGAACAAGAAGTGTCGGCCCGGCGGTAGGTTTTATTCGTTATTTTTCCAATGTTGTCTATAAGGCTCTTGCCGCAAGGACGTTGGCACGGGCGGTAGAATTTAATCGATTCATGAGTAGCGACTGTGACCGCGAAGGTGTTGCTCGTAATGCTTATACCGAACCAGTTGGTGATCCACAAAGAGATGGCGAAATTATGGCTTCTTTAAAAAAGAAGGATCGTAGCACTTATCGCAAATTACGTGAAGCTTTTTATGGTTTGTCTGAATATGACGCCAGGACCTTTCAGGGGAATCTTAATTTATGGAATGTGCTTAAAATATGGTTTTATCTCAATGTAATATTTACTTATAAATATCGTCATGAAAAGAACGTCAGGGAGGCATAAATGATTCCGGTTGGTGTCTCTATAACTGGGGCAGCCCATGCTCCAAAATTAAGGCCAAATATTCGACCAACCAGGGGATTGTTGATTACATATGCGCCTCCTTATGCGCTGAGCGCCTTTACGCCTGACAATGGCTTGGCTACCTTGGCCCCGGTTTTGCAGCAAAACGGACATCAGGTCCAAATTCTTGATTACTGTACAACAGAGACAATGCGTCGACTGATCCCCGAGTCGGCCAGTGAAACACTAAAAGATATTTGGGAAAATATACATGCCAAACTCTCGATTGGCCAGCAACCCCGTTTCTTTGATATTGCTAGATTGCTTTGGCTTAATCATCGCCTAGTCGGCTACGAAAAAGCGGAAGCCAGTCGAGTTGCTGCGGGATTAATTGATAAAATTGGAAAAGAGGACATTGACTGGATCGGTTTTAAGCTTTGGAATGGTTCAGGGTATACAATTCCAGTGGCAATCGCTCGGGCAATTAAACAAGCCCGGCCTGATCTAACAATCTTTGCTGGCGGGTCGCACGTAGATTATTTTGGTGAGGCAATTTACAGAACGGCTCGTGCTTTCGATGTGTTGGTGTTTGGAGATGGCGAAGAGACTCTCTTGCGCCATGTTGATCGTTTGGGTGGGAGTGGGGAGGCAGCGGAAGCAATCCCAAATTCAATTTTCCAGATAGGTTCAGGTTTCATAAGAACAAAATTGCAGCGAGTAGGGAATCTTGATGTCCAACCTTTTCCTCTTTATGATCCGCAGATATATCCCGCCATGTCGGGATTAAAGCTTCTAATGTTTATTATTGAAGAAAGCCGCGGCTGCAATAATTTTTGTTCTTTTTGTGGACATTCAAATAAAAGCGGCGGCAGAATTGTGCAACGTTCCGCCCGCCGGGTTGTTGATGAAATGGCGCATACCCAGAATGTTTATGGGTCGGGTGTATTTCGCTTTGGAGGCTCAAGCACGCCAGGGACCTTGATGAGTGAGATAGCAAAAGAAATTCTTCAAAGAGAAGAACACTTTCGTTATTCTGCTTTTGCCCGTGCAAAAGATGTTGATCCGGTGGATTTTACCTTATGGCGGGCAAGTGGCCATCGGGGATTGTTTTTCGGAGCTGAATCGGGTAGTCAAGCCTTGCTTGATTTGATGTCGAAAAAGGTGTCGGTAGAACAACAATTGGGAGCTATAAAAGCTGCCAAGGCTGCTGGCTTCTTTACTGTCGCCAGCTTTATTTTTCCATCGCCTGGTGAAAATCTAGAAACGGAAAGGGAATCACTGGCATTTATTCGATCCGCAAATCCAGATTCAGTAATTGTTAATCCACCAATTGTCATTCCTGGTACGCCTTGGCAAATTGATGCAACCGACTTTGGGTTTGAGCTTCCAGATGATTACCTTTCTCGGGCCTTGGCCTTCCCAATTAAACATTTGTTGCCACCAAAGTTGTGGCCAAAAGCTCCTTGGAGCCTTGATGGACAAAGTTCTCGTCAACTGTTTGCCCGGAGTGGGGCTTTTGCAAAAGCAGTCGCAAGTATGGGAATACCAACCGGGATTTCTGATGATATGGCCTTGGTAGCCCAGGTTCTTAATATTTCACCCACTGAATTGCGCGATCGGGTTCAACGTTATTTCTTTACTGCTGATATTGAAGCATTAAATGCCTTGATCGGGCAATTTAATTCCCAGGTTACTTAAGATTGACTTAGCTCCCTCTCCCAAATATAATGCCAACAAATGGACATTTCATTAGACACAATGGGAGTAATAATCAAATATCTAATCCCGCTCCCACTAGTCATTACTCAGATATTGCTTGGTTTATTTGTATTAGCTCAAAAGAACAAAAACGAAATAAATCTGTCTTTTGCTTTTTTTACAATTAGTGTGGCGTTTTGGAACTATTGTGTTTTTATGGTTTTAGATAGGGTGGGCCTGGATGTGACAATTTGGGACAAATTTATTCTTGTTTGGTCAACATGTATTCCTGCTTTTTTTCTTTACTTTTCATTTGTATTTCCAGAAAAACTATCTGGCAAGATCTCTAATTGGAAATATTTACTTTTTCTTCCAACGATAATTAGTTTGGTTTTTAGCCCTTTTTATGTTCAGGCAATTAAGTATGTAAATGGAGCTTTTCAGCCAGTATTTTCAGAGTTATATTTATTTTTTGCCGTTTACTTTATTTTATATTTAGCGCTTGGAATCATCATCTTAATCAGAAAGTATTTTTTGGCAGAAAAAAAAGAAAAAAATCAGGTGCAGTATGTTTTGTGGGGCATGTTCCTGGCTTTCTTTTTGGCAATTATTACTGATTTGATCCTTCCTGCTTTTGGGGAAACAAGATTGTTTATGTTAGGCCCCTATTTTACGCTGATCATGGTGGGGTTTACTTCTTACGCTATTACCAAACATCGGCTAATGGATATCTCGGTCGTAATTAGTCGAGCAGTTGCCGAGCTGCTAACAATTTCATTCAATGCTTTGGCATATGGCGCAATCGTTATGCTTTATCGTAATTATGTTTCAACCGCAATTGATCCACTATTTTTTATGATTACCTTGCTTTGTGGTATTTTTGTCGGCCAAACGCATCACAATATGAGGATCTTTATCCAAACATCATCAGATAAATTATTTTTGCGAGGAAAATATGATTATTATCAGGCAATTTCTTCGGTCAGTGCGCAAATTACAAAAAAACTATCGATGGAAAATATCACCTCCACATTGAAGAAAACATTTTCAGAGGTAATGGAGGTTTCTAATCCGCGGCTTTATCTGGCGGATGACTTTGAGAAACCAGAAGTTAAAGAGTATCTTAATTATAAGGAAATATCTTATCATGAAAATGATCTGATTATTCCCTGCTTATTGGAAGAGCAACCGATTGCTTTTATTGTGTTAGGGAAAAAACTTTCCGAAGATGACTTTACTGAAGAAGATATAAAACTGTTGAAAGCATTGGCAAGCCAAACTGCTGTTGTGATTGACCACACTCGAACTTATGAAATTATTAAAAAAGAACTGGAAGTGACCCAAACTCAATTGGAGCGCTCTCAGCGCTTGGCCTCCTTGGGGACATTAACTGCCGGAGTAACTCATGAGATTCGCAATCCCTTGACTGTGGTGCGTGCCAGGATGGAAACATTGTTTGACCAGCCGCGTGATCAGGAATATTTGAAAATGGTTCAAAGGCTAGTTTTGGAAAATATTGATCGCGTTGAGGCTATTGTCCAGCGAATGCTCAAGTTGGCGAAAAATAAAGGGACAAAAGAATATGTGGCAGTAAATTTAAATGACATCATCGAAAAATCATTGATCTTTTTTCCTGCCGGTCGAATTGTTATTAACAAAGAATATGGGGGCGTGCCGCCGGTTAAGGGCGACCCAGAAGAGATACAAGAGGTGTTTGTTAATCTGATTCAAAATGGTTTAGAAGCAATGAAAGGGCAAGACAGTGGGATATTATCTATAAAAACTGGACAGCAGGAAGGGCAAGCCATAGTTGAGATTTCTGATACCGGGAAGGGGATCCCAGAAGATATAAAGGAAAAGATATTTGACCCGTTTTTCTCGACACGCCACGAGGGAACTGGGCTGGGCCTTTCAATCGTTTATCGCATTGTTCGGGAGCATGGAGGAGAAGTTTCGGTCCATAGCGATGGCGTTGAAAAGGGCTCGACGTTTAAAGTTGTGTTGCCGGCGGTTATTTAGTTTTGAAATCCAAAAAATCAATTTTCAGATCTATTATTTATATCGGGGTAGTTATTGCCGCCCTGGGTACAATTGTTAGTGTCGGCAATAATTATCTCGGATATCTTTTGCCATTATATACAGTTATTGCCAATATGGTGCTTGGCTCAATAATATTTTTACAGAATCCAAATAGTAATATCAATCGAGCTTTCAGTTTTATCGTGCTTTGTATAGTTGTTTGGACACTGGTAATATTTATGTATTGGGAAGCGACTGGGCCGGTCTTTGCCCATTGGTGCAGTAATATAGCCTACGTCAGCACTTCGTTTATTCCAGCAGTTTTTGTTTATTTTACATTGATTTTTCCTGATCGAGGAAAAAAGATTTCAAATCTCACAGCCTTTGTTTTGATTGCTCCGGTAGTTACTAATGTTTTTTTAGCTTTGACGGGCAATATTATTCAGGGGACAGCTTTAGGGGTTTCCGGGTATGATTTGGTCCCAGGTAAATATTATTTTGTTTTTACAATATACTTTGTTGTTTATATGTCATGGGCTTTTGCTAACCTGCTGAGAACCGCCTTTAGTAAAGAAGGCAAGGGGAGTACTCAATCCTGGTATGTTTTTCTGGCGTTCCTGCTTGGCAGTATTTTTCCGATCATTACAAATCTTATCTTGCCAATGATGAATATAACCATCTTAACCAGATTTGGGCCCTCATTTACCATTTTATTGGTTGGTATTTCCGCCTACGCCATTACTAAACATAATTTGATGGATATTTCTGTAATCGTCAGTCGAACGGTTGCTGAATTAATTGCAATAGTCTTTAATGCGACATTATATGGCATAATTGTTTGGCTTTATCGAGGTTATATTTCAACGATGATTGATACCCCATTTTTGTTAATCACTTTATCTTTCGGCCTATTTGTTGGCCAAACCCACCACTCTTTGCGGATATTTTTTCAAACATCGGCCGACAAGCTGATCTTGCATGGCAAATACGATTATTACAAAACCATTGCTGATGTAACAACCAGTATTGGCGAAAAGATAGCCTTAAAGGACATATTGTCTATCCTCTATCAAACTTTTATCGAGACAATGGAAATTGCCAACCCAAGAATTTATCTTCCGGAAAACTTTTCCGAGCTGGTAAGCGTCAGCACCCGGTATGTCGCCTATGATAAAAAGTCCCTAGCTCCCTATTTGTCAGGAGATTGTCCCGAGCCTGATAGCCGATTGATTGACGAAATATTAAAGACAAAAAATATTATCTCTGATGTGCCGGAACTGGACGCGGCAATTATTGTCCCTTGTTTCGTCGAGGGGCGCCTGATTGCCTTTTTTGCCCTGGGCCCTAAACTGTCTGAAGATATCTATACCGACGAAGACCTAAAGCTGCTTAAGACATTGGCCAACCAGGTTGCCATCTCGCTTGACCATACGCGTTCTTATGAAAAGATCAGGGCGGAACTCGATCGGGCGGAAAAGGCGGCCGAACATGCCCAATACCTGGCTTCGCTGGGGACATTAACAGCTGGGGTGGCCCACGAAATAAGGAATCCTCTGACAGTTGTCAGGTCTCAAGTAGAAGGTATTGCTGATAAAGCCAGGGACATTGAATATTTAAAGGAGTTCCGCCAGCAGGCCCTGGCACAAATTGATCGAATAACCGGAATCATCGAACGTATGCTGACCCTCTCCCAGGATAAGGCTGGACAAGCCGTTGAGGTCAATATCAATCCCCTGATTGACTCCGTATTGCCTGCTCTGAACCCGGTGAATACAACTGTAATTCGAGAGCTCCAGGCTGTGCCAAACATAAAAGGCGATCCCGAAGAGATCAGGAAAATGCTTGTTAACTTATGCCAAAATGCCCTTGAGGCAATGAGGGAGCAGCCATCCGGCAAATTAACTATTAAAACTTTCCCTGATGGCGGCCGGGTAGTTATTGAAATAACTGATACCGGGAAAGGGGTGCCGAAAGAGTTAAAGGGCAAGATTTTTGACCCCTTCTTCTCAACCAGGCATGAGGGGGCAGGATTAGGGCTGCCGATCGTTTATCGCATTGTTCGGGAGCATGGAGGAGAAGTTTCGGTTCATAGCGATGGCGTTGAAAAGGGCTCGACGTTTAAAGTTGTGTTGCCGGCGGTTGCTTCTTGAATTCTTCTCTCTTCTGGATATGTTTTTCAAATGTATCCAGCACCAGCTCGCCTTCGCGCCCTTCAAAAAAACGGTCAAGGGTCCTGATGAGCTCTTCTTTTTTAAATGGCTTTTTCAAATAGTTGACGACAAAACCAGAAGTGGCCCGATCCCATTTTTCTTCATCTTCCCAGGCGGTCAACATGCAGATGCCAATATCTTCCCCGTAATCTTTGCGGACCCTTTCCAAAAATTGCAAGCCGTCCATTTCAGGCATTTTGATATCAAGAAAGATCAGGCGGATGGAGTTGCCGGCTAACCCGAGCAGCCTTTTGTGTTTGGCCAGGGCCTGAAGGGCATCTTTGGCGGAGTAAACGGTGACAACATCATAACGGCCGGTTTCGCTGATCGTCTGCGCAATAACGTTGGCGACCTCTTTTTCGTCATCGACCACCATAACCAGTGGCTTGTCCATGCCCTGATTTTCTCATATTACTAATTATGAGTCAATTGGAAAATAGTGATATAATAAAAAACATGTACGCCGAATCACTGGCCAATTTAATTAACGAACTCCAGAAGCTGCCCGGCATTGGGCCCAAGTCCGCCCAGCGGCTGGCTTTCTTTGTCCTGGGGAGTTCGCGCAAATCGATCGATCTATTATTGACCGCCATTGTCCAGGCCAAAGATAAATTGAAGTATTGTTCAACTTGTTTTAACATCACCGATATCGATCCCTGCAAGATTTGCAGCGACCAATCGCGGACAAATGAGACGATTTGCGTGGTCGCCGATCCCAAGGACCTGGTAGCGATTGAGCGTTCCGGTGTGTATAATGGCAAATACCATGTTCTGGGAGGGGTGATCTCTCCGCTGGATGGGATCGAGCCGGACAGTTTGCGGATTAAAGAGCTGCTGGAGCGGATCAGCCACCAGTCGGTCAAAGAGGTTGTCCTGGCGATCAGCCCGACTACAGAAGGGGAAGCCACGACCATCTATCTCTCCCGCCTGCTGAAGCCGCTGGGGGTCAAGCTGACCAGGATAGCTTACGGATTACCAGTCGGGGCCGATATGGATTATGCCGATCCGGCGACTTTGTCCAAGTCGCTGGAGGGGCGAAGGGAAGTGGTTTAATAATGTCAAATTACTTAAGTGAATGGTGGATGATCATTTCCCGGCCGATTCTCTTCTTCTCCAGGTTAAAAGAAGAAAATTGGCGGGGACAAAGCCTGACTTTCTTGTTGATAACTGCCTGGTTGCTGGCCTTCTTTATGTCGATAGCCGTATTTATCTTACAATATATTCCGATCGGGGCTACCTTGGTGGAAGGGATTGCCGGTTGGAAATTTGTGACGATTTTACCCGTTTTGCTGGCCTTGGCAATAATTTTTTTCCTGATAACTTTATTAATTATGGGCGGGCTGCTGGTCGGCCTCTTTTTTACCGGCTTTTTTCTTATTGGTTATTGTTTACATTATTTAGCCGCTCTTTGGGGGGGGAAGGGGAACCTCAACCGGATAATCCAGTCATCTTTTTACAGCTCGGCTGCCGTCCAGGCTTTGCTTTTTGGCCTCTTCCTGGCCTTGACCGTCAAGGCCGGTTGGTTGACCTTTCCATTGTTCAAAGTGGGCTTTAATTTCTTGATAGTTTTGATAGTCATTTTTAGCTATGGTTTGTGGGCAATTATGGTCCGCAAAGTTTATGGTTTGCCCAAATGGCAGTCCTTTATCGTCGCTATTGTCCCCTCCCTGCTGCTCTTGATTTTATTGTTCATTTTTGATAAAATTGCTTTACAGAAAGTTGAAGCATGGATAACACCGTTGAAATAAGATGGCATGGCAGGGGAGGTCAGGGGGCAAAAACCGCTGCTCTCCTGTTTGGTGAAGCTGCTCTCTCACTGGGTAAGTTCATTCAAGCCTTTCCAGAATATGGTCCGGAGCGCATGGGGGCGCCGGTGGCTTCGTTTAACCGGATCTCGACCGAGCCGATCCGCCTGCATTGTTCAATCACCAACCCGGGGATTGTGATCGTTCTTGACCAAACATTGATGGGAAAGGTTGATGTCACCGAAGGGCTACCCGCAACCGGCATCTTAATTGTAAATACCACAGATTCACCGGCCGAAGTCAGGGCCAAGCTCAAACTGCAAGGGCTCAAGGTTTTTACCGTTGATGCGTCCGGCATTTCCAAAGCGACCATTGGCCGCGATATCCCCAATACCCCTTTATTAGGGGCCCTGGTCAAAGCTAGCAATTTATTGGATTTCGCCTCAATGCTCAAAGATACCGAAGAAAAATTAGCCATCAAATTTAAAAGTAAGCCCGAAATTGTCAAAGGTAACATCGAAGCGATCAAGCGGGCATATAACGAGGTAAAGGGAGAATGAGCCAACAAAAGAAACCTGGCTGGAAAGAACTGGCGATCGGCGATATCCTGCCGGCTGGAACAGCCGAAAAATTTGAGACTGGCGATTGGCGGTCGGAAAGGCCTACCTGGCATCCAGAGCGCTGCATCCACTGTCTCTTTTGCTGGGTCAATTGTCCCGACACCTCAATTATTGTTGAAAACGGGAAAATGACCGGGATTGATATGAAGCACTGTAAGGGTTGCGGCATCTGCGCGAAGGAATGTCCGGTGAAGCCAGACAAGGCTATCACCATGGGACCGGAGAGATAATGACCAATTTCCAATTACCAATGTCAAATTTAGGAAATATTATTAAATGGCAAAATTTGTAGCAAAAACCGGTAACGAGGCGATGGCCGAAGCCATGCGGCAGATCAATCCTGACGTCGTGGCCGCTTATCCAATTACTCCGGCGACGGAAGTTGTCATGATTTTTGCCAAGTATGTTGCCGATGGCCTGGTCAATACCGAATATGTTCCCGTTGAATCGGAACATTCAGCCATGTCGGCTTGTGTTGGGGCTTCGGCTGCCGGCGGCCGGGTGATGACCGGGACCTCTTCGCAGGGGCTGGTTTATATGTATGAAATCTTGCCGATCGCCTCGGCCTTGCGCTTGCCGATTGTCATGTGCGAAGTCAACCGGGCGATTTCCGGGCCGATCAATATCCATTGCGACCATTCCGATACCATGGCCGCCCGTGATTTCGGCTGGATCCAGATCTTTTCGGAAAATTCCCAGGAAGCTTACGACAGTTTAATTCAGGCTGTCCGCATTGCTGAAAATCATGATGTCCTGCTGCCGACCATGGTGACCACTGACGGTTTTATCATCAGCCATTGTCTGGATAAGATTGAAGTCCTGGATGATAAAGATATCACCGCTTTTATCGGCAAAGACAGAAAACCGAACAACAGCCTGCTCGATTTAGACAAGCCGACAACTTTGGGATCAATCGACCTGCAGGATTATTATTTTGAGCATCGTGTTCAGGTCGCGGAAGCGATCAAGAATTCCAAAAAAACTATTATTGAAGTGGCCAATGAATTTGCCAAAAAATTCGGCCGCCAGTACGGTTTGATCGAAGAATATAAGCTGGCTGACGCCGACTATGCTATTGTGGCGCTTGGTTCCACCTGCGGGACGGCCAAAGTTGTGATCGATGAGCTGCGCGCCAAAGGGATCAAGGCCGGCCTGTTAAAAATCAGGGTCTATCGGCCATTCCCGGCCGAAGAAATCGCCCAGGCCCTTTCCAAGATAAAAAATGTCGCCGTACTTGATCGGGCCGATGGTTGGGCCGGGCAGGGCGGGCCGGCGTATGCCGAAATCAAAGCTGCTCTCTACAAGTCAAAAACCCCGCCCAAGATGATAAACTTTGTTTATGGTTTGGGCGGCCGTGAAATTGATAAGGACCAGCTGGCGCATGTTTATGATTGTTTAAAAAATATTGAACAGCAACCTGACGTTCAATATTTGGGAGTGAGAGAATAGCATGGTGACATTAAAAGAGTTATCAACCAGGCCCGAACCGCTGACCGGCGGGCACAGGATGTGTCCGGGCTGCGGCGCGCCGATTATTGTCCGCCAGGTTTTGTTGGCCGCAAAAGATCCCGTGGTAGTGGTTTCTGCTACCGGCTGTTTAGAGGTCTCAACGACAATTTTCCCTTTTACTGCCTGGAAGGTCCCTTTCCTGCACAATGCTTTCGAAAACTCGGCTGCCACCGCTTCGGGAGTTGAAGCGGCTTACCATTCCCTAAAACGGCAGGGGCGGTTTGACAAGAATATTCAAATTGTGGCTTTTGGTGGAGATGGGGGGACCTATGATATCGGTTTCCAGTCGTTATCAGGGGCAATGGAGCGGGGACATGACCTGCTTTACGTTTGCTACAACAATGAGGCCTACATGAATACCGGCGTGCAAAGATCAGGGGCAACTCCCAAGGGGGCAACCACGACTACCGCCCCGGCTGGTAAGGTTTCGCAGGGAAAATTACAGTGGCGTAAAGACCTGACCGAAATTATGGTTGCCCACGAATTACCCTATGTTGCCCAGGCAACTACCGGCAACTGGGCCGATCTGACGAAAAAAGCTGAAAAAGCCTTTGCTACCCGTGGCCCGAAATTTATCAATGTCTTGCAGCCCTGCCGGCTAGGCTGGGGATATCGGCCAGAAGATACCGCTGTGCTGGGCCGCCTGGCTTTTGAAACCTGCTTTTGGCCGATATATGAGGTTGAAAACGGTGTTTACAAGGTTACCAAACCCAGGGACAAGAAACCGGTAGCTGAATTCCTTAAAACTCAAGAACGATTCCGGCACCTCTTTAAACCTGGGAATGAACAACTGCTGGCCGATATCCAACAGGGTGTGGATGCCCATTGGGCTAAATTACTAGCCAAAGAAGCCATGACGGCGGGGGTAAAAAAATGAACAAAAAACAATTGGCCGGAAAAGTTGCTGCCAAATCTGATTTGACCAAAGCTGATGCCGAAAGATTGATCGATTTGATCCTTAACCAGGTGTCTGATGCGCTGATCAAAGGTGAAAAGGTCCGCCTGGTCGGTTTTGGCAACTTTGTTGTGCGCAAACGCAAGGGACGGATTGGCCGCAATCCGCAAACCGGAGACAAGATCACTATTGGTGAATCAATTGCCCCGGCTTTTGTTCCCGGTATCAACCTTAAAAAAGCTATTAAATCCAAGTAATGGAAAAAATAAACGAAGATTTGGGCAAACTGCTCGATGTTTTGCCTACCCGCATTAAACCAAGCCTGATCAATCATCCGCATGTCGATAAGCTTATCGAAATCGTGCTTGATTTGGGTAAACTGCCCGAAGGGCGCTTTCCCGGAGAAATCTTTTACTGTCCTGGAGAGCTGGTCTCTCAACAGGATATTGATTTTATCTTGGGGCAGGTGGGCTCCTTTACTTCTGATAACCGGGCGGGAATCGAGCGGACACTGCACAGGATTTCCTGCATGCGTAACCGGACCGGCAAGATCATCGGCCTGACCTGCCGGGTTGGCCGCTCCATTGTCGGGACAATCGATATCATCCGCGATGTCATTGAATCAGGAAAAAATATTCTTTTTATGGGCCCTCCGGGGATTGGTAAGACCACTAAGTTGCGCGAAGCGGCCCGGGTCTTGAGCGATGATTTTTCTCGCCGGGTGATTGTAGTTGATACTTCCAACGAAATTGCTGGAGATGGCGATATTCCACATCCGGCGATCGGTAAAGCCCGTCGCATGCAGGTCCCTTCTCCGGAACATCAGCACAAGGTTATGATCGAGGCGGTAGAAAACCATATGCCGGAAGTGATAATTGTCGATGAAATCGGGACTGAGGCAGAAGCGCTGGCCTGCCGGACCATTGCTGAACGAGGAGTGCAGTTGATCGGGACAGCCCACGGGAACCAGCTGGATAATATTATCAGTAACCCCACCTTGTCTGATTTGGCGGGCGGGATCCAATCGGTCATTTTGGGTGATGAAGAAGCCAAACGCCGCCGGACCCAGAAGGCGATCCTGGAGAGGAAGGCGCCGCCGACTTTTGATATTGCCATTGAGATCAGGGAACGGGATACTTTTGCCATTTATCAAGATGTGGCCAAAGCGGTAGATGACCTATTACGCGGCAAGCAACCCCAGCCGGAGATCAGGGTCAGGAATTCTGAAGGGAAGATTGAGATCAAACAAAAAGCCAAAGAGTATATGCCGGAACCAAGTGTCCAGGAGGTTGAGGATTCGGAAGCGCTTAAATCAACCGATGTTACCAGAATATATCCTTTTGGCGTCAATAAAAATGTCCTGGAGCGGGGTTTGCGTACGCTGATGCTGCCGGCCATTGTCGCTCCGACAATGGATGAAGCCGACATTATTTTGACCGTCAAATCAAAGTCGCGTCCCGGGACAAAAATAATGGTTTTAGCGGAGCAGCACAACATTCCGGTCCACATTATAAAGAATAATGTTTCTTCCCAGATCCTTAAATTCCTTAAGTTTTATTTCAGAGTCGGCGGCAAAGAGAATGCCGAGGAATTGGCCTTGCGTGAAGTTGAAGAGGCGGTGGAAGAGATAAAGAATTCCCACAAATCGATTGATTTGAACCCGCAAAATGCTTATTTGCGGCGGATTCAGCACCAGCGGGCCAGTGAATTAGGCATTCATTCGGAATCGGTTGGGGAAGAGCCCAAACGGCGGGTTAAGCTTTATCCATAAGCTGGTAGACCAGGTGCTTTTTCCAGTGCTGGTCATCGCGAGCCGGAAAATCGGCCCGAAAATGTCCCCCTCTTGATTCCTGGCGATCGAGTGCCCCGCGGGTGGTCAATTGGGCCACCAACAACATATTCTTTAATTCCAATTCCTCTGGAGCGATTGTTTTATCAGGTAACTGTTTTTCCACTCTTGCCAGCTTATGCTGGGCTTCCTGGAGACTACTGGCCGAGCGTATGATGCCGACCCCATGCCACATGGCGGTTTTGATGACTAATTTAAGACGAGATATTTCTATCTGGCTCAATCTTGGTTTGGCATAATTAATGTTCGGTGTTTTTGGGTCTGCTTCTGGCTTGAAGTTTCTTATTTCGCGATCAGCTGTTAACGCAGCCCTGTAGCCAAAAACCAGCCCTTCGAGCAGTGAATTTGAAGCCAGTCGATTGGCTCCATGTACGCCGGTAGAGGCGCATTCCCCAGCGGCGAGCAGCCCGGGAATATTGGTCATGGCCTTGAGATCGGTTTTTATCCCTCCCATAAAATAGTGGGCAGCCGGCGCGACAGGAATATTGTCTTTGGTGATATCCAAGCATCTCTCCAGACAGGTCCGATAGATCATCGGGAAACGGTGCTTGATTTTATCAGGATTTATCTCTTTGAGCGAAAGGAAGACATGGTCATCATTGGTTTCTTTCATTTCATTGAAAATAGCCCGCGCTACGATATCGCGCGGTGCCAGCTCCATATGGGTATGATATTTTTCCATAAAGCGTTCGCCGCGATTGTTGAGCAAAACTCCGCCTTCTCCCCGGACCGCTTCCGAAATTAAAAATTGGGGTAGGGCGACAATGTCTTCGAATTGTTTAAATTGGACCAGGGCAGTGGGATGAAACTGGATAAATTCCATGTCGGTAACAGCGGCGCCAGCCCGGTAGGCCATGGCGACCCCGTCGCCGACGGCAAAGGCAGGATTGGTCGTATAAAGATAGACCTGGCAGACCCCCCCGGTGGCCAGGAGGACAACTTTTGCATTGTAAGTGACAATCTCTCCACTTTTCTGGTCATAAGCGGTGGCGCCAAAACAACGTCCGTTCCTGATCAATAAATCGAACCCCATTACCTGCTGGTCAATTTGCACCTTTTTCTCCGCGACAACCCGGCGTCCCAAAGTCTTTTCAATTTCTGCGCCGGTTTCATCTCCTGCGTGAAGGATCCTCCTTCTTTTATGGGCTCCTTCCAAGGTTAGGGCAAACTGGGTGCCGCCAGCTTCGGTTTCCGCCCGGT
>MEUF01000003.1:0-17654 GCA_001771615.1 candidate division WOR-1 bacterium RIFOXYB2_FULL_48_7
GATCAGGAGCGGGGTAATCACCAAGCCGGAACAGCTGGCAGAATACGCGGCAATTTGGCAAAGTGATTTTGACCTGGAGCAGGTCACCCTGCCGCCAGAGAGTGGCCCGTTAATCCCATTTTTTGCCCGGCTGACCGACTATAGTTATGCCACGCTACTCGCTTGGCTGACCAGATTGCCCGAAGATGACCCACAGGCGGCTAAAGAATTCTTGCAAGCCATCCCATCACGCCAAATACTGGAAAAACTATACACCAGCGACGTTGGGGGAAAACTATCAGACTTGGTCGAAAAACACTGGCAGGAAATTGGCCACCTGCTGAAGCAAATCCTGTTTGTTGAAGATAAAGCCTATTTTGAGCAGGCGCTGGTTTATAACCTTCAGCAACAAACGGTTGATCCAAAAAAACCGGCTTTCTACGCTCCGATCGTTACTGTTGACCTCACTACCATGGAAAGGGCCGTTTACCCGGCGTATGTCAGGGCCATTGATGAAGACAGGGTCTTGTATGTTGTGGAAAATTCCGGCACTTATTATGCTGGAGTGATCAATCCCCGCGACACTTCGACAATCAAATATTTTCTTCGCCAGGTTTTCCCTCAAGATGAACAATACCTGCTGGCTTATTACCCCAAACTTGTCCGGCAGGGCGACCATTGGCAGATCGGCACTTCATATGAAACAAAAGACACCTTTAAAGAAAATGTGATCGGGAAAGACGATTTCCGGGAAAATTTGCCGCGGGCTCTGGCAGTTTTCGAAGCCGCATATGCTAAAGAAGGAACATTCCTAGCTGCTGCCCGGACCAGCCTCAAAAAGCATATTTCACCAGAATTAATGCAGGCGATTAAAAGCGAACCGCCCCTGGCCTTAGCCGATATTTTTCAAATGATGATCATTATGGCCGATAGTACCTGCCGGGAAAAAGCCCCAGCAGTTTTTGGGATTACCCCGGCTGAATATGCTGAATATGAAACCAAAGTTTTAGCCTATCTGGAAACAGCCCAAGGGATTACCCGCGAAGAATTATTAGTTAAAGCCACCGAAATCTGCGGCGGCCGCGCCGCCCTGGCAGCCGTTGTTTGTTATAATTTTTTACTCCCGCTGGGAGAGATCGGCAACAACGCCCTTTTCACTCGCTTCCCCAAAGCTTTTGCCATGCTGCAAGGGATCCAGGATCAGGCAGGAAGCTTATACCATTTCTTTGGTTGCTTCTTTGCCAGTTATTCATTGCAGCGCTGGATGGTTAATCGCTATTATACGGAACCAAAATTTACTGCCTTCCTGGATCAGCAGGAGGCTGACATCCAAGCAAAATTGAAAGCTACTGACTGGGGCCAGGCGTCATTACAAGATTACTTTCTGCTGCTATTGGCCGCCCAAATTAAATATCTCAAACTGAATGGTCGCGAAGAAAAAGAGATTATGAGCCTGGCCGGGGTCTTTTTTGAAGAGATAATCGAAGACCGGGAGATCTCCCAGGAAACCCGGGAGGATATCAAGGGAATTGCCGCCGGCCATGCGCTTTACGAGTTAGTCAGCGGCCAGGAATTATCAGCTGATGGTGTCATGCGTGGCATGGTTGTTTCCGGCATGAAAGGTTTTGCCCAAAAAGGATTGGCTTTCATTCAAGACTTCTGGCTTTTTAATTTATTATTTTAGTTACTTGCCGGTCAAGCCAAGTACTCCAAAGAAGGAAAAAAATTGCGGAGCAATCAAACTGCCCAACCTGAACATTTCGCCCGCGGATAGCTTGTCAGCACCGACATATTGTCCCAGGGCTTTTACCAATAACTGGCGTTGCTCATCAAAGCGTGTCAGCTCCTGTCCGTGCACCAGCTGAAAAAGAGCATGGGCGGCAGCCATCCCCCTGAAGTTACCCGGCAGGTCTTCGGTATCCCCCTTATCCTCGATAATTTGTTCATAAAATACTCCGGCCAGGGAAATGATCTCCTTAAAATTCCCTCCCCCTTCCTGTAACAGCCTGAATTGCAGAAAGAGCAAAATGCGCATCAAATAATAATTGGCCTTGCCAACTGGTAAGTTGGGAGGAAAAACCAGCTGTTGGTTGGCAAAATCAAGTTTAATTTCCACCGGCCCATTTTGGGAAGGAAAAGTAAAAACCAGTGCCTTTTGTTTGGCATCGAATTTCATATAGTCTCGGGTAAAATCGGTTACTGCCTGGTCGATCTCGGCCTGAAAAACCTTGTCAGTTTTGTACCTGTCAACCAGCCCGAACTGGAAAGAATAGGCGGCAAAGAAGCAGCCAAAGAAATGATATATTGCCGCCGCCGGATCAGTCGAACCGGAGGCAGCAAAGGCCCCGGGGAAACGCTTGAACATGACTAGCTTGTATTGCCAGAGGACATTATATGTAACCAAAGCCGCCAGCTGGATCCGGCCATCACATGCCTCTGTCGCCTTTAACAACAGCTCTTCCGGCTGCAGCCCAAGTTTCTGTTGGCTGGCTTCACACAGTATTGTCTCAATTCTCGTGGCATACTGCTCATATTCTTGCTGGCTGATGCCAAAAAGATCAATCGCGGCAGTCGGCGCCCCCACACTCCCCATGATTTCGATCACTGTGGTTAAATCGCTGACGCTCATCGGCACTTCACCCAAGGCGATAGACAGGATGTCCGGCTGCAGACTTTGCCAGTATTGCAGCTCTTCCGCCAAAGTTACCGGCTCCTGGCTGAACAACTGGTTGAATAATTTAACTGCCGGTTGAAGCTCTTGCCCCTTAAGCGGCTGGCTCGGCTCGGCTTTCGGTATTTTAGCCAGTAAGTTTTCCGGCACACGACCTGACTGATAATCAAGATTGACAGTCATCCTACCATCGGCGCTGAAGGTTATTTTGGGATAATATACCACCGCGTATTGTTCTTCCGGCACCCCCTGATAATTAAGCCTGGCGCTTACCTGGCGCATTATGGCCTGCATATCCCTGGGATCTTGTGGATTAACAATACCGGCAATTTCCTCGCCGGTGTCGGGATTGATCTGGACCCGGATTAACAGCAGCCCGTTGCCCAGCGGGGTAAATTCCGCCACTCGTTCATCGATCTCCCCCTCTTTAAGATCGTAAAATATTATTGTAGCGACAAATTTTTTCGGCTCAACAGGCGTATCAAATGCCATCCCCTGTTTTTCAAGGTTGGCTGTTAAGGCCTGGTAGTATTCTATTTTAGTATCTTTGAGAAAAATATGTCCAAGCAACGGCCGGATGTCTTGCCAATATTTATCCAACCAGTTTGATATTTTATTGAATCCGGTTTCAGAAGATAAAATTACAGCAAACAGTCCTTGGGTCGGCACCTTTTTAAGCGCAGTTTTTATTTCGGCCAAACTGGCTGTATCCGCAGGAACCTCGGCCAACCAGGCAGCGGACAGGCGTTCTTCAAGCTGATAAAGCTCAATTCCCAATCCTGCCGCGACTTTTTCCAGGACCAGCCTCCAGCGGACAAGCCCTTCCAGGGTGGCTGTCTTGCCTGAATAGCCCTCTTCCCTGGTAACATCCTGCCGGTTTAATTGGCCGATATATTCCAAGGCGGCTTTTGCGCCAGCCCGGCCCGGTTGTTTTAAATGCGACAATAAAATTAAAAAAATTTTTCCTTCTTCCAGGCTCGGCCAGGATGAATCATAATTGACAAGCCCAACCGCCGACTGGCCATCGATTGGGGCCAATCCGGCACAAAATTGTTCAACTTTGGCCAGGGAAGAAAATTTCCCCTGATTCAAAACCTGCCCGACAATTGCCAGCTGCCATTCGGGGATTGTTTTGATCAATTGAATTAGTTTTGGCAGGTCATCAGGATAGGCCAATAGAGGGGTAGAAAGGGCATCTAAAACCAATTCGATTTGGACAGGTGTCAGCACGGGGACAGCTTTAATTACTTTGACCCAGGCGGCCAAATCTCCCCCGGAGATTTTCTTTCCTTGCTTTTGGAGTAAGTGCCAAAGCAAGCGGTGTTCCTGCGCTGAAGTTAGTTCGCCGACGGGCAGCTCGCTAAGCCAGTTATGGAGTCTGTTTAAGGCAGACGATAAATTAGCTTCTGTCCCAAAGCAGGCGATATAGGCGTTAATAACATAGATTGTCTCTTCCAGCGCAGCTATTTTTTCTGCCGGAATGCCCTTTTTCTGCAAAGTGGCATCCAAAAGGGAAATAACCTGCCCATTTTCCAGCTCTATCCCCAGCTGGGCAATTAATTGCAGGGTTTGAATGCCGCGGTTCTGGTCATAAACTAAATAAGAAAGTACTTCATTTAAATAGATGCCAACTTTGTCCCCGGCCCCCTCAAAAATAGTTTTAAGAAAATTAGCCACCTGGCTATCTGACCAGCCGGCCTTCTTGGCCAGAAAAGTAAAATTGCCGACAAGTGTATTAAGCAGGGCATCCCGCCTCAATTCAAAGGCTAAAAATTCACCAAAATTAATTTTCTTATCTTGGTCAAAATCAGCGGTTTTATATTCTTTCCCAGCCTTGGCCAGAGAGGCTGATTGGTCCTCAACCCCATCCTGGGCATCCAGCTTTTTAAAAGCCTGCAGCGCCCGCTGATATATCTGGGTAGGTTTTATAGCTGTTCCCATTTTTTCCCTTTAATATCCATATTTCTAATCATTATTATGCCTATCCCTTCCACTATATTAATCGGATTTTGAGGCCTAAAACTTGTGCTAATTTGACTGTTATACAAATCGAATTTATACTTATTTTATGAGGAAAAAAGAACTTCTGCGGCAGTGGGATAAAAGCTACATCTGGCACCCGTTTACACCTATGCAAGATTGGGTGGCCAATGAACAGCTAATTATTGCCAGGGGAGAAGGGTGTTACCTGTATGACCTGGAGGGGAAAAAGTACCTGGATGGCGTATCCTCGCTCTGGGTAACGGTCCATGGCCATCGGAATAAATATATTAACCGGGCAATTTGCCAACAAATGGATAAAGTGGCCCATTCTACTTTGCTCGGATTAGGGAATATCCCTTCCATTGAACTGGCCAAAAAGCTGGTTGAGATCACCCCCAAGGGATTAAATAAAGTGTTTTTTTCAGATAATGGCTCAACGGCAGTGGAAATCGCGCTGAAAATGGCCTTTCAATATTGGGAACAACTTCAAACTTCAAACTTCAAACCTCAAAATATAACCAAAAAAAATAAATACCAGCAAAAAACGAAATTTTTGACCCTGGTAAATGCTTATCATGGCGATACGATCGGGTCGGTTTCGGTTGGGGGAATAGGGTTATTCCACCAGATATATCAACCGCTGCTGTTTAAATCATTTAAGGTCCGGCCCAGCCTGGCAGAAGTGGCCAGGGTAATCAGGCGGCACCATCGTGAGATCGCGGCCATGATTGTTGAACCAATGGTCCAGGGGGCGGCTGGCATGCTCCTCCAGCCAAAGGGTTTCCTCAAAGGGGTCCGCCGGCTTTGTACCCAATATGATGTCCTTTTAATCTGCGATGAAGTAGCCACCGGCTTTGGCCGGACGGGCAAGATGTTTGCCTGTGAACATGAAGGGGTCAGGCCGGATGTCATGTGCGTCGCCAAAGGGCTGACTGGCGGCTATCTACCGGTTGCCGCCACCCTGACTACGGACAAGATATATCGGGCATTTTTGGGCAATATCGAAGAGAGAAAAACCTTTTTTCACGGGCATACCTTTACCGGCAACCCGCTCGGTTGCGCTGCCGCTCTGGCCTCGCTGGAGTTATTTGAAAAAACTAAGCTGCTTGATCATGTCAGGAAAAATTCCCGGCTTTTAACCACATTACTCCGTCCTTTTCGCTCCTTACCAATAGTCAAGGAGGTCCGTCAATGCGGCACAATGGTCGGGATTGAGCTGGGCCCCTTCCCCGCCAAATTACGCCTGGGACACCAGGTTATCCTTGAAGCCCGCAAACGCGGAGCAATCTTGCGCCCCCTGGGTGACGTGATTGTCTTGATGCCCCCCTTAAGTATTTCCCAAAAAGAATTGCGCCGTTTATTAGAAATAACCTATGAATCGATCAGATCAATATCAAAAGTTGGAACCTGAGAATTCTCGGTTCCTTGCGTCTTCCGGAATCGCGACTATTTTCGTTCTCGTATCTTTGTGCCCTTTGTGTCTTTGTGACTTAGTGGTAAAATAAAAATAGAGCATATATGATTAAAATCAGCGTGGTCATCGGCACATATAACCAGAAAGATGTCTTGCACAAGACCCTGGAATCCCTTTTTCACCAAACCCTGTCGCCGGAACTTTATGAAATCCAGCTCGTAGACAGCTCCTCAAATGACGGCACCCAGCAAATGGTTGCAGAGCTGCAGCCAACCTGCCGCTTTAATTATCTGCGGGTAGAAAACCGGGGAAAACCATACGCCCGCAACCAGGGGATCAGCAAAGCGGCCGGAGAAATCATCTTGTTGACCGATGCCGACATGATTGCTGATCGTAAATTACTCGAACAGCATTTGCAGGCCCACGAATTAAAACCAAATTCATCATTTGAAGGGTTAACCATTAATCCAGATGGCAAACCATATATCAAAGAAAAAATAAAAGCCGGCCAAAAGCTAAAATGGGCCTATTTTTTATCCGGCAACCTCTCCCTGCCAAAAAGCAGTTTACTGGCGGCAGGTCTTTTTGATGAAGCCTTTCGCGTTTATGGCTGGGAAGATATTGAGCTTGGCTACCGCTTAAACCAGAAAAAGCTCCCGCTCTATTATCTCCCCAGCGCCATCAATTACCATAAGCACCCTGTTTCCAGTGATGATATGCTCGCCCGGAAATACCAGATGGGCAAATCGGCCGCCCTTTTCTACAAAAAACATCCAAACTTCTGGATCAAAATGTTTTTGGGAATGAACCCGCTGGCCATGGGCATCTTTCATTTTCTCAAAGGCCACCCCACCCTGCTCCGGCGGATAAATAACCAGTACATTTTGGAAGAATACCAGTATCGGCTGGGGCTTGAAGAGGGGCTCAAGCTATGATAAAATTAATTTAACATGAGAGAAAAGATTCATCCAAAATACTTTAACACTACCGCCACCTGCGCCTGCGGGGCGGTCTATGAAATTGGCTCCTCCAGGGAAAACCTCCGGGTTGATATCTGCTCTAATTGTCACCCGCTCTTTACCGGCAAACAAAAGTTGATTGATGCCGAAGGCCGCGTCCAAAAGTTCCAGAAAAAATACGCTGGTGTCACGCCGGTCAAGAAAACAGCCAAAAAGAAAAAAACCACCGCCAAAAAAACTGCCGGGAAAAAGTAGCTTAACGGCGGCAAGAGCCCATGTTTTTAGACAAACTGGCCAACATCGAAAAAAGATACCTCGAACTGGAAACAGCTGTCAGCTCGCCGGAAGTCATTAACAACCGCGAAAAATATACCGCTTCCACCAAAGAACTCAATGAGCTTCTCCCGATTGTCGAAAAATTCCGGGCTTACCGCCAAATCGCCAAAGAGATTGAAGACGCTGATGCCATGATGGAAGAAGAAGGGATGAAAGAGCTGGCCGAAGTCGAGAAAGATGAACTTGAACAGAAACAAAAAACACTTCTAAGCGAGCTTGAGATATTGCTTTTGCCCAAAGACCCCAATGACGACAAGAATATTATTATCGAAATCCGGGCCGGGACCGGCGGGGAAGAAGCGGCTCTTTTTGCCGGCGACCTGCTCCGCATGTATCTCCGCTATGCTGAACGTCAGGGATGGAAAACTGAAATTATGGAGGCCAATGACACCGGCTTGGGCGGGTACAAGGAAGCTGTTTTTAACATTATCGGCAAGGGGGCCTACAGCAAACTGAAATACGAAGGCGGGACCCATCGGGTCCAACGCGTCCCCAAAACAGAATCGAGCGGCCGCATACATACTTCAGCCGTGACAGTCGCTGTTTTGCCCGAAGTTGAAGAAGTCGACATCCAGATCGATGAAAATGACCTGAAATTTGAAGCCTTCCGTGCCGGCGGGGCTGGCGGGCAAAATGTTAATAAAGTTTCTTCCGCGGTCAGAATAACCCACCTGCCCACCGGGACCGTGGTTGAATGCCGCGAAGAGCGCTCCCAGCTGCAAAACCGGGCCAAAGCAATGAAGCTCTTGCGCGCCCGCCTCTATGAGGTCCAAGCGGAAAAACAGCGCCTGGAGCGGGAAACAACCCGCAAAATCATGGTTGGCAGCGGCGACAGGTCGGAAAAAATCCGCACCTACAATTTCCCGCAGAGCCGGATCACCGATCATCGGATCGGCTTTACTGTCCATCAACTTGAGCAGGTCCTGGACGGTAAACTCGATGAATTGATCGAGGCCCTGGCTATTGCCGACCGGACAGCCAAACTTGCCAAAGCCCAGTGACAATTGAACAGGCCCTCAATTGGGGAAGCGAACAGCTTTCCTCACAGCATATAGAACAACCCCAGCTTGAAGCAGAACTCCTCCTTTGCCATGTACTGAACATTCCCAGGACAAACCTATTAACCAACAATCATTGGACATTGGAAATTGGACATTGGAAATTATTTATAACCTACATCAAAAGAAGAGCCTCTCACGAGCCAACAGCGTATATTGTCGGCTATCAACCGTTTTACGGCTTGAAAATCGAAGTTAACAACAATGTGCTCATCCCGCGACCTGAAACGGAACAACTTGTCGAAACCATCATAAATCTCGTTACCAGTCACCAATTACCAGTTACCAATTACCAATTACCAGTCACCAATTACCAATTACCAGTCACCAGTATTGCCGACATAGGCACAGGTTCAGGCTGCATTGCCATCGCTTTGGCCAAATACCTCCCCCAGGCTAAAGTCATCGGCATCGATTATTCATCGGAGGCCATTAAATTAGCCCTCAATAATGCGCAACTAAATGGAGTGTCTGACCGTTGTTGCTTTCTTCTGGGAGAATTACTTGAGCCGCTAAGAGAGAAAAAAGTCGACCTGATCGTCGCCAACCTGCCCTATATCCCTTCGGCTGATATCCCCGATCTGCAGCCGGAAGTTAAAAATTGGGAACCGACAAACGCCCTGGATGGCGGGAGCGATGGGCTGGATTATATTAGAAAGGTAATTACAAGCGCACCCAAGCACTTAAACAACCACGGCCAATTAATAATCGAATTCGGTTTTGGCCAGGCGGAAATGATCCGCCAGTTGGCTAGCGGTCTTTATATAAAAAATGAGATTATCAATGACTATGCCGGGATCCCCAGATTTCTTATTGCCTCTATGTAATATTTTGACTGAAATTAAGCTTCTTCAGCTTCGATAACTTTACAGGAATGCCGACACAAGCAACTACTAATTGTTTTTGTACCCGCTTTTTGGTCAATCAGGGATTGGCCGCCAAGGCCGGAAAAGATATGCGTAAAGCCGGCCAGGCTCGCGAGGCCATTAGCTTTTTGACTGTTTGCCGGACCCTGGCGCCCAATGACATCAAAACCGTGACCGAAATTGGCCATTGCCATTTAGTACTGGGAGAGTTTGAGGCGGCAAGAAAACATTTTGCTTTGAGCCTGGAAATTGATCAGACAAATATTGTCGCCCTGAACTCAATGGGCAAAAGCTTTGCCGAAGAAAAAAAGTATATTACCGCCAGGCAATGGTATGCCCGTTCGCTCGCCACCTCTCCCAAAGATGTCTCCGCGGAAGAATTAGTCAAGCTGCGGGCCAATACATATTTAGCCATTGGCAACTCATATTTACAGGAAAGAAATAATCACTTGGCTCGGGATAATTATTTAATCGCCAACGGTTTATCTCCCCGGGAACCGGAGATCATGGTCTCTGTTGCGGAAACATATTTTTATGACAAAGCTCTTTTTGAAGCCGAGGGCTGGGCTGGCGAAGTCCTGGCTATCGATCCGCTTTTCCCCAAGGCCCTTGAGGTCATGGGCTTAGTTCGTTTGAGCCAAAAGAGACCGGCTGAAGCGGCTGAATATTTTGGAAAGATTGTCACTAATTATCCTCGCAAAGGGCGTCCCTATGAACTGCTGGCGACCGCGCAAATTTTTATGGGCCGGCTGGACGAGGCCCTGGCCACCTTGGCAACGGAGCTGGCAGCCCATCCTAACCGCAGCGACGGGAGAATTCTCCAGGCCAAGATCCATTATTTACAAGGCCAGCCGAAGGAATGTCTTGATGCCCTGCTTGAGGCCCTGAAACAGAAAATCTCCCGGCAAGCCCTGATGCTCTTGCACATTCTCTCTGTCGATGCTTTTTGGGGGTTCGTTGAGATTTTCCCAAGGGAATTTACTAGAAAGGAATCGGCTTTGATCGATGATGTTGCGGATCAAATGAGAAGAAAAGACTACAATCTTGATCGATTCCTTTGTCGCTCACCAGAAAACGACTTTGAACCGACCAGTCTGGCTAGACTAAACCAATTTGATTAGCCAGGCCCGCGACATGCCCGGCATAACCGCTGATATAATCACCGCCGACTACAATAAATAATCGCCCATGGCCAGCCACCGTGTTGTGCGGCCAGAAGATTGTCGGAGCGGTTTCTCCTGGTATAATCTCTCCAGTATATTGGCCAATTGCCGTCACCAGTTGGCCACGCAAAGCACCAGTTGCCCAGTCCGCCATTTGCGCGTTAAAGGGCTCCTTTTCTACCTCTCGGCCAATATTGGCCGTACATTGTATAATAAGTACTCCCGGTTGGGGGATATAGTGACCAACAGCCCTAATTTTTCGACCAGCCAGTTGCGGTTGGACAGTGACCAGATTTTTGGCCAGATTTGTCCCATAGGGGACCAACTTCCATCCTCCCGCGGCATTCATGGCTAAATAAACTCTATCGCCTTCAGCAATACGGCCCAGGTCTAAATCACCGTCATGATTAAGTGGGTTATACCCATGCTGCAAATTGATTGTGAGTGAACGCAAGCCATATTTTTCATCAATCAGAGCTAAAACCGGAGCCAGGCAAGCAGTGGTACATGAAGAAGCCGAAATAATCAAATGACGCAAAGGGTCAAACTGCTGGTGGTTGAGCCCATAAATCAATGTCGCATCCGGATCAGGGAGCGAAGCAGTCACCAATACCCGTTGGGCGCCAGCCGTCAGGTGTTCCGCCGCCTGCGCCCGGTCAAGCGTCGAACCAGTGGCATCGATTACCAGATCAACGTCCCATTCACGCCAGGGGAGCGCCTGACGGGTTTCGAGTTGGGCTATTCGGACGCCTGGGGCCTCTACCGGACGCTTATCAACCACTCCAACGACCTGGCCTGGGAGAGCCTTAAAGACCGCCTGACCAACCTTGCCGTAACCATAGATTGCTACTCGCATCAAGCTTATATCGAGCTGGCCTGGGAGAAATTTCACTGTTATAATGTTTTTGTATGGATAAATTTGATGTAGCGGTCATTGGCGGCGGGCCCGGCGGATATATCGCCGCTATCCGGGCAGCCCAGCTTGGGGCAAAAGTCGCCCTGATCGAAAAGGAGCAGGTTGGCGGGACCTGCCTCAATCGTGGCTGTATCCCGACCAAGGCCCTGATCGCCTGCACCGCCCTTTTTGACAAAATCAGGCAGGCCGACAGCTTTGGCATTACAACCTCTGCTCCCACCATTGATCTGGCCAAAGTAATTGAACGAAAAAACACCCTGGTCGCCAAACTGACCAAAGGAGTCGAACAACTCTTAGTCCATCATGGGGTAACTTTGATCAGGACAGAAGGCCAACTGCTGCAACCCGGCCTTATCGAACTTAGAACCCCGAACATGGAACATAATAAAATTACTGCCAAGAAAGTTATTTTGGCCATGGGCTCCGAGCCAGCCTCTTTGCCTAATCTCCCCTTCGATGGTAACAAGTTTATCTCCAGCAACGAGGCCCTCAATCTGGCCGCACCTCCACCCCGGGTAGATATTATCGGCGGCGGGGTAATTGGCATTCACTTTGCAGTTATTTTTAGCTCTTTAGGGATTGAAGTCACTATTTATGAGGCCTTGCCAGAAATCCTGCCCGGAATCGACCTGGAGATTGTTGCCCTGATCAAACGGATCCTCCAGCGGAAAAAAGTCATGATAAAAACCGGTGTTAAGTTTGCTCCGGCCGATTCCTGCGGCAAGTCATTAATTTGTGTCGGCCGCAAAAGGAACGGAAATTACCAGGTCAATGAAAAAATGGAAACCGCCGCTCCCGGGGTATATGCTGTCGGTGATTTGGTCAGCCAAAAGATGTTTGCCCATGTCGCTTATGAACAGGGGATAATCGCAGCCGAAAATGCTTTGGGAGGCAATAGGACTTTTACTTACGATTATGTCCCTTATGGGATTTATACACATCCGGAAATCGCTGCGGTTGGCTTGACTGAGCAACAGGCCAGAGAAAAATACCAGCAGGTCAAAACCGGCAAATTCCCTTTTGCCGCCCTGGGGATAGCGCAAGCCATGGGAGAGATAGAAGGATTTATTAAAGTCATTTCTACCGCAGACAATCAATTGTTGGGGGTGCATATTATCGGGGCAGAAGCCACCAACCTTATCGGGGCCGCCACGGTAGCCCTGAAAAACAGAGTCACTGTCGACCAGTTAGCCGAAACTTTTCAAGCCCACCCCTCTTACCCGGAAGGCCTCCACGAAGCAGCGTTAAGCACCTTGTTAAAAGGGCTGCACTCATTTACTAGACAAACCTGACCCTGGCTGGTCAATAACCAGCGAGCTTGCGGTCATTTCATTTGAAGGCTGCAGGCCCAATAGCTTGAGCACAGTCACTCCAACATCGGGAACGATCCCTTTATCCTTTAGCGTAACTTCTTGACCCAAAACCCAGAATGGGACCGGATTAAGCGAATGTTGTGTGCTGACGATATCCTTATCCCCCTTATGAAAAGACATTTCATCGGCGTTGCCATGGTCCGCAGTAATGATAAAAACCCCGCCTTTGTCTAACCAGGCTGGAACAATTTTTTCCAAACACAGAGAGAGATCGATAATTGCCTTGGTTGCGGCCTCAGTGTTTCCCGTATGCCCGACCATATCCCCGTTTTGAAAATTATGGACAATCAAGGAATATTTACCGCTGGCAATGGCCCCCAGCGAGTACTCGGTTTCTAAAAAAGCGGTCATCTCGGGCACCCAGTCATAATGTTTCCCCTCTTCCGTTCTGGCCTTCAGCGTCAAATCCTGGGCCAGATGACGGTCTTCACCGGGAAAGGGTTCAGCCCGACGGCCGGAAAACCAGGCAGTCACATGGGCATATTTTTCCGGTCCGGCCAGCCGCAACTGTTTGAGGCCGGCTCGAGAAACTATTTCCCCGACAGTTTCGGGGATCTCTTTTTCTGGAAAGGCGGTTAGGGCATGAATACCTGGATAATATTCGGTCATGGCGACGAAAGCAGATCCTTTGATTCTTTGTTGCAAAGAAGCTATTTCCTTGTAAACACTGTCATCAATTGGCCTGGTCCCTTTTTTGTAGTTAAAGAATTTTATATCCTGCTCACAAAAAGCGGTTGTCAGTTCGATTGTCCTATCCTGGCGAAAGTTGAAATAGATAATTGAATCGGTTGGGCCAACACCTGAATAGCCGCTGATAATTGTCGGCCGGATAAATTCATCGGTCTCGCCTCGAGTGTAAGAACTGGCAATCGCTTCCTGTGCGGTCAGCGCCTTATATTCCCCAATGCCAGCCACAATGGCCCGCATGGCAATCAATATTTTGTCCCAGGCGGTATCCCGGTCCATGGCCAACTCTCTTCCCATTATAGTGGCTATCCGCACCACGTCGGCCAATCCCAGCCGTTTGACCTCTGCCTCCAGCATGGGTAGATATATTTCGCCAGCCGCCTTTGGATTAGTATCACGGCCATCGGTAAAAAGGTGGAGATAAACTTGTTTAACACCCTCTCGCTTGGCCAATTCCAAAAGGGCAAAGAGATGTTTAATGCTGCCATGGACGGTACCACCGTGCCCCTGGAGGATCCCCATCAAATGGACCGCCTGGAAGGTTGCAGAACCATTTTTCATAGCAGTGACTAAAGCTTCGTTTTTGAAGAAACTCCCATCTTCTATGGCAACGTTAATACGTTCAATTGACTGATAAACCACCCGCCCTGCCCCCATATTAAGATGGTTTACCTCCGAGTTGCCCATTGTCCCTGCCGGCAAGCCTACCGCCAGCCCGGAACACTCCAACAAAGAATATTTATGTTTATCCAACAGATCTTTGATATATGTAGCCTGGCCGCTTTTAACCGCCCGCCAGATGGCGTTGGAATCATCCTGTTTGCCGATGGCAAAACCGTCGAGGATACAAAGATAAATTGGGGTAATTGTCATGATTTTATTATACCTTAAAGGACCACAGCAAAAAAGCGCCTAAAATTAACCGAGAAGCGTTTCAGCTAATTTAATCAAAGCTTTCGCTGCGGTTGATTGACTTTTAAAGTTTTTTGACTCATTCGGAATCATATCCAGGATAAGGAACGCACAGAACTCCTTAAGCCGCTTCTCGATTTTGCCGGCAATCAATTCACCGCCATAATCACTAAATTCCTTCAAATATGCGCGGACAAATAAATCAATAATTGCCTGTGTTTCTGGATAGAGATCTCTATCGCCAACTGTTTCGCGTCGCCATTCCGCCCGTAACCGTCGGGCTAAGGCGGTGGCCGCCTCAAGCGCTGGATCGACAAAGCCAATTTGTTTAAAATCAAAGACCTTGACCTTATCGGCTTCAGCGCCAATCCCAACAAAAAAGTTTTTTGGCGAATAGTCCAAGTGGCCCAGGGCGCCATATTCAATCAATGCATCAGCAGAAGCATCAATTAATCTCTGCCATCGGCTGGCTAAACCGGCCCTTGAGGCAGCCAGTTGTTCAAGATATAGCTTTTCTTGACCTGCGGAATTATTGATAAACCTCCTGACATTATTAAACATATAGTTTAATGTGGCCAACCATTTTTTATGCGCCTGTGGATCCAGACCAACTATTTGCCGATCACCCAATAACTGCAGATGTGCGACCAAACCAGAGGCTTCTCCTCTGGCGTACTTTCTTTTTAGTGCCAGACTGCCTCCATGTAGCCGCGCTAAAACCTGGGCATAACCGACTAATTGCCTATGGGCAATGGGATCAAGCGAAAATCTGGCCGGACTGTTAATTATGGCCTGATCATAAAGACGATAACTGCCTGAAACATCCTGTTCAATCATCATTCTGTGCAGTATTTTTTGTGAGCCAAATTCTGGTCGCCGCAAGGCATCGCGCGCTTCTTCAAGCGATGGATAAAGCACATTCATTACCCTGTCCTGACCAACATACTCTGCCGCCAGACAATTCGCCAGGACATGCTGATGGACCTCCGCCCTTTCTTCAAATATCGGAGGAAAATCTTTTCCCAAAACATCTGAATATTTATAATAATAAGCATGTGATTCATCGCGGACCACGTAACTGAATCCAACTTTACCCGATCCGATTGCTTCAATGGTTAACGTACCTACCAGATCGATCCCGGCCAGCTTAAACAAATGCCGCACCTGTTCAGGATCAACCAACATCTGTTTGATTTGTTCAAGATATTCAATCAAGGAGATGAACTGCTCAACTAAGATATTTTGCGCAGCAGCTTGCTTTGCTTTCTCCCGGGTTGCCGGATCTTCTAGGGCTTTTTCAAGTATTTTTAATTTTTCATAATCAGTCAAATGATGGTCAGATAAACTGTCAATTTGTTCTTCATTCAAACATTTTTCTTGGCCCAAAACAGTTATTATTGCCGGCACCTCGGCCTTTAATTGGCAATAGGTTTGATAGGGAGAGCTGACATCAGCCGGCCTTGCTGACTGACCAATACGGAAAAATTCCAAGCCATCAACAGAAAATTCCCGAGGAACCATTCCCCGCTTTTGCAACCCTTCAAGACCAAGTCGGATTTGCCAATTCAACCAATTTGCTAGACGGATTGGATGCAGTAAAGGCAGGGCACCAATGGTTGCCGTAATCTCGGCAAAAGCCTGTTTTCTTCGCTCATGAAACCTAGCAATTGCCTCATCTGGAAATAAATTATTGTGTCTTACATATCTCTTAATTTGTTCCCAAGCAACACTGTCCCTTAACCATCTACCACAAGAGTCAGCGGCCGTCTCAGGCAACGGGACAGAAAGCCTTACATCAGGCAAGCTCCGAACTGATCCAGCATAGTCAAAAAACAAGCTCAAGTAACAATCCTCTCCAACCAAACTACGCGGCACGCCAGCCGCCGGATAATCGGCTAAACGGCATCCCCAACCAGCCCCATATAGTTGAGGAATCTCGACAACAAACCTCTTTCTCGCGCCGTTTAAATGCCGCCAGAAGGTTTCGATTGGATGCAAACAGTCAATCCCCAAATAATCGACGTAGAGGTTGCCTGAAACTGCCGTTGCGTATCCTCGGTTGATTTGGCCGACAATTCCCTTGATGCCGGAATACTCCACCCTTTCGGCCCCGATTCTCACATCGTCATCCATAAAATAAATATATGGTTCAAGGTCAGGGTTGCCTAACTTATCTCTTTCTGCCGCCATTGCCACTTCAGCCTGCAGCACATTCATGGCGGCCGCTTTACCGGTTTTATCTTTGACAATTAATAGATTTACTCGACATTTATAGTGTGGAGACAATAATTCACGTAAGGCCGCAACTTCTGTCCCGTCACTGGACCCATTAACACAGACAAATAACTCCCGATCAACCTGTATGGCTGAACCGCGCATATCCAAGTCATTGAGCAATTCGCGCAAACAAGCGGAAATTTTATTTGCAGAATTCATTGTCGGGATACAAACGTACACTTTGTGATTGGAGTTTAGGCGATAGGCGGTCGGCGTCAGGCATATCCTTCGATAGAAAATATTGCGCGCCCCGGGATGATTGCTTACAGCATCGTCAACCGAGCAGGTAAACCGACCATTAGCCAAAAAAGCCAAGGCCTTTCGTGCGTTAGGCAAACTCCCTAACACGGTAAAATCATAGCGATTTCTTACCGTTCGGGCAGTGTTTGTAGTTAAATTACTGAATAGTGCCATCCCATTCAACCAAGCTTGGGTAGATAAATATCTAACTCTCTTGCCCACAATAACATGGTCTGATAATCCTGATAAAACCCAAACGTATCCGGGTCTTCAAATAAATCGGGCACAGTTCTGGTTTGCAAATACCTGATCAGCGGAGGAGGAGCAACCTTAATCGGGCCGGGATAGATCTCTCCGGTTGAGCCATTAAGGGAAATCTGTTCACCAACCTTGAATATTTTCCCGCCAAGGCTGATAGCCTGGTCTTGAATATTAATTGCCAACGCCTGACAGCCGGCAATACAGGGAAGACCGATTTTTCTGGCCAAATTGGCCGCGTGCGAACCCATCCCCCCTTTTATTGTCAGAACACCGGCAACGGCCTGTAAATCATGTTCTCCCAAATCCATAGCTAAATAATCAGCAACCACAATTGATCCTGGCGGCAAACTGCGCAACTCTTCAAGCGTTGTTGGCAGGGCAATCCCGCCGCTAGCAACTCCAGCCGCGGCGCCAATCCCTTGCGCCACAACCAGCGGATTTTCTGATTGATCAATTCTTGGTGAACTTAATTCGTCCCAAACCGCTCTGGCTCTTCGAACCGCTTCTAATTTTGTCAGTTCTTGAGTCTGAACCAGGCCAACTAGCGCATGTAACATAG
>MEUF01000003.1:17828-20275 GCA_001771615.1 candidate division WOR-1 bacterium RIFOXYB2_FULL_48_7
CCGGATGATGGCTGCTTAAGGAAAAGGCTCCCGATCTGGCCCCAAACGTTCTCCTATTGCCAAAAACCATGCGTTGTAAAAGTATCGCCATTCGCCAATCTTCTGGAATACCATACATTCGACGATAGCCGCTGGCGGCATTATTATCATAGGAACGTAAAACCCCCTCAATGCTGCCAAGCAATTGAGCTACTGGCTGCATGGGAACTGTATGCTTGGTCCGGTCTTCAATCTTGGCCAATAAATCATCAAATATTTCACGGTCATGCACCTGCCCACTTTGAATCATCGCCCGGACCTGGACCCGCAAATCGGCAACTCCCGCTTCTGTCAAACCCAAAACAGCCAGCCCGTAAGAAAAAAGAAAATTAGCGTAAGTTGAATAGGCAAACCCTCGATTGAATTCTCTCGCCAGCGACTCGGCAATTTCCCTATTGACCCCAACATTCAATATTGTGCTCATCGCTCCGGGAATTACCATGGGAGCCGAAGGACGGACGGAAACCAGTAGCGGACCTGCGGGATCACCAAATCTTTTGCGACTGACCTGCCCTAACCAATCCATCCCTCCCATGATCTCGGCTAAATGACTTTCCGGGACAAAATCTCCCTGGACTAAATTGGTAGTCAGAGCAATCGCCGGGGGGACGGGCAATCCCAGTCGTTGAGCCAAAGCCAGGCCGTAACCTTTATTACCCAATAAGCGTGTGCCCCTAAGCCTATCAACAGGCAGAGCCGATGGTCCGGGACCGATAAAAAATATCTGGTCCTCTGACGGCGCAGCTTGCGGTTGGTTTAGGAGAGCAATCTCATCTAATTCTGCCAGACAAAGACGACCAGCGGCAATACCGGCGGCGGCTATTTTGGCCTGCAGGTGTCGTTCCATTCTTTCGGCAATAATCGAAAAATAATTTACTAAATCGGCCCGCAGGAGGTTATCCAGGAAGTGATTGTAACCTGTTGTCTCTTCGCGCCCTCCTTTGAGCCACTCCCCATTGGCCAGCATTAACCGGCGGATCTCATCAAAAGAATCACTGTAACTGGCAATAAGGTCGGCAAAAGCCCGGGAAACTTGCCTTTGCTTGGCATATAATACCTGGGGAATTGAGGGAGAATGCTGAAAACTGGTTCGATAATCTTCAATCGCGGCCATAAGCGGTTCAACAGCAAATCCGCAATATTGTAAATGTCTGGCTGTATCTGCCATAAAATCAAGTGCTTCGGAAAAATTGTTTTCATCAACTGTTGCCAGCCTGTCGCCAAGATAAAGGCTGCTTAGAAATAAAACTGCCTCATAAATAGTATGTTCGCTGATAAATAATTCATTAATCCCGCCAACACTGGGCCCATAACTTTTATAACCCGATTGATGCAAGGATCCAGGAGGATTAGCTAGGAGCTCTTTTAGTCGCTCCCGGGCATGTAACAACATTTGCAGTTTTTCTTCTAAGGAAGCCGCCTGATATCCGGTCCGGATCGGATTTTGATCAGGCTCATAAAACCAAAAGATTTTTTCATTTAATTGGTCAGAAAAACTGTATTTCTCACGTAAAACTTTCAGCAGACGCTGAGCAAAAACCTTATCCGATTCAGAAACCTCTTCTGGTGTTTCAATATATAATTCGGCAGGCAACAAGCCCATTCCATCCAGCGTTTCCAATGGACTTTTATCATTGTCGACCCACCAGGCTACAATGGCCGCCAGTAATTCCATATCATTTTTATTTGGCCCATTATGGACAGATAGGCGGAAGTAACCCGGTATATGGCTTCCATCTTCTATCAATCCGCCACCGCTCCATTCACAGGTCAGCTCACGCTGGTCCTCTGATTCAAAGCCTGGCTGGCAGAGCAATTTACTTAACCAATAAGCTTCAAAGTAAACTGGCCGAAGGTCACGCGCAAAAACATAGTCAATCAATTTTTTTCTGACATCAAAGACATCATGCGGCTGAAAAACATCATCGGAATCATCAGCAACATGCCTGGTTGCTTCGCGCATTTCATCATTGGCCTCATCAGGCAGCAGAGGGGAAAATAGCCCATAATCATCGACCAAATTACATCGGCAGACCACCGTATTCATCCAGGCTTTTCGTAGAAGCTCCCTGACAAATCGATTAGGATGTTTCATGAATAACTGTAGAATTTCTACATCAAGAGTATTAAGAGAGCACACAAAGTTTAGCATGACCCGTTGTTCTTCGAATGTTGGGCGTTCATCACTATTTATATATTTTTTCACCAGAGCCAATGCAGGCTGATGTGTGCCTTCTAGCATTTGTCTTCTTAGCGCTATTCTTTCCCTTAACACCGAATCTTGTTCTTCAGTAGTCAAACAGTCCTCAGTCGGCGAATCAGGATTGGGGCAAAAGACTTGAGGATCAACGACCAGGCGGGAAAAACTTGTCTCCATAACCCTTTCAATCACCGACTCGTTCCAGCCG
>MEUF01000003.1:20300-22734 GCA_001771615.1 candidate division WOR-1 bacterium RIFOXYB2_FULL_48_7
CCGTTATCATGATCATATTGCCGAAGTTATAGGAACCGGGCGGCAGATCATTATCGGCCATTCTGGTTAACAGCCCCATGGCAATAGTTAAAGCCCTATCATAATGGGGGATGTGCGCATCAGCTGAAATCCTGTGCAACATGCCATCAAATGGATATATATATCCTGCGCAAATAGAAAGCCGCGTACTGTGAGTATGGTGTAGATAGGTATGTTTTGCGTGCAGGACAACCCCCCGCTCTTCAAACATGCGGAAGGCATCATGCAGCAGCAATTTACTTCTGCCCGGCGCTTCAGCTCGCGCCTGCCTGACTAAATGGCCAATCTGGTTGACTCTAATATCCATTATTGTTCAATATATTATCGTCATTTTTGACCCTAAATTTCAGTCTTCCTCTCTCCAAAACAAAACCGGCCAGAGGTCATCTGGCCGGTTTATAAGAAAGCTATTTTCTAAATCTATGGTTTAAGCAGCTGTCCGCCGGTTACTTCCAGGGCTTTGGCAAATAATCTCTGCCCAGCAGCGCTTCTGACAAAAGCCAAGGCATCACCAACATCTTGCTGGTGGTCAAAACCCGGGATCAATTGGGTACCAAAGCTGGCTTGGGCAATCTCGTTGGCCTCTTCGAGCATATCGACGGTAAATCCGAGGCGATTGTCGTAGGCAGCATTCTTAACTGTCACAACATAACTCTCGTATTCTATCCCGTCCTTAACCAAGGTCCCACCCATTTTCACAACCTTAATGTTGTCACCCAGAGGCAGCATGGTGGTTGGGGTCATGCCACTCAACGACAGAGTGGTTAAAATCCCAGTCTTCTTGTTCTTGTCTAACTCAAAAACAGAGTTAATTACACCAATATGCTTACGTCCTTCTGGATCTTGAGCTGCTCGACGCAAACCTGCCTCAATCAACTCTTGCGTAACCTCTCCCATCCCTTTTCTCACGGAAACAACCATGGAGAGAGAAAACATCGATGTTCCAGCCGCCCGAATTCCATCTACATCGTAAAAAGATTCATATCGATTGGTTGCAGCATTAATATTTTTGATGCCGGCAACTGGATAAACCTTGCCAGCCGCGCCACCAAAACCGGTGGTCTGCGCCACACAGGCCCCATTGTAATATTGCAGGGTACTGATGTCAGTAGGCGTCAGGGAGTGAGTAGTATCCAACAGCCCCCCTTCAATGATTAGTTCCCCTTCGCTTAGGCCCAAGCTCTGCATAAGAGGTTCTCTGATATAGCGGATCAGATCAACACCAGCGTGGGTAGTACAAGAACCGGTAGCATTTAGTTGTCCGGGAGTAGCATAACTAACCCCGTTGAACAGGTGCGGAATTCCCTTAACGGTCTTAACCGGGCAAGAAAACAGGACCGTCAATCCGGGATATTCAGTATAAAAATTGGGGTCCTGGTCTGGAGTTTTCTTGATATCTTTAACGCCGACGCCTGTAGCGTCAACCAAGAAATCAAGATCAGCCAATTCAGCCAGGCCACGATTGGTTTCCGGGATTGCCACGTAATCAATATTCAAGACGCGTCCATCGGCGCCAACAACCTTTACTCTACCTGGCATACTGTCATCAAAAGCCACATCAGCCACGTGGCCGGAATAAGCATAAGGAGAAGCGGTATTTGCTTCTAAAGTCCCGGCATTGGTCAGCTTTAAGAAAGAACGATCTTGAGCAACGGTTTCACGCAATGAAACTCCTGCTCTTTGGCGGATTAAAGCGGTCATTCGGCCGCCGGTCACCTCCATCAAACCATCAAAACGCGGGCGACTCATCGCCATAAACACACGAGTCATTGTATCGCCAATTTCTCCACCAAAACCACGAACACCGAACCGGATCTGTCTAGACGCAGCACTTACGACCATGATTATCCTCCTCTTTCCTTATTATTTAATTCTGCAGCAGATCGTATTGGATCAACCCGCGCTCAATGATCTTTTTGGTCACATTGTTCTCGGGGATCTCGTATACAATCACCGTCTCGTCGTTATACAGGTTCATCGTCTTGCACTTGGGACACTTTATTTCCACCTTGGACCCGTCGCCAACCTTGGCTAATAATCGATGGCAAAACTTGCAACGAAATTCTTTTAACATTGATTTCTCCTGTCTCTCTCTATTCCTTATCGCCACCACTTTTGAAAAATTTCACTTAATTTGGTAAGATATAGAAGACTCGAAGTTTGGTTTGCTGCGGGAGTAGCTCAGTTGGTAGAGCACGACCTTGCCAAGGTCGGGGTCGCGAGTTCGAGCCTCGTCTCCCGCTTTTTTTCTTGAAAGGAGAAAATGTGATGGTCAGATTATCAGAAGAATATTTTTTTATCGGGGACAGGGCCAAGAGTGCCGCCAGAATTGAAGGGGTGCGGGCCAGACAGGTTATCGATTCCCGGGGGAACCCGACAGTCGAAGTAGACGTCA
>MEUF01000004.1 GCA_001771615.1 candidate division WOR-1 bacterium RIFOXYB2_FULL_48_7
CATCAAAATAGCCATAAGCTGGAATGGCCCGGGCAACGAGCGGCCCAGTCCATTTATCCAGCTCGATTTCCCAAAAATTATCTTTAGTATATCCAAGCAGCGTCCCTGCTTCAACTGTCTGACCCAGGGATAAAGCGGACATATTACCGACGTATTCGTGCTTGATGACGTAATTGCGGCCATAGCGAATCCCAATCTCATCACTCCCCAGATAAACAATCGTCCCGCAAGTATAGCTGTAAATCGGCCAGCCATTGCTATACAAATACATCTCCATTTCTGAAGCCGGTTCGCAACCAGCCTTAAAATCACTCGTCCCGGATCCCTCCCATACCCCAAATTGCCCCACCCCGGCGACTTCTGCAGTATTTAAGCCTTCTTTATTTACTCCCCAATAGAGAGTCAAAACCGGGGCTTCTTCGGTATCAGGATAAACCGTATAGAGTAGATCAGAATTTGTTGTTGTGGTTACCTCTCCCGAACCGGCAGCACCACAACCAATGGACAGGATAAAGGCCGAAGCGAATAACAATACAAGCATTATTAAAGCAGTAAATATCTGAAGCTGAAGGTCGCGGTTACTAAAACTCATAAGATAAGCATAGCATCTTCAAACAGGAAAAAGCGACAATTATGGTTGGCATTATAAATGCTATAATTAATTATGATCTACAAGGATGTCTTTCGCGCTTTGGCCAAAAAAAAGGTCAGATACCTAGTTATTGGCGGAGTCGCAGTAAATCTATACGGTTTTGCCAGAACAACCCTTGATCTCGATTTGGTTATCGCCTTGGACCAAAACAACAGAACACAATTTTATCAGACTATGAGAACCTTGGGGTTTAAATCAAAAAAACCAGCTCTAGCCAAAAAACTGGTATGCGGAGAGATTTCACCAGGTAAAACCAGAGTTGTCTCTTTTTACCGCGATGAGTTTGAGCTTATTGATGTTTTTATTCAAAGCCCGCTTAATTTTGAAAAGGCATTTAATACGAGAAAGACTTTCAGATCGGAGGGGCTGTCAATCCCGACGGTTTCCTACACCGAATTATTAGCCATGAAAAAAGCCTCAGGTCGGGATCAAGACTTAATTGATATTGGTTATCTCAAAAAAATATATTTAGGCAATAAAAATGAAAAATAATGGCCTACATCATGATTATGGCGAGAAAACAAAGATATCTACGATGGGCAAATGGTCTACCACGCAACGTTTGCGTTGGCTGGAATTGGCCAAGGAATTTGCCATTAAAACCACCCCGAAATCTTCATTAAGAACTTATTTAAAGATTAAAGCCGACCCTAGATAATCAGCATAGCATCACCGAACGAGAAAAAGCGGTATTTTTGATCAATGGCCTCCTGGTAAGCCCGCATAATAAATTCCCGCCCGGCAAAGGCGCTAACCAGCATTATCAGCGAAGTTTTTGGCCAATGAAAGTTTGTCACCATCACCTCAGCCGTATTAAATCTGTAGCCAGGATAAATAAATAGGTTTGTTGACCCTTTGTAGCTTTCGTGCCTTTGTGCCTTTGGGGTAATAAGATCGGCCACTGATTCCAGAGTACGGACCGAAGTCGTACCAACCGCCACCACCCTTTTAGCTTTAGTTAAGGCAGCAAAGGTCTCTGCCGGCACCTCATATTCTTCAAAATACATCTTATGGTCCTCGACATTCTCGGCATAGACCGGTTTAAATGTCGCTAAACCGGTATGGAGAGTGACCCGGGCAATTTCGATCCCCTTCGCCTGTGCATTTTTTAGCAACTCTGGGGTAAAATGCAGACCGGCTGTCGGCGCGGCAGAAGCCCCCTCCCTATCAGCATAGACCGTCTGATATCTCATTTTCAGATTAGATGCTGAATTATTACCTTCATTTGACATTGGGAATTGGCCAGTGGAAATTTTAATGTACGGCGGCAAAGGTATCTCCCCCGCCCGGTGCATATATGAATCAAGATCACCAGAAAACTCAATTATTTGTTCACCGCTTTCAGTTTTTTCTAAAACGGTGCCGGTTACTTCGCTGTCACCAAAGATAATCCTTGATCCCACGCTCAACCTTTTGCCCGGCTTGACCAAACACTCCCAGACCTCGTGATCGCTGGCTGGCCTGGGCCGTCTGCTTACCAACAGGACCTCAACTTTTCCCCCTCCATCAGACTTTCGGCCGACCAGATTGGCCGGCATCACCTTGGTATCATTTATCACCAGCAAGTCGCCGGGAATGAAATATTCGATGATGTCATAGAAATGTTTATGTTCTATAGTCTGCTTCGCCCGGTTGAGGACCATCAAGCGGGATTGGTCGCGCCGGGCTGCCGGCTCATGCGCGATTAATTCTGGTGGTACGACAAAATCAAAATCTGAAGTTTTCATGATGTAAAAAATCGGGGCGGCGGGATTTGAACCCACGATCTCTACCACCCCAAGGTAGCGCCTTAGACCAAGCTGGGCCACGCCCCGATATTTATCTTCGCCAAATAATATTTAACAGCAGGGTCAAAATCAGGGAAACAATAATCATTGTCGCGATGGGGAAATAAATCTTCAACCCTTCGCGTTCATAAACAATATCACCGGGCAACTTGCCGAACCAGGGGACCTTGGCGACCAAAACAAAAAATCCACCGATCAGCACCGTAATAATCCCGATGTAAATCAATAACCGGCCAAGCGATTCAGAGGCCATGCTATTTCACCTCAAATTTAATCGGCACTTCATACCAACACGCCAGCGGAATCCCGCCTTGGGTAGCGGCAACAAACTGCCAGCCCTTCATCGCTTCGACAGCCGCCTTATCCAGTTCGGCCGAACCGGACGAGAGTTTGACTTCTACTTGCCCGACTTGGCCGGTTGTCCCCACATAGGCGGATAAAATTGTTGTCCCGGCCAGCTCTGCTTGCAAGCTACCCAGGGGAAAAGTTGGCAAAATCTGCTTGATCAGTTTTGGAGGAATAATTGGCAAAGGGACAGGCACACTGTTAGGAGTAATTGGGGCAACCGCTTTGGTAATCCCCTTCTGGACCACTACCTCTTCGGCAATAAACGTCAACGGGGCAGCTTTGGGCGCCGGCAACGTCCTCCAGATAACCACCGGGGCCAGAACGGCTATGAGTAATATATTTACGGCAACCAGTTGATTATTTTTTGTCATCATTTTTCTCTCCTGTTCCTAATTATAACAGAATCTTGAGCCCAACCGAATAGTTGCGGCCCGGCATGGGGTATTTCCGCGCTGCCCAGGTAACTGGATCATTTCCAATCGCTTCACTGTAAACAGTATCAAAAAGGTTGCGGATGGCCAACTCAATTTCTACTTTGGCCAGTTTCTTGGCATAATGCAAATCAACCACCGTGAACGCCGGCATCACCACAGTATTGTATTGGTCGGCATATGATTCCCCGACATGCCGCAGGGTCAGGCTGCTTTCATTATAAACCAACCCGGCATTGTATTTGGTTTGTGGCGTGAAACGGAGACGTTTGCCGACAGCCAGGGGGTCGATATCTTCCTTATCGATGGCATTTTGGTAAGCATAATTGATAAAAGCTTTTCCCTGCCGGCCCAATTGCTTAACCCACTCAAACTCGACCCCTTCTATATAAGCCGCGCCCACATTTTTTGCCCTGGCCTCGATAGTTGAGGAACGCCAATCCCATAAGATCAGATCGGTCGTATTTGTCACATAATAACTGACCTTAGCAATAGTGTTTTCCCCAAGTTGTCTTTCCAGACCGATTTCATAAGAGAGTGATTTTTCCGGCCGCAGGCTGGCATCGCCAAACATATACCCGTCGTTCCAGTATAATTCGTTGAGGGTCGGGGCCCGGAAGGCAGTCCCGGCCGATAATTTTAGTGTCAAACCCTGATTGAGCTGGCGGACCAGGCCCAGGCGGGGATTGAGCGAAATCCCGGCGGTAGAATGCTTATCTCCCCGTAAGCCTAAAGTCAGATTACCGATTTCTTCTTGGACAAAGGCGCCATAATTATTGATTGCGTGCTCGCCAGACATGGTCCCCTTCCCTTTATCTTCACGATAATCAAGGCCAAACAAAGCTTGCCCAAAACCCTGGTTAACAGTCTGCTGCCATTCCAGGCCATTTTGCCAGGTTTGATTGGTGCTCGCCCCCCAAATATAGGGGTCAAGCCGCTGGTCCAAAACATTTTGGAAGGCCGCAAGCCGATAATTCTCCGACGCCAGGCTTAGTCCAAAACGGGTATTGCGGTCTTTTTGACGATCGTTGGGCTCCGTTGCCGAGGCTGGGTCAGCTTCCGAAGTGGGGACGCCTGGGACCCCTTTATTTGCATCATAGTATTTATATTGGGCAATTAAATTACCCAGTGGAGTGGCCCATTGCCACTGCGTAAACCAGTTTTGTGCCGCCAGGTCTCCGTTGCGGCGAAAGCCCGTAGAATTAAGCGTCCCGCCGCCCAGATAGAAATTGGGATTACTTATGTTAAATTTATTTTCAATTGTGTTAAAAGACCCGGTCGCGGAGCTAACATAGCCGCTGGTCTGTTCAGGGGTTTTAGTAATGACATTTATCGCTCCGGAGATCGCGTCAGAGCCATAAACCGCCGAAAGCGGGGCTCGCACTACCTCAACGGCCTGAACGTCATCAAGATAAATGTCCCCACAATCATACATCCCCAGCAGCTGAGAATTGAGCCGCTGTCCGTTTAGCAGAACCAACACCTGTGACGCACCAGTCCCCCGTAACCTGATCGAGTTAAGCGCCCCATAATAACCATAAGACTGTAAATCGATCCCGGTAGTAGTCTGGAGCGCCTCGCTCAAGGTTGTTTTGCCGGCAAGCTCTTTTTCCGTCAGGCGGGTAACATTCCAGGGGAGTTGTCGGGCTGGCTTAGGCAGCTTGGTGGCAGTAACAATTAGCTCTTCACCGTAAAACTTGGGAATATCCGCAGCAAATGACAAGTGACAAATGACAAACGACAAATACAGACTCAATAAAACTGATAACCTGATAGTCCGATTTCCTGATAGCCTGATTCTCTGCAGCATCTCCATACCTCCATGAAGTACGGAGTTCGCGGGACAACCCCTTGAATATTAACCCCAAGGTGGAAATAGAATCCACATCTTCACTAAGACTCTCCCGTTGAGCTGCTTGGGTCCCAATTAATTTATCACAATCCTTCTGCGGGGGCAACAACAATTACAAATTCACCTTTGGCTTTTATCTTGGGGATAACCTCGGACACCAGGCCTCGCACGGTTTCTTCAAATTTTTTTGTCAGTTCGCGGCAGACAGCGACCCGACGCTCACCCATGACCTGGCGGATCTCTTCAAGTGTTTTAATAACCCTAAAAGGTGATTCATAAATAATTATTGTCTGGGGCAAAGCCTTCAAAAGCTCCAGACGTTTTCTTTTTTTCCCGGGTTTTCTGGGAAGAAAGCCTTCAAAAACAAAACTATCGGTCGGCAGGCCGGAAACAGCCAGGGCGGCTAGCGAAGCCGAAGCTCCTGGGATAACCTCAACCGGGATTCCCCGCTCGACTGAATCCCTGATAACCTGATACCCCGGGTCAGAAATCCCTGGAGTACCTGAATCGGAGACCAAAGCCAGGTTTTTCCCTTGTTGCAACAATTCTATTAGGTAGTCGGTTTTTCCCTTGAGGTTAAATTTATGATACGAAGTCAGTGGTTTATGAATATCATATTTATCGAGCAGTATTTTTGTGTGCCGAGTGTCTTCAGCCGCGATTACATCGACTTCCTGGAGGATGCGGACCGCACGAAATGTAATATCTTCCAGATTGCCGATCGGCGTGGCAACAACGTAGAGCTTGCCGTTCATTTAGAATTCTGGGGTGCTGGGCTGTTCGGCGTTGACAGAAACCCGGCCTTGATAGGTTGACCCTTCTTCAATGACAATCTTGCCGCCGGAAAGGTCGCCATGGACACGTCCGGATTTAGCCAGCTCCAAAGTCTGCTTAGCCTGGATATTACCATCTACCCGTCCGGAGATAAAAACATTCCCCCCGACAATCTCTCCGGTAACCTTACCGGTTTGGGAAATAATCACATCTCCTTCAGCGCTGACCTTCCCTTCATACTCACCGTTAATGCTTATTGATGATTGGCTATGCAGTTCCCCTTTGAAGCGGGCATTTTCACCAATTATTGATTCCACCCCACCAAGCAGTACCGGTCGATTTGGATTGTGAGCAAACGCGTCAAAAAGTCCCATTGATTACCTCCATAAGCGGCTGGCTGTCTTCAGGTCAGTGGCCAGGAAAGCTACCGGATTGACCGGCACTCCCCAACGACGAACTTCGTAATGCAGATGCGGACCGGTCGTCCAACCGGTTGAGCCGACATAGGCGACGATGGTTCCTTTGGTCACCTTTTGTCCCAATTTGACCGCGTAATCTGAATTGTGGGCATAAAGAGTGGAAACTCCGTCGCCATGCCCGATCTCCACTGTTTTACCATAACCGTGCCGCCAGCTGGCATAAATAACTGTCCCGTCAGCGGTCGCCTTTACGGGAGTCCCTCTATCGACGTCTATATCAATTCCAAGGTGTAATCCCCGCCAGGGATGAATTCTAAACCCGTAACCAGAAACAATCTTGCCGTTGACCGGCCAGATCGAAGGTGTTTGGGCAAATTTAGCCCGGACCGTTCCCACCCACTCTTTTAATTCGTTTAAGCTGGCTTTGTTTTCGGCAATGCGCAGATTAATAGTCTTTAATTCCTTGGTCAGTTTTTGCGATTTAGCTTCGGCCGAAGGAAGATCGGTCGAAAGCTTTATTTTACTCTGCCAACTTTTCAAACCAAGCAGCCGTCGGAGCTCGTTGTCCCGCTGCGCCAGCTCATCAAGCATCTGGTTGACCTGGCTGGTCTTCCGACCCAGGATATTTAAGGTCTGTTGCTGCTCCTGACTTTTTACCAGAGTGTCAGTATAAGTGACCAGTTTGCGGGAAATCAAAGATGAATAAACCAATGAAGAAGCGGTCAAAACAAAAGAAAAACCGACCACGAAAAGGGTTAAATAGACTCCCCAGGCAGGGAGTTTAAGACTGATCGGCCTCCCCTGGGCATCATGGGGAACGATCATAATGGAATAATATCTCTGTTTTTTGGCTTGTTTATCCATAATATAATTTTACCTGCTCCCCCCTAGATAGTCAACCAGCGAGTATGCTAAAATGACAGATCTCCGGGGTGTAGCTTAGCTTGGTAGAGCGCACGGTTCGGGACCGTGAGGTCGGAGGTTCAAATCCTCTCACCCCGATATCGCTTGACATTAGTAACCAGCATTCTATAATTCTCTTCATAGGAGCGTGAATCTTATGAAGAAATTGCTTGTATGTTTGTTTGCCTCAGTTTTGTTGTTTGCTCTGTCCACCGCCTCTTTTGCCGCCGCAGGGAAAATTACTTTTTATGATCAAAATGGCGACAACACGGTTTTTAATTCGGCTGATGTGCAAACTCTCGGGATAAAGGTTAAATTACCAAAACCCTTGAGTTCCTACAAATATGATTATATTTCGGTTTTAATTTTTCCCTCCTATAATCCAAAACTTAAATGGGAAAATGGCTGGAAAGCAGATGATTTAGAAGAGGATGAATTGCTAGATTTTGCTTTAATGCCTGAAAGCCACCTAGATGCCGCGCATGGCAAGGGAATAGTTCAAGGCACAATTCTTGACAGGCCAAAAACACAGGCAATACCAACAATGGACTTAACAGCGCAAGTGTACATCTATAAGAAAACCGGGCAAAAACAGGAAACCAAATGGGATGATGTCTATAAAAAGTGGGTCACACAAAACATCGATATCTGGGATAATGGGAAGGTCATAGCCACTGGCAAGGCTACCTTTAATGTCCCCCAAATGACCGCCGCTGAACAGCAGGAAAACGAAGCAGCCAAGGCCGAAAGTTTACGGCAAATCAACGAAATCAGGAAAAAAATGGGCAAACCGCCATTGACTGAACTGCCAAAAAACACCAAAGGCATGCTTAGGTAAAGCCCGAAGATAGTCTCAAAATAAATCCGGCTTAGCTCAACAGTTAAGCCGGATTTTTATTTTTTAATTTATCAATTGCTTCCGCAATTGTCAGTTCCTGCCCGGCAAAAAAAGCCCCTAGGTTTTCCCGGTGAGCATAAAGGCCTAAAAGAGCATTAATTAAGGCAAACAGAATATACTCACCATGCCAGGAACCGATCCACATCAATACCGGCAGGAAACAAAATATTATCATCGTACTGGGGATAAAGTAGCGCACCACTAACATCGTCAGGACCCAAAGACATAATGTGATCAAAGTGAAGATAGGGTCAAGTGCCAAGAGGATCCCGCCAGTCGTGGCCACCCCCTTGCCCCCTTTAAAACCCAGAAAGATGGAAAAATCATGCCCAATGACTGCCAAGATTGCCACCAAAGCAACTAAACTGTCTGGTGAATCAAAGTAGCGGGCCAGAATGACGGCCAAATACCCCTTGGCCACATCACCAATTAAGGCCAGCAATCCCACCAAGGGACCACCTACCACCAGGGCATTTGTCGCCCCGACATTTTTAGTCCCAGCCAGCCGGACATCCCGGTTTTTTATTTTTTTGGGGAAAAGATGGCTAAAAGGAATTGACCCAAGCAGGTAGCTGACAACTAATAAAAAGAGCGCTTTAAGCAACTTTTTCCAGGCCAAAGGCCTTGTGCAGCATTTGGACCGCTTTTTTACCCTGTTCAGCCTTGACCACGCAGGATATCTTGATCTCTGAAGTCGTAATAAGTTGAATATTTATCCCGGCGTCAGACAGGGTTTCAAACATTTTTGCGGCTGTCCCCGGCTGGCTGACCATGCCAATGCCCACCAGCGAAACCTTGCTGACGTCAGAATCGGCAACCACGCCGGCGGCCTGTAATTCTTTGGCGACCCGTTCAGCAATCTCAACCGCTTTTTTCAGTTCCGGCCGATCAACGGTAAAAGCCAGGTCAGCTTGTGTCCCTTGTGAGTGGATCGATTGGACAATCATGTCAACATTGATCTTTTCCTTGGCCAAAGTGCCAAATATTTTTGCCGCCGTACCTGGCCGGTCCGGCACATTAAGAATCCCCAATTTGGCAATATTTTCGTCCAGGGCAATCCCCCGGACAGCTTCTTTTTTTTCCATTTTTCCACCCTCCTTGTCTCGAGCAGCGTCGAGAGAATCTAAAATCCGCTCTGGAGACATAATATACGTCCCCTCAATATCTTTTTGCGCGTGCCGGAGATGAATGACCATATTATAAATACTGGCACATTCCACCGAACGGGGATGCAAAACCTGCGCCCCCAGCGAAGCCAATTCCAGCATCTCTTCATAGGAAATATATCTTAATTTTCTGGCTTCCGGTACAATTCTTGGATCAGTGGTATAAACCCCATCGACATCGGTGAAAATTTCGCAGACTTGCGCTTTTAGGGCGGCCGCTATCGCCACCGCCGAAGTATCAGATCCACCACGACCGATAGTAATGATGTCTCCGTGGCTATCCACCCCCTGGAAACCGGTAATGACCACAACTTTGCCCGACTTCAATTCTTTTTTTAGGCGGTCGAGTTTGATTTCTTTTATTCTGGCTTTCTTATAGATATCTTCGGTCACCACCCCAGCTTGCCCTCCGGTCAGGGAGACAGCCGGACAACCCATCGCCTGCAAAGCCATAGCCAACAAGGCGGCCGAAACCTGTTCGCCGGTGGAAACCAGCATGTCATATTCACGGGGATCGGGGGAATCCGTTACCTTCTGCATCAGGTCAATTAACTCGTCGGTGGTGTGCCCCATAGCCGAGACAACCACAACGACTTCAAAGCCCGCCTCCCTGACCTTTTTGATCCTCTGGGCGACAGATTTGATCTTTTCCGGTGTCCCGACCGAAGTCCCGCCGTATTTATGAACAATGATTTCCATTGGCCTGATTATACCAAAAAAGCCCTGACTAATAAAACAAATCAATTGAAATCCTAAGGCAATTGCTCCGATGAAGATTTGCCATGAGCACCACCTTATCATCAGTTCGCTCAATCATTACCAACCCGCGCCATCAAGTTTTTTTTATTGACAACTTTGGGGTGCTTAAAACTGCGGATGGGCCAATCAAGGGGACAGCCCAAACTATGGCCGAAATCCGGCGTTTGGGCAAAACAGCCGTTATCGTTTCCAATTCGGCTAATTATTCGGTCCAGCAGCTTCAGCAGGAACTGGCCATTAACGGCATTGATTTGCCGCAGAAGCACATTGTTACTTCCGGCTCTCTTTTGGCAGAATATTACAGCACCAGAAACTTACAAGGCGCCAGGTCATTGGTCCTGGGCAACGATGTCACAAAAGAATATGTTATTTCTGCTGGCGGAGTCGTAATGGATAACCGTGAAGCTTTAAGACATCACCAGGACATTCAAGCGGTGGTCATTGGCTGGTTCGCTGTGCCTGACAAAAGGGAATTCCCTGATCTCCCTGCCACCCTCTTCAGCCGCCTTGGCTTACTTGATGGCCGATTACTCAATGCTGCTTTTATGGCCCTTGCCAGGGGGGTGCCAGGGGTGATTGCCAACCCTGATCGAACCATCCCGACACAAGATGGCCTTATTATTGGTATTGCCCCATACGCAGAAATGCTTGAGACACTTACCGGTCGCACTCTAACCCGGTTAGGTAAACCAACCAGCTCAATTTTTGTCGAGGCCCTTCGCCGCTCGGGAGCCGGCACCAGAGAGGGGATAGTAATGGTTGGGGATACGATAGAGACCGATATCCTCGGAGCAAGAAATTTTGGTATCAGAAGCCTGCTGGTTCTTTCCGGGAATACCAGTCAAGCTGACGCTGAAGCCGCAAAGATAAAACCTGACTTTATCGCCCCGTCATTTGCCCTGGACTAAGCCTGTAATTAATCTTTGGGCGTCAAGGCAACCCTGGTCCCAACCTGAATAACATAGCCGTCTAACGGCAGTTCAATGTTGTCCGTCGACTTTATTGCTGTCCTTTGATACAAAGCGGCCGCATATAGGGTGGCCGCCGGCCCATACATCATTTCCATCCCTAAACCGCCAGCAACACCCAAGCCAGAGAAAGAAGCCGGGGACCCAGACAAGAATTCTTCCTGCTTGTTGGCTGAAAAAGCGTTCCCCTCAATATCCAGATAGAAATTTGCCAGCCCATGGTCGGTCTTGCCAACGTTCCATGAGGCTAAATATATCCGCCCCGTCAAACCACATTTTAAAATGCCATAACCGGCGTCATAAGTCGCGGTTTTAGGCCGATAGCTCAAGTATCCCAGCGTTACCCCAATATCAAGATTTTCATTGACCTTCGTATCGTAATCAATATTAAGGCCAATGGTTGAATTCCTGGTGACCAGGATATCAGAAGTTGGCGAGAGGACCGCCAGTCCCACGCCGATCCTATGATTCCGCTTAGCCGCCACAACCATTGAAGAAAACAAGATCAATATAATGATCAAAACAAAAGTAATTTTTTTCATTTGCTCCTCCTATATGCGGACAATTATAGGTCTTCAGGTAAATTATGCAAGCGAATTTAGATATTCATATTGCCCAGGTTGCAGCCGGCCAAGCTTGATTTTGCCTATCCTTAACCGCAAAATATTTTTGACCCGGTTTCCCACCGCTTCCACCATCCGCCTGATCTGCCGGTTTTTCCCCTCTTTGAGGATGATCCTGAACTGGCGCTCGGATTCCAGAAACACCTTGGCTGGCAAGGTTTTTTCCCCATCCAGAATCACCCCTGCTTCCCAACGCTCTAATTGTTCAGCCGTTAATGGCCGAGTTACATCTATCAGGTACTCCTTTTCATGTTCATAGCGGGGATGCATTAATTGGTTGGCCAATTCTCCATCATTTGTCATCAACAACAAACCTTCTGAATCCTTATCCAGCCGTCCTACCGGGAAAAGCCGCTCTTTGATCCCTTTGAGCAGCCGGACAACCGTCTCTTCGCCTCTTTGGCTGACACAGGAAGAGACAACCCCGCGCGGTTTATACAATTTGATATATATTTTTTTCGCCAGCGACCCAGCCACCGGTTTGCCATCAACAAAGACCTTATCCTTTTCGATATCAATTCGTGACCCCAGATTTGTCACCGGTATTCCATTGATTGAAACCCGCCCCTGGCGGACCAGTTCATCGGCCTTACGCCGGGAGGCTACCCCGCTATCGGCTAAATATTTGTTTAAACGAATGATCATATCCTGAAATTATACCCTAATAATGACGATAAATACCTGATGATTATTGCCGCACCACAATCAACCGCCGGCTTCCGGCCTTATGCCGGCTCGGCCCTGTTTCACCAGACCTATCAGCCAAACCCCGCCACGGGACGACTGGTCAATATCCATTCTTTGCCGTCATCGCCTGAATTTACGCGCACCCCGCTAATTATCGGGGGGCTTGAAGATTGTTCGGAAGAGGCGCTCCGTCGTGGAGACCAAAACCTATTGCTTGATGTTGCCGGTGTCCCAACCTACCTGTTTACCTACCATAGCGGGACAGCCTACGCCGCAACAGAGGCCCTCGCTTTTGGCCGGCTGGTCAAGGGGGCAACACTTTTTCATTTCGATGCCCATCCGGATATGGACTCGAATCACCTCGGCATTGATGAGGGCCTGGCAAAAGCCTATAAATATTTTCATGATAAATTCCAGGAAGGGAGCTGGCTCTGGCCGCTGGTCGCCTCGGGACAGGTAAGTGAAATATTTTGGTTCTCCGCCTCCCCCGGCCCCGGATTCCTTAATGGGAATACCATGGAAATCAGAAGGGCTTTTCCCGCCTTAAAGATTACCGAAGTAAAAGAGGCCGATTTGCCGGGTTTTGACCGCTCAATAATCTCCGCGCTCCCCCGGGAAAAAATGCTCTTATCTCTTGACCTGGATTACTTTGCTTTTCCAGAGATTGATTATCTTTTTGACTCAACGGGCCTAATAAGAAGTATGTGGCCGCAGGCAGGAGTTGTCAGCTTGGCTTTGAGTCCGGATTATATAAAAAAACGGCTGGCGATCCGTCTGGCCCGGGGTTTGATGGCTACCGTCGGATCAGCCGGCTGACCTCATCAAGGTCCTTGTCTCCCCGGCCAGAAAGATTGACAATTACCGTCTGGTCGGGAGAGGCCAATTTAGCCAGTTTTTTTAAATAGGCAATGGCATGGGAAGATTCCAGGGCAGGAATAATCCCCTCTATTTTCGCCAGCAGCTTAAACCCATCAAGGGCCTCTTTATCATTGGCGGTTACGTACTCGACCCGGCCAAGCTCTTTCAAATAACTATGCTCCGGGCCGGAACCGGAATAATCAAGCCCGGCCGAGATAGAGTGGGTATTCAAAATTTGTCCGCTTTTGGTCTGGAGCAAATATTCCTGTGCCCCATGAAGGACGCCAACCGAGCCTTTGGAGAGCGATGCCGCCCCAGCCGCTTCTACCCCAACCATTTTTACAGAAGCTTCTTCAAGAAAAGGAAAGAAAAGGCCGATGGCATTAGAGCCGCCGCCGACACAAGCCACTAAATAGTCAGGCTCGCGTTTTTCCGCTTCCCAATGCTGGGCCCGCGCCTCCCGGCCAATTATGGCTTGGAAATCGCGGACCATCATGGGATAGGGATGCGGGCCGACACAAGAGCCAAGACAATAAAATGTATCATCAGGATGGGCCATCCAATCACGCAAAGCTTCGTTTGTGGCATCTTTTAGCGTCTTGGTCCCCGAGGTAACCGGCACAACTTCGGCACCCAACAATTTCATCCGCAGGACATTTGGCGCCTGCCGGCGAATGTCTTCGGCTCCCATGTAAACATGGCATTTCAGGCCAAAGAGAGCACAGGCTGTGGCCGTTGCCACGCCGTGCTGTCCCGCCCCGGTTTCGGCGATGATGCGGAATTTTTGCATCCGCCTGGCCAGCAATATCTGCCCCAAAACATTATTTATCTTATGGGCCCCGGTATGGCAAAGGTCTTCCCGTTTTAGGTAAATTTTGGGTCCCTGGAAATACTCGCTTAACCTGGCCGCGAAATAAAGCGGGGTCGGCCGGCCGGCAAAGTTTTTTAAATAATAAGCCAATTCATCAAGGAAACCCCGATCCTGCCTGGCAGATAAATATGCCCGGGTTAACTCTTCCAACGGACGCATCAAGGTTTCGGGGACAAATCGCCCGCCAAAACGGCCAAAATATCCTTCTTTATTTGGTAAATTAGCAAAGTCAGCCATGCCCCGATTATATCATGATATAATTCGCCAGTGGATAGAAAGAAATTTGTATTATTATCAACAATCATTTGTATTTTGACATATCTCATTTGTCATTACGCGCTAGCGTTAACTCCCGAACAGATTGTCCAGAAAGTTGAAGCCAATTATCAGAAAATGAAAACTGCCGAGTGCGACATTACACTCGACGCCGGATTAACGGTTTTTGGCTGCGGGGGAATTAACCAATGGCAAGGCAAACTCTATTACAAGTACCCAAAAAAGATGAAGTTTACCCTTAATGGTGAGACCTATTTTGTTAAAGGGAACGATATCCGCAAAATTGATCATAAAGGGAAAAAATATTATGTCACCCTAGTGCACGCCCCAGATTTTAGCAGCGGCTACCATCCGCAACTTATGGCAACTAACTTCTTTTTGACGATAGCCAAGGAAACGACGGCAGAAGTTATCCTTGAAGGGATCCCTAAGCCCGGGGTCCTCAAAAACGCCCGTAAAGTCTATTTCACGATTGACAAGGATCTCTGGCTCCTGCGCCAAATATATGTCACTTTCGACAACAAAAACCTCTCCGGAGCCATGACCATCGATTACAATAAAATCAACAACCTTTGGGTCCCCGTTGCCTTAAGGGGGAAAAGCGCCGTTGAGATTGGCGGCAGCAACCTGGTCGGTTTAAGATTAAATTTGCGGGGGGAAAAAGTTACCGTCAATCATGTTCTGCCGGACCAGCTCTTTGAGGCCGGATTCTAACTTGACATCCGGCAGATAAATAATACAATTACGGCTGTGAAAGTTTTCGACGGTTTTATCATCGGGCTGCTGTGTTTGTCATTATTTGGCCTCGCTTTTTTTTCCAACAGCTGTGGTGAGGTGGTCGAAGATGAAACGACCACCACAACCAGTGCCACGACCACCACCAATCCCGATGCCCGATCAGTTTCCGGGACCGTCAATTTTTCCACTGCCTCGATCGGTATCCTGGGCGGGGCAACCATTACCTGCACCAAAGAAGGCTTGAGCACGGTCACAACAGCTGATGCCGCGACTGGGGCATATGAAATCACCGGCTTAACGGCCGGAACATATATTTTGTCCGCCAGCAAAACTAATTGGACCATTCCCGGATTTTCTGTTAACCTCACAACCACCAGCTCCACAGCGGCAAATTTTAGCGCCGCCCCCACCAGCTGGGAGGTCCATTTTCTTGCAGGAGGACAAACACTGGCCGGGATCGGCAGCATGGAGGGACATTTTTATCTGGGTGAAAACCGGGCCTCCCCAAAAGTCATTAAAAGCAGCTCCCTGTCGCCAACTACAACTTGGTCAGATTTCAGCGCCGGCACAACAGAAGCCATAGTTGAATTAGTCGCCTATGACGGCATCGCCATCTACACTTCACACCAATCCGGATCACTTTATAGCACGACGAATGAAAGCTCCTGGTCGCTAACTCCCAAAGCAGACGTTTTGGGTACCGGTAAATACGTCAAGAATCTGACTTTTTATTCCGCCCACAGATCAACCTCTATCCTGGTTGTCCTGGCTATCGGCAGCGACGGACAGCTATACCGGGAAATTATCGGCTCCGGACCTACGCAACTAGAAGTTGTGTCCAGCGCGGGCACAGGACTTAATGCCGCTGTTGGCTGGATCGATCCGGAATCCGGGGCCAGCGTGGAAGCTGTTTGCGGGGACAATGGGGTAGCTAAGTATAAAATGGTCAATGGCTCAACCTGGACTAGCGTCAGCATCCCAGAGGTCACCGATAATCTGCTCGATTTCTCGGTCGGGTCGCACGCGGGAGATATTTACTTCATGGTTATCTCTGCAAATAACATATATATGAGAAATAATGCCGGCGATATCATTGAAAGCGTCGCAGGCATCCCTTATAGTCTCACCAGCGGTTATTCGGGGATATCAGCCGCCGGTGAAGGGCGCCGGTCGGTGGTCGCGGGCGAACATGGCTTGATCATGATCCACAAATAATTGAACTCTGTAATTTTATCGTTTATAATCAGTCATCATGCTCTGCCAAAAATGCAAAATCAGGCCGGTTTCGGTACACATTACCAAAATCGTTAATGGCAAAAAAGTCGAACGCCATTTATGTTCCCAATGCGCGGCTGAAGAGGGTTTTATGCCTGGCGCCGGCAACTTTGACGTTTTAGGTTTCCCCAACCTGCCGGAATTTTTTGAATTTCCCGATCTATTTGCTTCGCTGCTCAAACGCCGCCCTTCAGAAGGGTTTTATGAATATTTTGCCAGTTCAGCCAACCGGGTATTACAATTAGCGACCGAAGAGGCTGGCCGGCTGGGACATGACCATGTCCGGACCGAACACCTCTTGCTTGGTTTGATTAAAGCCGAAGGGGCGGCTGCCAAAGTTTTACAGCAGCTCGGCGTTGACCTGGTCAATCTTTTTTCCGACCTGGAATCAATGATCGGCCATGGCGAAGGCTCGCCTAAAAAAATCACCCTCTCCCCACGGGCTAAAAAGGCCCTGGAGCTGGCCTATCAGGCGGCACGGGAACTGGGCTTTAATTATGTCGGCGAAGAACACCTTTTGCTGGGCATTATCCGCGAGGGCGAAAGCTTGGCCGCCCAGGCGCTGCATAAGAGAAAAGTGAATTTTGACAAAGTGGCCAAGGAAATTATCCAGGAGGCCGAAAAATCCCTTGGCGGCAGCCCGGGGCCGGAAGATGCTGGGGAGGCATTCCCTGAAGGTGAAGAGTTTGAAGCCGGTTTACCTGGTGGCGGCGGACCGGAAGAGATGTTCGGTTTCCCTGGCCTGGGGATTGGGGCCCCGCCCAGGCCAAACAAGCCGGCCTTGCAGTCGTATGGCCGCGACCTGACCAATATGGCCAAGAAAGGGGAGCTCGATCCGGTTATCGGCCGGGAAAAAGAAATTGACCGGATAATCCGCATCCTCTCCCGCCGGACCAAAAACAACCCGGCCCTGCTCGG
>MEUF01000005.1:0-1617 GCA_001771615.1 candidate division WOR-1 bacterium RIFOXYB2_FULL_48_7
CTTGTCCCGCACCAGGTCGCGCAGCGCTTCGGACCGGTTGGAATAACCTTTCCTGGCAATCAGGGCATCCAGCTTTGCCAGGAGTGTTTTTTCCATCGAGACGCCAAAACGGTGTGTCTTTTCTTTCATTGTTTAAGCCGGGAACAATTCCTGTTCAACCATTGAACAGAGAATGTGTCCAATCATGATATGGGATTCTTGCGCGCGCGGCGTATTTTTACAGGGGATGGTCAGGGCCAGGTCAACCAATCCGGCAATCCGTCCGCCGTCGCAAGCTAACAGGCCAATGCTCTTGCAGCCAAGCTCCCTGGCTTTTTCCAGGGCTATAATCACATTCTTGGAGTTCCCGGAAGTTGAGAGGCCAACGACAACATCACCGGAATTAGCCAACCCTTCAATCTGGCGGGCAAAAATCTGGTCAAAACTGTAATCGTTGCCAATCGCGGTCAGGATGGATGTGTCAGTTGTCAGGGCGATGGCAGACAGGGCACGCCGTTCCTGGCGAAAACGGCCGACTAATTCAGCGGCCAGGTGTTGTGAGTCAGCCGCCGAGCCGCCATTGCCTAAAAATAAGATCTTGTTGCCGTTTTTGAGGGCCGCAATCATCATTTTAGCCGCCTGTTCGATTTGCGGGACCAGCTGCTTCAATACCAGGTTTTTGGCTTCCAGGCTCTCTTTGATTTCAGCTTTAATTTTTTCCTGCATAATCGCTCCTTATTCTCCCAATTTGATCAAGACAACTTTGGTGCTTCGTTCCAATTCAGCCAGTTTTATTTTGATCAATTTGACATTACGGGCCAGTTCGGGGATCAAGATATATTCCAGGGCATTGACCCGGCGTCTGGTTTCTATGATCTGGGAGGCAACTGCCTTCAAGGTCTGGCTCAAACCAGCCAGCCTGACCAGCTCCGGCAGCCGCTGGCTGAATTGCCCGGCCGCGGCCATCAATTCGCCGGTTGCGACTAATTCATTATACGACGGATCCCCCTCCTGTTTCAATTGCCATTGGACGGTCTTGACGCCCATAATATTAGTTTGGGTCTTGGCTACTTCTGCTTGAGCTTTTTTCTGGTTGGCGGGGTCAAAGGCCTTGGGGTGGGAAAGGGCGGATCCCATAACGGTGGTCAGAAAAATCTTGGTCAACTCTGGTTCGAGACGGGCGTGCAGCTGCAGATAATCATCTTTCAAGCGGAAAAAGTTCTGCAAAAGCCCGTCAAGGCGGTCCTGTAGCAGCTGGTGCCCGCGGCGGGCCAGGTCAATGCGACGGCGCAGCCGCAAAAGCTGCATACGGGTTGGATTAATCTTTAGGCGCATATTTTTCGAATATTTCGTCTTTGATCCGCTTCAACTCTTCGCGCGGCAGGAGCTTGAATAATTGCCAGGCCAGATTGAGGGTCTGGTCAATTGTTCGGTTTTCGTTTTCTCCCTGGCTGATAAAACGGGCCTCAAATTCGGCGGCAAATTGCAGGTACTGGCGATCGCTTTCTGAGAGGGCCGCCTCCCCCAAAATAATTACCAGCTCCCTGACCTCGCGTCCCCGGGCATAGGCGGCAAAAAGCTGGTTAGCCACGCTGGCATGGTCTTCCCTGGTCTTGCCTGCCCCGATCGCTTTATCGC
>MEUF01000005.1:1702-1853 GCA_001771615.1 candidate division WOR-1 bacterium RIFOXYB2_FULL_48_7
GGTGATATAGCCGGTCAGGTCGGGGATGGGGTGGGTTTTGTCATCGTCGGGCATGCTCAAGATCGGGATCAGCGTGATGGACCCTTGATGCCCTTTAATCCGGCCGGCCCGTTCATAAAGCATCCCCAGGTCAGTATAAAGATAGCCGGGA
>MEUF01000005.1:2117-18814 GCA_001771615.1 candidate division WOR-1 bacterium RIFOXYB2_FULL_48_7
GATGGGGAAGCCCGGAGCCGGAAAAAATCGGCAACTTCTGTCCCCGGGAGAGCGTATTTAACCCATCGATGGTGGAAATACCGGTTTGGATAAAATCATTCGGATAATCGCGGGCTACGGGGTTGATCGGGTCGCCGTTAATATCAATTTTTTTATCGGGGATTAAGCGGGGTGCTCCATCAATTGGTCTTCCCAGGCCGGAGAAGGCCCGGCCAAGAATATCTGGTGAGACAGCCAACTCCAGCCCATGCCCCTTAAACTTAAAATTAGTGCTTTGGATGTCGAGCCCTTCGGTTCCTTCAAAGATCTGGATCAGGGCATTGCTGCCAGCGACTTCCAGGACCTTGCCGGAGCGCACCTCGCCGTTTTTTAAGACAACCTCCACCAGTTCATCGTAAGCGACCCCTGCAACTCCGTCGACCAAAACCAATGGTCCGGTGATCTCTTTGATCTCAAGCATGGTATTGCACTCCTATTAAGTTGTGGAATTCGTCTTTGATGTCCGATTGCAAATTTTTGTTTTCTGCTTCTGTGCTCAGCCGGGCTTTGGCGATAGCCTGGATGGTCTTTAACTCTTGTATTTCCGCCGTTGTCTTGCCTGCCTCTTGGGCCTGGCGGGCCAGATCATAAAAAGAGAGAATTGTTTTTAGCAGCCAAGCCTGTTTGGGGAGGTCGGAATATTGGTCAACGGGGTCAAAGGCGCTTTGATAGAGAAAATCTTCCCTGATCATCTTGGCGGCCATGAGTAAAAGCTGTTCCTTGGGTGAGAGTGATTCCAAACCAACCAATCGGACAATTTCCTCCAGTTCACTCTCTTCGGCCAGGATCTTCAAGGCCCGCTCACGGTTGACCAGAAAATCAGGGGCCACAATTTTAGCCAGATGGGGACTTAAGTTGTCGACGTACAAAGAGTAGGAGAGGAGCCAGTTGATGGAAGGGAAATGCCGCTTATGGGCCAGGCTTTCATCTAAACCCCAGAAAATCTTGGTGACACGCAGGGTGTTTTGCACGACCGGTTCTGACAGGTCCCCACCGGGAGGTGAGACCGAACCGATAATTGTCAGTGAACCCTGTCGAGCCGGCTGGCCTTGGCAGGTGCCGCAACCGGCCCGTTCGTAAAAATCGGCTAACCGGGAACCCAGGTAAGCGGGATAGCCCTCTTCACCGGGCATCTCTTCCAGTCGGCCTGACATTTCCCGCAGGGCTTCGGCCCAGCGGGAGGTTGAATCGGCCATCAGCGCGACATTGTAGCCCATATCCCGAAAATATTCGGCGATAGCGGCGCCGGTGTAGACCGAAGCCTCCCGGGCGGCAATCGGCATATTGGATGTATTGGCAATCAAGACCGTTCTTTCCATTAAAGGGCGTCCGGACCGCGGATCTTTTAGTTCGGGGAATTCGAGCAAGACGTCGGTCATTTCGTTGCCGCGCTCGCCGCATCCGACAAAAATAATGATGTCGGCATCGGACCACTTAGCCAATTGATGCTGGATAACAGTTTTGCCGGCACCGAAGGGGCCGGGCAGACAGGCGGCACTCCCTTTACCAATCGGGAAAAAAGAATCAATAATCCTCTGGCCGGTAGTTAATGGTTGATTGACCGGAAACCGGGCAGCCAGTGGCCGTCTTTTGCGCACCGGCCATTTTTGTTTCATGGTAATTGCCCGGCCACCGACAACTGCAATAGTTTCGTCGACAGTGAAATCACCGTTCTTGATCTGCTCGACTGTCCCGGCTATCCCTTCGGGGACCATGATTTTATGGCTGACTAATTGGGTTTCTTGGACGGTGCCCAGTATATCTCCGGCTGAAACCGTACTTCCCTGATTGATGATGGGGACAAAAGCCCATTTTTTATCTCTGGGTAAAGGGGCAACTTCGATGCCGCGGGTGATAAAGTCGCCAGACTGCTGGCGGATCTGGTCAAGCGGGCGTTGAATACCATCAAAAATTGCTCCCAGCAGCCCAGGCCCCAGCTCGACTGACAACGGTTCCCCAGTGGTGCTGACCGGGTCACCGACTTTTAAGCCGGCGGTCTCTTCGTAAACCTGGATTGAAGCCAGCGGGCCGCGTAGTTCGATGATTTCTCCAATTAAATGTTTTTCTCCCAGCTTAACCAGGTCACCTTTACGGGCCCCGGCAATTTCAGCCATGACTAATGGTCCGGCGACTTTTTTTATCATAATTTATGCTCCTGTTGCTCTTTTGATTAAATCTTTCAATTCATTGGTAAAAAATCCGGTTGTCCCACGGTGGTCCGGCAAAGGCAGGTAAGTTAATTTCGTTTGCTGCAATTGCGCGGTCAATTCTTCGGCCAACCGTTCGGTGATAAATAATAAGCCAAAATCGGTTGTCCTGGTAATTTGCGCCAAAGCCTTTTCCCCTTCCGCTGAGGTTTCTGCCGGGAAAGGTTCGATGCCTGTCGTGGATAGCGGGGCGACCAGTGATTTTGGCCCGATAAAAGCAATTTTAGACATATGATTTCCTCAATCGGAGCTGCAGCTCATGATTGGGGAGCTGCAGTTTTTTACCTATTAAAATCAAGCGGAGATTTTTAATTTCTATCTCTTTGGCAACCCAATAACCGATTAAGGGATCCAATCCGCTGGCCAAATACTTCGCCGGTCGGACCTGGTCGAGTAAGTGGTTGTCTATCTCCCTTTCCAGAACAATCAGGGAGCCGCTTTTTTGGTAATGGTCCAAGCCCAGCTCAACAGCCCAGCGATAATTGGTATAGCGATAACGGAGCTTGGTCGACTCAACTTCTATGTGGCCGTTAATTGCCATGTTGCGCAGTCTGGCCAAAATGACAAAACTGCGCAAATAGGGGACAAGCAGGTGACTGTCTGCCCACGGGCGAAAATTCACATGTTGCAGATAATCGTCCAGGGTCATCTCTGGCGCAAAGCGCTGCCAAAGCAATTGTAGGGCTTGATTGCCCGGTGCCAGCTCTTTGAGAAGGGCGATAACATCCTGCTCTTCCTGTTCTAATAGGGCGGAGAGGTCAAAGGCTTGCGGCAAACGGTCGATCTTCGCGCTGTAATAAGGATTTTCGCGCAGCAGGGTGAAAGCTTCGTTAAAGCTTTTTGCTTCGATCATCCGCTGCAAACTTGCCCCATCCAGCAGTTGAGCTTCTCTGGCCCGCAGCCGACCAATAGCGTAAATGAACTTATCCATAAAGGATTTGTGCTACCTCCAGCTCTTTTTTCTCACGCAATTCAAGCGGTAAATCGGCCAGGACTTTTTGGATTTGCAGGTGTTTTTCCTGTAAAAGCTGTTTTTTGGCCTCAAAACGGACGGGTACCAACAAACTTTGTTTGGTTTCTGCTGCCTGTTGCTTAGCTTCGGCCAGCCGCTGTTGGGTCAGGGCGGCAGCCTGTTCCCTGGCAGTAGCGATGATTGTTGCCGCCTCAGCCTGCGCGGCCGCAGTCAACCTGGCCGCTTTAGATTGGGATTCCTTGATTATTTCCGCTGTGATTTCGTTGAGGCCCATCAGAGCTTGATACCCGACACCAACAGGATGGTTGCGAGCAAACCGAGCACCGCATAAGTTTCCACCATGGCTGGCAGAATAATTGCTTTCCCGGTCTCTTCTGGTCTTTTAGCAATTAAAAATATGCCGGCCGCGGCCGCCCGTCCCTGATAATATCCGGAGACCAGTCCGGCAAAGCCAACTGGTAGCCCGGCAAAAAAGAGCTGTAGTCCGGAACTAAAAGGGACAGCCACCCCTCCGCCAAGTAAATTTATCTTCATCATGATATAAAATGCCCCCAGGAAGCCGTAGAAACCTTGCGTCCCCGGTAGTGCCACCATAACCAGCAAGCGGCCAAATTTATCCGGATCCTCCGTCAGCACCCCTCCGGCCGCTTCCGAGGCGACAGCAATCCCCCAGGCCGAACCGCAAGCGGCCAGAAAAGCGGCGCAAGAGGCTCCGGCAATTGCCAATCCCAATCCTAAATCCATAATATTTCCCCCTTTTTTTCAGTCAATAATAACATACTTGGTCAGCGGCCTGAAGGGCTTAAACTCCCGGCCGCCACCGACGTAAAATTTGCCAAAAAACTCGACCAGCTGCAACCTGGCAGCATGGATAAAAGCGCCTAATACAGAAACAACCAGGTTAAAGAGGTGGCCAATAATTAGAATAACGATCATGATCAGATAACCGACAACCGGAATACTCTGGCTGGTTAAACCGGCAATTATGTTTATAACCATGCCAATGATTGAGGTTGTCATCATCAGCGCCAGCAATCGGGAATAGGAGAGGGTATCTCCCAAATAGCTGGTTGTTCGATAAAGGCTTAATAAGCCAAAAATGGCTTTTTTAATCAGCCCTTTTTCCGCCCGGCCTTGGGTGAGGACCAGCAGTGCCGCGCCAATTATCACCAAAATCTTATTGAGTTCGCTGTATCCGGGGGCAACGAAGGGAATAATAATATAGCTGACCAGGGCTGTCAGAAAATAGAGCCAGAGGCCATCATCGATTATGGCCGAGACAAACTCTCGTTGCCGTATTTTCCAGTACATGGCCAGGGAGAGACCAACCAGATTTTGGATTACTCCCAGTGCCAGCGACATCAACAAAACATTTAACGGGCTTTTTATGGGGTCAATCAACTGTAAGCTTTTCAATCCGGAGCGCCACGGTTCCGGCAAAAGCTGCAGGTCGATGGCAAAATAACTCCCTGTGGCAACCCCGATCAGGCTGGCCGCCAACCCGCCCCAGAATAGTAGCTGGACAATATTTTTTCCCCCCTCTGAGAGGGTTAGTTTTTTCAGTAGAAAATATGAAATGATCGCCAATAATAAGCCATAACCGACATCAGAAAGGCAAATGGCAAAAAATAGCAGGTAGAAGAACGACAGGGGGGCGGTGGGATCAATCTCTTTCTGTTGCGGCAGGCCAAAGATTCTGGTGATAACTTCAAAAGGCCCAAATACGGCAGGATTGGACAATAAGGTTGGGGGGATTTCTCCCGCCTCAGGGGAGATCTCCACCAGCCAGAGAAGTTGTGAGCTCTGTTGCAACTTGTCAGCCAAGGGCCTGATCTGTTTTTTAGGCAGCCAACCGGTTAAGACAAAAGTGTGTTCAGTCTGCGACAAACCCGCCTGGGCAGTTTTTAGCAACAATTTCTGGTACAAATAATCATAAATATAGCGCAGCGAGGTCAAATGGCGACTAAGTGATTTGAGTTCGGAGCCGATTTGTTTTTGGTCCTGTTGGGCTTCCAACAATAACCCCTGCAGCCGGGCTAATTCCTGCCTGGGGCTCTTATCAGTTGCCGGCAGGGTGGCTTTGATAAAGTTGAATTTAGTTAGTATTTCATTGATGCTTTGGCTGTCCATATTTAAATAACCTATGGCCAAATAAATAAATTGCTTGTCTTCCCTTAAGCGCTCAATGACCAAAGTCCTGGTCAGGGCTGTTAATTCAGTTGTACAGGCAGTTAGAAGCGTTTTTTTTATGGTGCCGATAATCAGGCCGGCCGAGTTTAGGGAATTTAACTGGTTGAGTCGAAGAGTAATTATTTGCCAGGGCAGCAGGATGCCGATCTCTGCTTTTAAGGTCAATTCCAGGGTTTTCAGGTTGGCTAATCTTGTTTCGAGCCCGTTTAACTGGTCAAGCAGGGCGCGCCAATCAAAGCGGCTGGCTGTTTGCCGCAGGAGTTCGGCCGTGACCTTTTCTTTATAGGGGACAAAACCCTCGATAAAACTCTTTTTCTTCCCGCTCCGGCTTTCCAGTAATTTTATGGCTGATGCCAGTTCATTAATTTCAATTTCCAGGTTATCTTCATTTCTATTATTTGCAGCCACGGCCTGTGGGGTGATTTCCAGACAGCCGGCTCGCTGTAACAATTGCAGGGCAGAAGTTTTAGCCTGTTCGTGGCCGAAGATGGCCACTTTTTGGACCGCTACAACTGACATGCCTGCCTGGCAGCGGCAAAATTAGCCGCCGCTTTTTGTCGGATGGCTGTTAGTGCTTCCTGGCAATCGCCTTCGATTTTGCGTTGTTCTGCCGCGGCCTCTGCCCGGGCCACGGTTAATATTTCTGCTGTCTTGGTTTGGGCGGCCTGTTCAGTTTCCGCTAAAATATTTTGAGCTTGCTGTTTGGCCTGATTAATCAGATGTACCCGCTCTTTTTCCGCCGCTTGAATTATCCGTGCGGCGGCGGCTTCACTTTCTTTGATGGTTTTGAGGGTTTCTTCAAGCATTTTTTACCTGACCACCGGGACGAGCAAATAATTAATATTGCTGTCAATGACTGCCGGCAATTTAAAACGGGAATCGGTAGTCCAGAGGTTGACTGCATCGCGGGCCAGGAGGACAAAATCATCATTATAGGCAATTATTTGGCCGGATTGCCTGTCTAAAGTAAAATATGATTGTCCCAGAAAGAGCGGTTGTCGGCTGGGGAGAAGCAAGAGGAACTTATTGGGCAGCATTTTGCCATTGCAGAGGATGGGATAGTCATTGTAATGGCCAAGTTCCTGTTTTTCCCCGGTGAGGTAATTGTATTTTAATAATTTAACATCGCTCTTTGGCGGATTGGTGCTAAGGGTCTGCCCTTCATAAGCCAGGATATGTTTATCATCGATCATTTTCATTAAAAAGAGCCCTCCGGCAAAGCGGCTGAAGACCGGCCGGCCGAGCCGTTTCATGGTGGTTAGATCAACTACAAACTGTTGGGCGCCCTCCCAACTCATGGCGCTGACAATTGCCAGCCGCCCGTCCGGGCTGACATCAAGGATTCCCAGGTCGCCGTAAAGGGTCTCTTCGCGGGAGATTTTGTAAATACCTGTCTTTTTGGTCAGTAAATCAATTAATTGCAGGCAGTTGCTGTTGACGTTATTAAAGGTAATCAGCAGGCGCTGGTCATCAATAAATCTGATATTGATGACTTTATCAATTGTCGGCTGTTCCAATTTAATAACCGTGTCTTTTCCGGAGCCAAGGTCTCTTAAATAAACCATATTGCCGAATTGATCGCTGGCCGGGAGATCTTTTTCCGGAGTGGCCGGGAGCCTGGCTTTAACCGCATAGGCGGCGAATTGCTGGTTTGGGCTGACATCAAAAGCGTAGACGTATTTGGTTAATTTGATAATTACTTGCTTGGTCTGTTGATCATTTTTCCAGAGTTTTCCGGCTTTGCTGTAATAGATATTGGATTGCTTGGGGAGCGGGGTAAGGTCAATTATCCGGTTGGGGTCAAAGGCCAGAACAGGACCGGTGACCAATCCCAGCAGTGGCAAAGTCAGGAGCCATGAAAACTTCATTTGTTCACGATTTTAGCATAGTTGAAAGCAGGCTGACAACACCATCTCCACTCCTGGCCGAAACCGGGCAGAGCTTGGCTTGTTGGTTGAGCAACTTCACGGCCTGGGAAAATTTCTCGAGGCTAAAATCAAGGTGGGGGAGTAGATCAATTTTGTTAATGGCAATAATATCAGCTGCGGCAAAAATGCCTGGATACTTGAGCGGTTTATCGTCTCCTTCGGGGGTGCTGGTAACAACTAATTTAAGGCTTTCTCCTAAATTAAAATCGACCGGACAGATCAGGTTGCCGATATTTTCGACGATTATTAATCCGGGACCGGAAAGGTTTAATTGCTTAAGGGCCTGGCCGACCATTTGTGCTTCCAGATGGCAGCCGCCGCCGGTATTGATCTGGACGACCGGCCAGCCGGCCGCTGTGACTTTGTCCGCATCAACTGATGAGGCGACATCTCCTTCGATCACTCCAGCCGACAGCCCCTGGGGTAAATGTTTTAACAATTGCAGGATCAAGCTGGTTTTGCCCGCCCCCGGCGAGGCCATCAAATTGACCATAGTCAGCTGGCGCTCTTTTAACCAGGCCCGGTTATGGGCGGCAACCTGTTCATTTTGTTCAAAAATATTTTGGTTGATGTTTATCTCGTTCATTGCGCCTCCAGGCTCTTAAGGAAAAGTTCACGTCCGCCGACCAAACGGTTTAAACCCTGGCACTTGGGGCAAGTAACCTGCAGCGGTTGTTTCCCGTCGTAGCTGCTCACATGATGGCACTCGCTGCAATGAAGTTGTGCCGGCAACAGTTCAATCACCAAATTGGCTCCTTCAGCCGCGCTGCCTTTGGCCAATTCATTGAAGTAGAGCCGCAAACTATCGGGTTCCAGGCCTTCCATGACGCCGACACCAAGATTAATCTGGCTGATTTTATGCTTGTCTTTGGGCAGGGCGGCTAAACTTTTATCCAGGATTGAGCGGGCGACATAGGATTCATGCATTATTGGGTTGATTTGGGGGAGGAGTGGTGGGTGGTTCCCCTTTGACGGTGATTTTGAGCTTAGTGGGGTCCAGTTGGGCCAACTCAAAATCACTGGTAATTTCGATCGCCTTTTTCAAACAGGAATCAACACATTGGCCGCAATAAATGCATTTACCCAAATCGATCTGGGCCTCAAACTGTTTATCGGCAATCTTGATTATCTTGATCGCATTTGAGGGGCAATCGCGGACGCATAATTGGCAGCCGATACATTTTTCCGGGTGAAACAGGATCTTGCCCCGGAAACCTTTTGGCATCTTGGAGCCGTCAAACGGATAATTGACGGTAGCCGGTTTTTTAAACAGGTGGTTGAGGACTTCGAACAGCATTTTGCCCGGATTTTTCATCGGATAATGATTCCTTTCAAGATCAAATTAATCAGCAGCTGGACCATGGCCAAAGGGACGACGTATTGCCAGCAAAAAGCGATCATCTGGTCGATCCTCATCCGGGCAAAAATCGTTCTGGCAATCGAGAATAAAAAGACTATTAATAGGACTTTGACGAGATAAACCAAAAAGCCGACCACCGGGCCGGACTGCAGGCCAAAGGGGAGGAAAATTGCCGCTAATAGTGAAGCTCCGACAATCATTTCTATGTCCAGGGTCATGCGCAGAAAGGCGAGCAAACGGCCGCTGTATTCGGTAAAACCACCGGCGACAATTTCGGTCTCGGCTTCCGGAATATCAAATGGAGCTTTTTCCAATTTGCCGTGCAGGGCGATCAACGAGACTATCAGGCCGATCAGGTTAAAGGCCCAAAACCAGGGATGATCGATATAGAATTGCATGATTTCTGTAATTGACCAACTGTTGGCTAAAAGGGCCGGCGCCAATAAACCCATAAACAGGGGGATCTCGTAAGCAAATAACTGGGTGACAGTACGCACTGCACCGATACGGCAATACAGGGAGGTTGAATACCAGCCGCCGATAAAAAAGCAAAGGGTAGGGATCGTTAACAGATAAAGAATGACAATAATATCCCCATTAAACGAGAAGAGTGAGCTGGTGCTCCAGAGGGGGATATATATGAAGGCGGTACAAACCGCGGTCAGGGCAATAATCGGGGCCAGCCTGAAAAATGTCGGGTTGGCCGCTGTCGGCACCAAATCGGCTTTGGCTACCAGCTTGATAAAGTCAGCCGTCGGTTGAAACCAGGGCGGGCCGACCCGGTTTTGCAATCGGGCATAAACCAGGCGATCAAAATATTCGGCCCAGAGCGCAAAGGCGCTCAAGAAAAGAAAACCCGGGAAAACTAAAATATAAAATAGATCTAATAACATTATTTCTCCATTAACCTCTGCAGTCTTTTACCAGCCGCCGTAAAATCGAGGCCGCGTTGCTGGTTATATTTTATGCTCAACTGTTGCAGCTTTTGCCAATCAAGGATCTTTGTCTCTCCCTGATCCAGGTCTTTGACCTCGATCAGACGATCGGTACAGGAGAAACAGGGGTCAATGGCCGCGACAACAATCGGCAGGTCGGCCAGATAACGGTCTTCCAACATTTTTTTGACAGCCTGGACGTTAGCCAGGGTTGGGGCGCGGACCTTGACTCGCTCAGGAAATTCGGTCCCGTTGGCTTTAATATAATGCAGGTCTTCACCGCGAGGGGCTTCGTAACGGCTCAGGACTTCTCCTGCCGGGACCTTGCGTGGCGCCCTGACGGCAATCGGCCCTTCCGGGAGTTTGGCCAGCGCCTGTTCAATGATGTTGTACGATTCCAGGAGCTCTTTCATGCGGACAACTGTCCGGCCGTAAACGTCGTTATGGTTATCGGTTATGACTTTAAACTCAACTTCGGAGTAGGCGGCATAGGGATCGTCTCGCCTGATATCGATATCAACCCCGGAGGCGCGAGCGGTTGGGCCAACGGCATTTAGTTTGATTGCGTCAGCCGGCAAAAGAATCCCGACACCGGAGAGCCTTTCGATGATGGTGGTTTCTTTGGAGGCGATCTCAATGTAATAAAGGGTTCTCTCCCTTAAAGTTTTTAAGGCGGCTAAAATATCTTTGATCTGTTCCTGGCTGATATCACGACGGACGCCGCCGATAGCGTTGATGCCATAGTTAACTCGATTGCCGGTTACCATTGCCAGGATATCCATGACAACTTCCCGGTCGCGCCAGGAATACATCAACAGGGTATCAAAACCGATTTCGTGTCCGGCAACACCCAGCCAGAGCAGGTGGGAGTGGACCCTTTCCAGCTCGCCGATAATCATCCGGATATAAGTGGCCCGCTTGGGGACCTGTAATCCGGCCAGCTCTTCGACCCCTTGCACGAAGCAAGTCGAATGGGTATGTGAACAAATCCCGCAAATGCGTTCAATCAAATAGACGGCTTGCAGATATGATTTGCTTTCGCAGGCTTTTTCAATCCCGCGATGATTATAGCCAAGCCGGATATCAACACCCAAGATCTTTTCGCCCTTCAAGGCAATGCTAAAGCTTTCCGGTTCCTTTAAGGCGGGGTGCTGAGGCCCTAGAGGGATTTTAAAATCTTCTGGTCCGGACATATTACACCTCTCCTTTCATTTTCCAATCCTTGCGGAGTGGAAATTCGCCAACCGGCCAGTCATCGGTCAATGGGTAGCGGCTGCCGGCGGCCAGGCCTTCGACTTTAAAACCAAGCAGGTCGACAAGTTCCCGTTCAGCCACATCAGCGCTGGGGAACACATCAGTTACGGTTTTAACAACCGGGTTATTTTTGGTGACGAAAGTTTTTATGTTTAGCGTAATGGCATTATTTTTGCTCAAATGATAATAGAGGGCCAGATTATCTCCTTCGTCTAAGCCGGTGATCATATTAAGATAATTGAAGCCAAGTTTGTCCTTGGCAAAATCCAGGATTGGCCGGAAGTCAGCATAAGCAACTTCGGAAAAAATCCGGCGTGGCCGTCGAACCTGAGTCTTCCCATCGAGAACATGGAACTTATTTGTCAATTCAGTGACAATGGCTTCTTCGCTGGTCATCTTATCCCTCCAGGCTGGCCAATAATTTGACCACGCCGTCAATAATTGCTTTGGGGCTGGCCGGGCAGCCCGGAATGTAAGCAGAAACCGGGATCTTGGTATCTATCCCGCCTTTGACGTTGTAACAGCCCTGAAAAACCCCGCCGGAACAGGCGCAAGTGCCGACGGCCACCACAAATTTCGGTTCTACCATCTGGTCGTAAATCATTTTGAGCCGGTCTTCGATCTGTCTGGTCACCGGGCCGGAACAGACTAAGACATCGGCATGTCGCGGCGTCCCCTTGATAATTATGCCAAAACGCTCCACATCATAGAGTGGGGTCAGGGCGGCGACAATTTCAATGTCACAGGCATTGCAGGCGCCGGTGTTGAAATGGATAATCCAGGGAGATTTGATTCTCGCCCAGGTAACAATTTTTTTTACTAACTGCATCGACATTAGCCTCCTAACAGTGTAAATAAGCCGACAATCACGGCAAAAAGATACAACAAAGCCAGAATCAAAATATTAAATGTTTCCATCGGGACGGTAATTAGCATCATGGTTGCCACATGGGCGATCGTAAAGAAAAAAGCAAACGGGAAAAACTGGCTGTAGTCCGGCTGGGCCATGGGATCAAAAGCGGTCTCTCCGCAGGCGTAGGGCGTTCCCGATTCGGCTGTTCGCGGGCCAACCTTTAAGGCAAAAAGAGACAAGACATAATTCAAGGCCAAAATAAAAGCCAGCATGACTAAAAAGGTCAATGGGGGTAATAATAACCAGTGGTTCATCTTAACCTTTTAACTCCCTTAGTTTTCTAATATCCAGATCCTTTTGATAATGGTGCAGCCCCAGGACAATCCCAGCGGCCACCACCATGATTACAACTTCCATGACAATCAGGGTAATCACCAGGGATTGGGCCAGGGCCAGGTGTTGGCTAAAGTAGCCGACAGCAATGATTAGTAAAGTCACTGCCTTGATCAGGATTTCGATCCCGATCAACGCTCTCATCAGGCTATAAGTGTAAAGCAGGCAGTAGACACCGATGACTGCCAGCATGATGACACAAACACAGAAAAACCAAAAACTCATTTTCCCCTCCAGGCTTTAAATAAAATAGTCACGCCAAAAGCGCCAGCCAGCAAACAAATAATCTGGCCGACCAGGTCAAGCTGCCTTAAGCTCCAAAGGACTACTCGGACGTCAGTGACTTTTTCGGCGACTACTGTGGGCAAGGCCAGGTCAACCTTGACCAACCAAAAGAACAAGCCCAACAGTAAAATAATGAAGGGGAGAGGGCGGAAGCGGGAGAGCCGTTCTCTTTCATGTTCGTAAATCTCTGCCCAAGTCAATGGTTGGGTCAGGCTGATTGTTGTGATAAAAATTACCGAAATCAATCCAGAACAAACCGAAAGCTCAAAAACTGCGGCCAGAGGGGCATTTAATTTGTACATCATGACAGTTAACATGGCGCTAGTCAGGGCCAGGCCGATGGCTGCCCGCAGTAAACTTCTGGCCATGACTGTCCACAGGGCAGTTAAGACCAAAAACAGAGCAATGATGATTTCAATTTCCAAATTTCCTAACCTCATAATATTTTCCCTATCGGTATCAACCAGGTATTAATCAGCCATGGAAACCCAAGTCCCAGCCCTAAAATAATTCCGGCCAGTAGCAATGATGGGAGGACCAGTTGCCACCCAGCCTCCTTGGTTTCATAAAAAGCATTCTCCAGCTGGCCAAAAAAGACCTTTCTCTGCAGGGTCAGCATATAACCAAGCGTCAATAAGCTGGCTAATACGGCTACTGTGGCATAAAAATATAGTTGAGCATTCCAGAGGGCAATGATAATTAATAGCTTGCTCCAAAAACCTGACAAGGGGGGGATGCCGGCCGTTGATAACGAGGCAATCGCTGAGGTGGCCCCGGTATAAGGCATTTTTTCAGCTAGCCCGCCCATTTTATCAATATCAAGCGTTCCGGTCTGTTTTTCAACCGCAGCGGCATTGATGAAGAGCAGAGACTTGAAAACAGCATGGTTAAAGATATGGAGAATGGCTCCAGCCAAACCAAGCGCCGAACCGGCCGCCAGGCCTAAAACAATATAGCCCATCTGGCTAATACTGGAATATGCTAATAAACGCTTAAAGTTTGTCTGTCCCAGCGCCGAGAGGGCGGCAATAACAATAGAGGTGCCGCCAACTAACAACAAAATGTTTCTCAACGGATCAGCCAGGGTCCCGGTCAACTGGACAAATCTGATCAACGGATAAATACCGACAACCTTGGTAACAATGCCGGCTATGAAAATTGAGGTAATCGCCGGGGCGGCAGAATAAGCGTCAGGTAACCAGCCGTGAAAGGGGATGAGTCCGCTCTTAATAAAAACGGATAAGAGATAGAGGATCAAACCCATCAGAATCAGGCTGTTGCCGGGGTTGGCCTTGATCGCGTTGGCGATGGCAGCAAACGAGGTATCACCGGCAAAAAAGACCAATAAAGCGATGGCGGCCAACATCAGCACGGTAGCAAACGACGAGAAGATGACGTATTTAAAAGCCCCTTCGAGGGCATCCCTCTCCTTGGTCAAGGCAATAAGAATAAACGAGGCCACGGCGGTAATTTCAATAAAGACATAAAGTGAAAAGATGTCGGTAGCCAGCACCAGGCCATTCATCCCAGTCAGGGCGATAAACCAAAGGTTGGTAAAATTGTATTCTTGGTCGACATCGTTTATCAAGCCTCGTGCCACAATCAGGGCGATTAGCCCGACCAGCCCGATGGCCAGCAGCATAACCAGGGTCAGATTATCAGCTGCTAAATTAAATTTAATCACGTTAAATTGATAATTTGCGGTCAATTGCCAGAAATTCTTGTTAGGCCAGAGGACCAAGGCAATTTGGGCCAGAGCAGTCAGCAGCCCAAAACCAAAGAGGATATTGTGCAGCTTTGACTTGTGCGAAAAGCTAAGCACATTAACTATCATCAATAATAAAATCGGCACAAAAATAAATGATCCTACCATATTATTTCACCATAAATATATAAAGCATTGAGCCAGCCAGGGAAACAATTACCCACCAGAGATAGGTGGCATAATTGCCGGAGTGAGATTTTCTGATGACCAGGGACAAGAGCCGGGCGGCCGATGTTGCTAAACCACTGTAAAGCCAATCGATCAGGCGATCAAGCCCCCAAGCGATAATGGCGAAAAGGCGAATGGCCTTTAAACCAAGCTCATAAGGGTCAAAAAATTTCTTTTCGGCTAAATTATAGGCCTGTTTCAGTCCCGGCGCGTAATGGATATGATCAGCCGCCTTTAAGCCGCTGCCATAACGTTTCACGCCAAACCAATGATTCAGGAGAGCCAGGCCAATAACGATGACTGTCATGACAATTAAAAAGAGGTTGTGGGGTAATCCGGCATAATTATGGCCTGCCAGCTGCTGGCCAAAAACCGGTTGGATCAAGTTATTTAACGGCAGGGCATTCCAAAGGCCAAATAACAGGCAAAGCGCCGCAATAATTATCATCGGCAGCAGCATTGGCCAGGCGGCCTCTTTGGTTTCCCGGGTTTGAGTGGCAGCCTGCCCAAAGTAGGCGGCGTGACCCAATTTTAAAAATGAAGCGGCAGTAAAGAACGAACCCAGCAGGGCGATAACGTAAAAGATTGTTCCCCGTTCCAGCGCACCATCATAAACCAATTCTTTGGAAAAGAAACCATTGAAGGGAGGGACGCCAGAGATAGAGGCGGCGGCAATCAGGAAACAGCCAAAAGTGACCGGCATCTTCCAGCCGAGCCCGCCTAATTTTTCCAAATCGGTTGTCCCAGCCTGTTTTTCAACTGAGCCACCGGTCAAGAATAAGCAGGATTTATACATGGCGTGATTGATCATATGGAACAATCCCCCGACCATGCCGGCTGGGACAGCGGTCCCAAGCCCAAGAATCATGTAGCCGACCTGGCTGATGGCGTGATAAGAAAGTAATTTCTTGTAATTTTTCTGAATTAAGGCCATGAGGACCGCCAAGATAAGCGTTGCTGCCCCAACAATCATTAACAGGGAGCTAACCCAGCTCTCTGGCTTCAGTTGGAAGAGATCAAAAGATATCCTGGTCAATAAGTAAATTCCGAGCAGTTTTTCCAGGGCCGCCGGGAGGAAGGCCATAAAGGGGAGTGGGGCATCCAGGGCGGCATCAGGAATCCAGGTATGAAAAGGCATTGAACCGGCTTTGGCAATAGCGCCAATCATTAAGAAGATAAAAGCGGTCGCGCCTAGAGTATCGAGCGGTAAATTGATCTTGGTCATCGTTGCTGTCCCGGCCAGGAAAATGGTCAGGACAATTCCCAGCATCATACAGAGATCGGTAATCCCGTTAATGGTAAAAGCTTTTATAGCGGTTTTAAACGAATATTGCCCGCCAAGAAGGATAAAGCCAAACAAGGTCAGGAGCAAGGCCTCCCAGAAGAAAAGCATGACCACCAGGTTGTTGGCCAACACGGCGCCGGCCGCCAGGCCCTGAGAAAGCAGCAGATAAAAAGCAAATAATTTGCTCTGGTTATCGGCCCGGAAAAATGAAAGGGTATAAAGGGCAATCAAGAATGAAAAGGCAGCGACTGCGGCCACAATAAAAGCACTGAATTGATATAAACGGAAGGAAAAATCCAGCCCGCCGCCAAGCCAGGGAAAAGAAACCATGCTCTCTTTGCCAAACAGCGAAAAGCTTAAAAATAAACTGGCGATCGTGGCCGCCATTAGAATGGTCGGTTGGCTGGCAGGCCAGCGCTTGGGTGTTAACAGGATCAATAAACTGGCGAAGATAGGTAGCGCTATCACCAACATGGTCATGATTGGGGGTGTCACTTTATACCTCCCAACATTTGTGCCACGGTTAAATTAGCCAATGATGCCGGATAGTATATTAGGATGCCGGCCACCAGCGACAGGATGGCCAGAGTTAATACGGAACCGACCATTATTCTTGACCCTTCCTTAGCCTGGACGCGAGCTTCACCCAAAAACACCAGCGCAAAAACTCTGAAGAGATATATTATGGTTAAGAAAGCCCCAAAAAGAAAGAAAGAGATAATCCACCATTCTTTACTCTGGATCGAACCCATAAATACCAGGTACTTGCTGAAAAAGCCCCCCAATGGAGGGACCCCCATTACAGAGAAGGCGCAAATCAGGAAGCTGAACGCGGTCAACGGCATCGTTTTAATTAAGCCGCCCATTTGGGTAATATCTTTGGTCTTGGCATTTTGTTCAATTATCCCAGCGCACATGAAGAGCCCGGCCTTAGCCAGGCCGTGCATTAGTATATATAGTAGGGCGCCGGCGATGGCGATGGGGCTGCCAATGGCCAGGCCAAAGAAAATAAAGGCAATTTGGCTGATCGTTGAGTAGGCAATAATTCTTTTTAAGTCCGTA
>MEUF01000006.1:0-8233 GCA_001771615.1 candidate division WOR-1 bacterium RIFOXYB2_FULL_48_7
AAAAAAATCCCGCGCCCGCTTGCACAAAAAGGCCAAGCCCGCTGTCGCCAAAAACGTCACTGTCCGCTTCTCGGTTGAAGAAGGGGCCGACCAGACCGAAGCTGACAATATTGTTGAAGAGGTTAAAACCATGGGGGCTGACGACGCGGAATACGACCTGGAAAACAATATCCTCCAGGCAAAATTTAACACAAAAAAGATGACTGCAAAAAAAATAATTACTGCGCTCAAGCCCCTGGGCTATACCTTGCGGGTAATAAAATAGTTTTGATAGAAATATATAATGGGGATGAAAATGAAAAATTTCTACTTGTTGGCTCTTGGGTTTTTGGCGATTGTTATCCTGGCCGCTGGCTGCGGAAGCTCTTCTTCTGACGCGACAACCACAACAACCACTGCCCTGGCAACAACAACAACTACTACTGTTACCACAACGACAACGACAACTACTACGACAACAACAACATCTACAACTACCACCCTCACTACTACCACAACCATCGTTAACTATCTGCCGCTCAACCAAGGGATTGTCAGGAAGTACACGCAAAGTTCGTTTTATGCCGGCTATGGCGACCCCGGCGCCAACGGTTTGTTCCCTGATGAGTTTTCAACAGAAGAGGTCAGCGGACTAACGCTGGTCCCCGGAACCACCATCGAGGCGTCGGCTATAACCGCCGAAACCTATGCCTACAATAACGAAGACCCTATTTATGCTTACGCAACCACAACAACCTTGGATTGCATGTCCAACATCGCAGGCGATGGGATTTATAACTATAGCGGTGACCAGGGCTACCAACAAATGAAGGTATTAAGGTATCCGATTGTGGCGGGCGATACTTGGGATGGCGGCCTCTTTTTTGGTCTTCCTTTGACAGTGGAAGTGATCAGCACAACCGAAACAATCACCGTCCCCGCCGGCACCTATTCAAATGTTGTAAAGTCGCAAGCCATATTCAACGGGGTAGCGAATTTTGGAGGGCCGGTACCTGTCATTGGAGTGATGCAATCATATTTTGCCCCCAATGTCGGAATCATAAAAATGGGTAATACTACAATTATGGATTTTGGTTCTCAGGTAACTCAAGTTCAGACGATGGAGTTGTTCAGTATTACTGGGTTGTAAAAGCCGCCCTTAGTCTTGCCCCCTTTACAATCCCCCCGAACCAGCTATAATATTTTGATGAAAAAGCTAGTCAAATGGGGTTTGATTTCCATTGCTGGATTTATCCTGTTTCTGGTCGTCTTACTCTTGGTTGTTGTCCCCTGGCTGCTCTCCCCAGAAAAAATCAAAGCATATACCGAAGGTCCGCTCTCGCAGCAAATTGGTCGGCAGGTCAAGCTGGGTCGAGCTTCTTTCAACCTCTTCTCTGGGTTTCGTCTGGAAAATTTGTCGGTAGCCAACCAAAAAGGTTTTTCGCCGGTGCCAATGATTGCCGCCCAGGCGATTGAACTTCATTATGACTTTTGGGCCCTCTTTAGCGGTCGGGTAGTTATCAACGATGTTGCGCTCGTCGGTCCCGAAATCTTAATTGAAAAGAATCCCGCCGGGTTGATGAACTATTCTGATTTTACCAAAAGCAGCCAGCCCGACCCCAGGCCCCAACCAGCAAGCCACCAATCCACCAAACCACCTTTCAGCATATTTATTAAATCTTTTAGCCTCAAATCAGGCAAACTAACCTATAATGATCAGGCTGCCAAGACAGTTAATGAAGTCAAAAATTTAAATTTAAAGGTCACCGGTTTTTCTCTATCGCCAAATCAACAGATTGCTTTTGACAGCTCAGCCATCGTGGTCTATCAAAAAAAGGATATCCCTGTCAGCCTACGCGCCAAGGTCAAAGCGGACCTTTTTAAGCAACTGGTTGAAATCCCCGACTGTTCCCTGACTATTGCCAGTGAAAGCGCCAATCTTTACCTGCAAGCCAGCGAATTTGCCAAGGGCCCGGTAATTAATGCGAAAATCTCCTCAAAAAAACTGGCGCTTGATCCGCTATTAGCCCTGATAGCCGCCGGCGGCAGCCCAAACAAAAAAACTCCGGCCAAACCGGGAGAATTAACCAGGTCCATTAATCAGGCAACGGCTGCCCTGCCCGCCAAGCTCTCTTTTAGCCTGGACATTGATTTGGCCAATATTTCCTTTCAAGGGTTTAAGCTTGAGCGTTGCGTCACCCTGCTGCGCTTAAGAGCCAAAAAAGCCGAAGTATTGCTCAAGGATATTCGCCTCTATGAGGGCCGGCTGACCGGCGTCGCAGTCGTTGACCTAAACACCCCAGGCTTGGCTTACAAAATTGCCGACCTGGAGTTGGCTAACTTTAATTCAACAGATTTTGTCAACAACCTGGCGGTTAACTTTTTAACCTTTCTCCCTGATCATAAAGATTTGGTCAACAAAGTTTCCGGCCAGCTCGACGCCGAGATTTCTCTTTCCGGTCGGGGGGTAGAGCCTCAACCGATCATGTCCAATCTTTCGGCCCAGGCCAAGGTGGTCATTCGCCACGGCCAACTTAAGCGGGTAAAAAGCCTGGCTTCTGTCGGCGAAGTACTAAAGTCAAACACCTTAAAAGGGGACATCCCTTTTGGCTCATTAACCTTCACTGGACGAATTAAAAACAAAGTAGTCAACATCGAGAGCCTGAATTTAACCCATCAGGAATTTAAGATAAATTTTAAAGGCGGGCTGGACCTAAATAAACTGATTTGGATAAGTGGCAACCGCTTAACCTTGAAGCTTTCGTCGACGGTCACCAGCAATCTACCCAAAGAATTTACCCTCATGAGGGATAAAAATGGCTGGCTGGAAGTGGTTTTTGAATTGACTGGCAGCTTGACCAAACCATTCCCCAAGCCGATCTTTGATAAGGCCATCGAAGCAGCAATTGGCAAAATAAAGCTAAAAATCGAAGCCAAAAAAATTGAAATACAGCAGAAAGTTCAAACCGAGCTGGCCACCAAAGAGGCTGAAGCCAAAAAAGCGGTTGATCAAGCCGTCGAACAACAAAAGCAGCAATTGCAAGACGAAACAAAAAAACAGCTGAAGAATTTAATCAACTTCTAATACAAGTTTTCCTCTTCAAATCACGATAAATAGGTAGAGGAACATGATTCCCATGATTAATAAAAGTCTTGTAGCTATTCTTCTGCTTCTTGTTCTCGCTTTGCAGGCGAGTGGCCTTAATTTTGCCGTAAAAGAGCTATATTCCTCCCCTTCCGCCAATTCCAATCTAATTTACAAGATCCCAATTGAGGTCAAATTAATAGATATTTCTGATGATGGTAATTGGTATAAGGTTAAACTATCGTACGCCATTGGACCATTTACATATACTTACATCGGCTGGGCCGAGATACCTGTTGGGGAGACCCTCTTTGCCAAACAGGGAGGAACCAAGGCCGACGACCAGATCGAAGCCACGGACTAAGCTTGCATTCTGCCTCCACCTGAAATATAATTTCCCGAGTGAATTCTATAAGGAGGCAGTTATGATAAGCAAAGTTATTAAATCAATAGTGGGCATAGCCTTAATCGCTCTGGGTATTTGGACAATAGTTATTTGGCGGGGAGACGTCATGGCGCTGATTCGCGGCGGCTTCGGCCCCTTTCTTATTCTCTGCGGGCTAATTTCCTTTGCCTTAATCGCCGACTAAATATTATTTGTGCCTCATAATCTATCCGTTGTCGCCTACGGCGATTGCGCCTAATGATGTTGGTGTTATCACAAAATAGAAATCATTAATTGCGAAGGAAGGTCTGTTTGCGTCCTTACTGAATATTCTGGTTTTCGGGAAAAGGTTTGAGTCAATATGAATTCCCCCAGCCGCCGCAAGAACAAAGATCAACGGTCGGCAAGGAATTTATTCCCGCGCTCAAGCCGGCGCAGGAATTGGTCCCGATTTTAGAATAGAGGGAAAAGAACAGAGGTTTGCGATGAAATTGCGCCCCCTACTTAACACTTGCGCCAAACACCAATATCCAATTTTTGCTTCTTTGCTCATTTCCTTGCCTCCTGGTTCACTTCACTTTTCTATTATCAGCTGATATAGTATATCTTAATGCATGATGAATTAAAGAGCTTATTCATCGAAACCGGCGCCTTTAAAACTGGCGATTTTACTTTGGCTTCAGGCAAGAAAAGTAACTACTATTTTGACTGCCGCAAGATCACCCTGCATCCCGAAGGCTCTCGCTTGATTGCCAAAATTATTCTTGAAAAAATAAAAGGGCTAAAGGTGGATTCCATTGGCGGCTTAACCCTTGGCGCCGACCCCATCACTTCGGCCGTTGTCGCCTTAAGCGATATCCCCGGCTTTATCGTCCGCAAAAAAGAGAAAGAACATGGGACTAAACAAAAGATAGAGGGACATATCGGCCAAGGGTGGAATGTTGTTATAGTTGAAGATGTGGCTACCACCGGCGGTTCGGCTTTGCAGGCCATCGAGGCGGTTGAAGCGGTTGGGGCAAAAGTTGTAAAAGTGATTTCCGTTGTTGATCGGGAAGAGGGGGCTAAAGAGGCCCTGGCAAAATACGACTTCGACCCGATTTTGAAAAAAAGTTCCCTGCTCTAGTTAACGGCCTTCTCCGACAATCCTGCAATTAGGCAACTCCCTGGTCATAAGCTCTGGCCCGGCCCACTGAAAGCCATGGCTCAAATAAAACCGGTCAAGATGAGCCTGATTTTCGTCGACCCCCGGCAGGCCAGCTTGGACCCCACGATAAATCAACGCTTTCCTTGCCCCAGGAATAACCCGGGGAACGATTCCCAGCAACAGATTAAAAAGGCTGGAAGATGTCCCAAACCCGCGGTATTCATTAAAAATGTTTGAGGCAACAATTACTTCGCCCAAATCTTGGCTGTTGCAGTGGCTGGCCATCGCGTAACCCACTGGCCAGCCGTTCTTGATCAGCATGGCAGTCAAATAGCGCCATTTGCCCAGCTTGCCGGGAAAAGCCAGGCATTGCTCACCGACATCCCGTTGATGAGCAAATACATAGGATCCTCCATATGGCCTGATTTCCAGTAAATCCTTTAAACCCTTTTCTCCTTGGCCGGCCATTGTCATCAAAATAGTGCGGTATCTGGCGGCAACGGCCAGGCGTAATTGGTTAAAAAGTACGCCATCATTTGTTTCCATTGGATCGACCTGAAACCGCCGATATTCCGGGATGCTGGCCGTGAGCGTCAAACATAATCCCTTTAGGGTTAGCCCTTTTTCCTGCGTTTTTCTGACAAGATAGGCAAAGTCAGTCTCACTCGGTTGTTTTTTTTCTCCAATCAGCCTGGCAAAGGGAGCATAGTCCGCCAGTCCTTGACGAAGCCCCTGGTCGCGCGATACCTTTAAGCGCAGCAGGCGATCAACCACCTCACCCCTTAATTTATGGCTGCTACCCTGCCAACTTGCCCGCCAATCAACCTCCAGATCATCAAATACTTCTGTCAACCAAGTTGTATCCTCGTTGCCAATGTGGTGTCTTAAAATTCCTCCGGGAATCGCCTCTTTTTGTAAGGCGGCCTGATTATCCCTAATAAAGGCTTGGTTGCTAGCCACACTCGCCTCAAAGTCACTCGTCACTCCGGAGGCAAGTAAAGCGCTCCGATCATCAACATCAGGCGAAAAGGCCAAGTGCCAGAGAAGGAAGGCGTTTGCCTGCCGCAAGTTTTCTACCGAAGTAAACACCCATGGATTTGCGGTAACCTGGCGGACCCGTTCTAACAGGGCCGCCCCTCTGATGCCTCCAGCTAATACGGTTTGTTTATAGGCTTTTAAGTCGAAATTGATTACTCTGACCATACGTTTGATTATCTGCCGGCAAATATGGGAATTTCACCCAACTTGCTATTTAATTTTGCCCTGTTATAATATTTTACTATTATGGTCAGAATGGGCTTGAAAATTGGTTTATCGTCGGTTTGTTTGTTTTTAATCATTGCGGCCCTTATGCTGGCCGGGTGTGGTGGCGGCAGCTCAACAGAAACAACAACCACGACAACGACTGTTCCCGAAACAACCTCAACCGCCACCTCCACAACAACAACCACAACATTACTGCCGGAGGTTGCTGGCATAACTGATGAAGCCTTTAACTCGACCGGAATTTATGTTGAAAGCGACGAGACCAATGGATATGGGATCACCATTAATGCCTCGGAAGAGCTTATTGTCTGTGGAAATTATTATACCGGCGCTGGCACAGGGCTCGGCTGGGATTTAGCCGCCTGGAAAATCACGTCAAACGGGAGCGTCGACACAAGTTTTGGAACAAATGGCCGCTTTGTTTTGACCGGCTTAACAACAACCACTGGAGTAAATGCAGATACCTTGTATTCAGTTATTGCCGACCCTAACGGCAATATTTTGGCTACGGGTTATTATTACAATGGCCAAACGCCCCAAGCCGACATGGTCTTAATTAAACTTACTCCGGCCGGCTCCCTGGCGGCAGGTTTTGGCGAGAATGGGATTGTTACCTACAATCGAGGCTCCGGCCTGGGCGGCGATGCCGGAATTTCTGTGATTATCGATTCCAACAACCGGATTTTGGTTGCCGGATACACGACAAATACCTCAGCCAACACGGATAGCACCATCTGGTGTTACAATCAATATGGAAACCCGGACACTAGCTTTGGCACAAGCGGTCGGGCCTATTACGATGGCGGGCTGTCCGACCAGGCTTTTTCCATTATTGAGGCCGCCGACGGCGGGTACTATGTTGCTGGCACAACTCTTTTGACCGCCTCTCAAGCCAGCTTGATCCTGTTAAAATATAATTCATCCGGCCAGCTGGACACTTCATTTGGCACGGCTGGCAAATCGGTGCTGACAGTCGACAACACTCATGTCACCGGCTATTCATTGGTTTCCGATGCTTCCGGGAATCTTTATGTTTTTGGTCATTATGGAACGCTGGATAATAGCGATATTCATTCAGCCATATTTAAATATAACTCCAGCGGTTCGTTGGTTGCCGGTTTTGGCGTAAACGGCATCGCCCAAGCCAATGGTTGTGTTGCCACAGCAATTCCGGGTGAATTATCCATAAGCAACGGCGGCTACCTGTATGTAACGGGAAAAAATTCTGCCAGCCCGATTGCCATGACAACCTGGCGCTTCAAGCCGGATGGCACATTGGATACCACATTTGGCAGCAATGGGGAAATTACCTATTCTATTTTTGGCGGAGCCCAGGGCGGCGCCGTCAAGCTGGATTCATCGAAAAGGGTCGTTATTGCCGGCTCCTCAAGCAGCAAGATGGCTGTCTGGCGTTACAGATAGCGCTCTCGCCCCCTTCTTGCCTGACCCTCTGATTTCCTGATATACTGATTCTCTGTTGCCCCGTCATGCCCGTGTAGCTCAGTTGGTAGAGCACGTCCTTGGTAAGGACGAGGTCACCAGTTCAATCCTGGTCGCGGGCTTTTAATTAGTCGCGGGCTTGACTATTGATTTGTGGTCGTTTATAATTTTCACATCGCCACAAAATTGAAAGATATATAGGAGGATTCGTTATGGCAAGAGAAAAGTTCGAGAGAAAAAAGCCCCATGTAAACGTCGGGACCATTGGTCACGTTGACCACGGTAAAACCACCCTGACGTCCGCCATCACCAAGGTGCTGGCCGCCAAAGGCATGGCCAAGGCGAAAGCGTTCGACGAAATCGACAGCGCTCCGGAAGAAAAGGCCCGCGGTATCACCATCGCCATCGCCCACGTTGAATACGAGACCGAAAAACGCCACTACGCCCACATCGATTGCCCGGGCCACGCTGATTATGTCAAGAACATGGTCGTCGGTGCCGCACAGATGGATGGCGCGATCCTGGTTGTCGCTGCCACCGACGGACCGATGCCTCAAACCCGCGAACACATTCTGCTGGCCCACCAGGTTAATGTCCCGGCCATCGTCGTTTTTCTGAACAAGTGCGACATGGTTGATGACCCTGAATTAATTGACCTGGTTGAGGTTGAAACCAGGGACCTGCTCAAGAAGTACGATTTCCCAGGTGACGAAATTCCAATCATCCGCGGCTCCGCCTTGAAGGCCATGGAAGCGACCGACCCGAACAGCCCGGATGCCAAATGCATTTTGGACCTGATGAATGCCGTTGATAGCTACATTCCTGAACCGAAACGGCCGCTCGACCAGCCGTTCCTGCTGCCGATCGAAGACGTCTTCACGATTACCGGTCGTGGCACCGTCGGTACCGGCAGAATCGCCCGCGGCAAGATCAA
>MEUF01000006.1:8248-24615 GCA_001771615.1 candidate division WOR-1 bacterium RIFOXYB2_FULL_48_7
TGTGGCTAAGCCGGGTTCGATCAAGGCCCATAAAAAGTTCGAAGCCCAGGTTTACGTTTTGACCAAAGAAGAAGGCGGCCGACACACACCGTTTTTCAATGGCTACAAACCCCAGTTTTTCATTAACACAACCGACGTCACCGGCGAGATCAAGCTGCCCGATAAGGTAGAAATGGTCATGCCTGGCGACAATATCGTTATGACCGTTGAATTGATCACCGACGTAGCCGTCGAAGAGGGGCTCCGCTTCGCAATTCGTGAAGGCGGACGCACCGTCGGGGCCGGCGCGGTATCGAAGATTATTGCTTAATAATTGAAGCACGTTTTTAAGTATATATTTTTTACAATAGCGGCGATTTTCATCGCCGCTATTTGTTTTTTGGCCTACGACTATTTTCAGTCGCAGGAAAAGTTCCCCCCCCTAACCTTTATCGGGCGGGTTAATGTCGGCGGGCTGGAACAGCAACAGGCCATTGAGAAAATCAATCGGCTAGGGCTGGCCCAAGCCTTTTATCCCACCATCTCTTTTGAGGCAGATGGCGCGTATTATATGTTTTCAGCTGAAGCGATTGGCCTATCCTTGAATGCCGACCAGGCGGTAGCCAACGCCTACCGGTTGACCCACAACGAAAGCTATCTTAAAAATTTAAAAGATCGTTTTGCCAAGGGCGGCAAAACGGTTTGCCCGGTAATATTAAATATCAATGATGAATTACTAACCGCGGTTATCGAAGGGATTGCGGCGGAGATAAAAACTTCTTCGCAGGACGCTTCTGTGGTATTGTTTGAGGAATCCGGCGGATACCATATTGAAAAAGAGGTCATTGGCCGGGATATTGATGTTGCCCAAACACTGGCCGATGTTAAGCAAGGGCTGCAATCCGGGGCACAACTATTTTCCGTAAAGGTCATAAAAAGCCCACCCCGTATCACAGAAAGCATGCTGCGCCCCCATCCTCCAGTCTATCGCCTGTCGGCCTATACGACCTATTATGGCCGCCATGACTCCCCCAACCGGATCCATAATATTAAATTAATTGCCTCCTGGCTGAAAGGGACAGTTTTGCTGTCTGGCGAAACACTTTCCCTGGCTAACGCCATCGGCGACTTTACCGAAGAGCGCGGATTTAAAGAGGCGTTTGTCATCTATAATGGGGTCCTGGTCCCCCAACTGGGCGGCGGCACCTGCCAGATCGGCACCACCCTATATAATGCTGTCTCACTGGCTGACCTCAAAATAAACCAACGCTCAAATCATTCCTTCTATTTTAATATCTATCCTTTGGGGCGGGATGCAACGGTTTATCCTGGCCAAAAAGATTTTGTTTTCACCAATAATTCCCCTTTTCCTGTCTTAGTGGACGCGGTCGCCACCAATAAACGTCTGTCCTTCCGGATATATGGGACCCCTTCTGGGAAAAAGGTTACATTTTCATATCCGAAAGTCTTTATGCTAACCGACGCTGGTTATCGGCCCGCCTCTGTCCGCCAGGTGCTGGACGCCGATTCCCCCTTTAAAACGATTATCACCCGCACCGTCTTTGATGCCGCAGGCAAAAAGATAAAAGACGAGAAAATCTATAGTTTCTATAAGCTATACGGCGAAAAATCCAATGTCCCGATTGCCCGCCCTGAATCACGATGACGCCACAGCAAACAATCAAAACATCAATTCAACTTTCTGGCATCGGCATCCATTCGGGCCAGCCGGTTAGCCTGATTATTGTCCCGGCCAAAGAGGGCCACGGCATCGTTTTTGAAAAAGATCGGCATCGCATCCCGGCAACAATCAATCAGCTGGTGGCCACCGAGCGTGGCTCGACCCTCAAAGGCTTGGCGGTCGTTGAACACCTTCTCTCTGCTGTCGCCGGCCTGGGAATCGATAATCTGCTGGTCAAAGTGGCTGGGGATGAACTGCCGATATTAGATGGCAGCGCCCGAGATTATGTGGCCGCCCTGCTTAAAGCCGGACTTGTTCAACAAACCGCGCCTAAAAAATATTTTATCCTCAAAAAGCCCCTTGTTGCCGGGCCCCTGGAAGCACGTCCCTATGATGGATTTAGGGTCCATTTCGTGGTAAACTTTCCTGTAATTGGCGAGCAATCTTTGACTTTTGATCCTAAAACTCAAGATTACGCAACCGAGATTGCACCAGCCCGGACCTTTGGTTATCTGGAAGAGTACGAAGCGCTTAAAACCCGCGGCTTGGCCCTGGGGGCCTCGCTGGACAACGCGCTGGTGCTGGACAAAAACGGCTATGTCAACCAACCCCGCTTTTCAGATGAATTAGTCCGGCACAAAATTTTGGACCTGATCGGCGACCTGGCTTTGTTGGGGCGCCCGGTCCAGGCAGAGATTTTTGCTGATAAAAGCGGCCATCAGGCCAATGCCGAATTAGCAAGGAGGATTCTACAAGCATGACCGAATTAGATATTAAAGAAATTGCCAAGATCATCCCCCACCGTTATCCCTTTTTATTGATAGATAAAGTCATAGAAATTGAAGAGGGAAAAAGGGCGGTTGCCATTAAAAATGTTACGATGAACGAGCCATTTTTTCAGGGCCACTTTCCCAATCACCCGATTATGCCCGGCGTTTTGATTGTTGAGGCAATGGCCCAGGTTGGCGTTGTCATGGCCCTGCGAATCCCGGCCAATCAGGGAAAATTAGTGGTCTTTGCCGGGATTGACGGCGTGCGCTTTCGCCGGCCGGTTCTGCCGGGAGACCAGCTGCGGTTGGAAGTTGAAACTGTCTGGATCCGCGGGCCATTGGGGAAAATGAAAGGCAAGGCCTCCGTCAACGGGGAAATTGCGGTTGAGGGTGAATTTATGTTTTCCTTGACCGATCCCGATGCCCGCAAGGCCAAGATCGATCCAACCGCCACCGTCCATCCTGACGCCCAATTATCAAAGGGGGTGGAGATTGGCCCCTACACCGTTATCGGCCCAAATGTCGTCATTGGTGAAAACACCAAAATTCAAGCTCATTGCCTGATTACCGGCTGGACAACAATTGGCAAAGACAACATTTTTCATCACGGCGTAACAATTGGTACGCCCCCCCAGGACATTAAGTACAAGGGCGAACGCGGCGAGATAATTATTGGCGATAAGAATATTATCCGGGAATTTGTCACCATCCACCTCCCCAGCGCCGGCGGCAAAACTGAAATCGGTAGTGAGAATTTTATTATGGTCCATGCTCATATCCCCCACAATTGCCGGATTGGCAATCAGGTAGTGATTGGTGGTTACGTTGGCTTGGCCGGTTATACCGAGATAGGCGATCAGGTAGTAATCGGCGGCCTGGCCGGCATTCACCAATTTGTCCGCGTCGGCCGATTAACCATGATCGGCGCCCAATCCAAAGTTACGCAAGACATCCCGCCCTTCATGTTGGTTGAAGGCAGCCCGGCCCAATTGCGCAGCATTAACTCTATCGGCATTCAAAGGCGCGGAATCAGCAACGATGCCTTGGCCGAAATTAAAAAAGCTTTTAAAATTATTTACGATTCCGACCATAATACCGCTGACGCCCTCAAAGAGATAAAAAAGCGCCTGCGGCCGTTGCCCGAAATTGAAGCCATCATTGCTTTCCTGGAAAAAGAGAGCCATCGCGGCATCAGCAAAAAGACCGCCATCGAGGAAGAAGCCGAAGAACTGATCCTGCCGGAACTACCCGAACTCGGGATATGAAGATCTTTGTTTCGGCCGGGGAAGTGTCTGGTGATGTTCATGGCGCTTACTTAATTAATGAGCTCAAACGCCAAAAACCCGGCTTGCAGTTTTTTGGTGTTGGGTCGGACAACCTTGCCGCCGCTGGGGCAAGAATTGATTTTGATATTTCTCGCCGCGGGACGATTGGTATCATTGAAGCCCTGCCCAACATCCTACCCATTTTCTCTGTATATCAGCAGTTAAAAAAACTACTGCTTAAGGAAAAACCCGACCTGGCAATACTAATCGATTCTCAAGGCTTCAATGTCCCGCTGGCCCGTTTTTGTCGACGACACAAAATTAAGACCGTCTACTATATTGCCCCGCAGGAGTGGCTTTGGGGGACGGTGCAAAAAGTAAAAGCCCTGGCCAATCTCATCGATAAAATCATTGCCATTTTTCCGCCAGAATATTCAGCCTACAAATCTGCCGGCGCCAACGTTAGCTACTTTGGCCACCCATTGATCGATATAGTAACCAGCCGTGCCACCGCCATCCCGGGAAGAATTGCCCTCTGCCCGGGCAGCAGAACGCAGGAGTTAAAAGTCATGCTGCCAATCCTTTTGCAGGCAGCAATGATAATACAAAAAAGAAGTCCCAACTGCGAGTTTGTTATTCCGGCAGCCAATAGCCGTATTCTTGCCGCCATCAATAGCTATATTAATCAATCCTCTATTAAGCCTAAGCGCCTGATTATTTCAGACAAAAACCGCTATGATCTTTTGGTCTCATCAGAGTTGGCCATCTGCACATCCGGGACAATTAACCTTGAGGCCTCACTATTGGGCGTCCCAAATATCATGGCCTACAAGCTTTCCTGGTTGACATATTTTATCGGCAAATATCTTTTGCATATCGACCGGAAAATAAAATATTTTAGCATGCCGAATATTCTTCTTGGTCGCCTGGTAGTCCCGGAATTAGTAATGGACGAAGCTACGCCAGAAAAGATTGCGCGTCAAGCCGACGGGATATTGGCTGATGCCGCCCTGAAAAAGACAATGCTCTCCTCCTTTGCCGAGCTGCGGACCCTGCTTGGCTCCCCTGGCGTGATATCTAAGGCGGCAACTGAAATCCTGCGCTGATTTTAACGATATATTCATGGTATATGCTAGAAAGATTATCATTAAATCGACGCGGCTTTTTGGCGGCAACAACAGCCGGGGCCCTTTCCCGCTGGGCCAGCGATTCGTCGCACCACCGGCCGCTGGAGCATCCTGGCCCTAGGATGGGCGCGCTAATTGACCAATACAATGGCCGCCTGCAGACAGTTGAAAATGACCTGGCCACCATCAAGCTCTGGCTGACAATTCATGATGCCAATAATCCGAGTTGCGCGCGCCTGGGTGAAGCGGAGATTGCCTCTCTCGATGATGCCGAGCGGCCCCTCATCTATGCGCCCGAATATTGTGATATTTCCACGCCCGAAAGTCCCAGCCATTTCTATGCAGTTGCCTCGCATGACTCCGATGAAATATATTCAAACCAGACCCGTAATCCATTTTTCCCTGGATTTTGGGCAGAGAATGGCGGCTCGCCATTTTTAACCGACCAGGCCCTGGCGTATCTACGTCTTCATAATATTCCTATGTTGTTTTTTGATTCAGTGACCCCTCAAGCCATGCTTGATGCATATTCAGCCCTGCCAAACGACCGCCTTAAAGATGTGATAGACTGGTTCACTGTTAATGCCGCATTTTACGGGGCGCCAATTGCCTGGGGCGCCATCGCCTCCCAACAAGCAAAAAATAGACGGGCGTTTATGGGCTTATCGCTTCTGGCCGCCATGGAAAGTTTTCTTTTTCGGCCTGACCTCGAGGTGATGCGAAGAATTTATGCCGCCAGAGGACGGGAAACTGATGCCATTTCCTTTGCTGCTGATTTACGTAATGAATATATTATTCATTTCAGGAATTTGCTCTATGCCTATAAACTGCTGGTTTACGCCTCCTGGCTAAATGATAATTTTGGCGTTCGCCCAATCTTTCTCGCCACCTTTGGGACGCGTCATTTTGAATTACAAAGTGAATTAACACGGTCTCCGGCAGAACTGCGCGGACAAATCGAGGCCTCGCTGCGCCTGCTTAATTTATCCTGGCAAGATTTTTCAGAAGAAGTTAAATACGGCTATGAAATGTACCCGCATCGCCAACTAGGAGGAAAAGTTGTACGCGTCCTGCAATTCAACCCGTAAATATTTTGTGATATAATAATTTCATGCCTCTACAATTTTTTGATATTACACGTCAGAATTCTGACCTGAAGTCCGCCCTCTCTGAACAAGTCAGTTCAGTTATTAATTCTGGCCGATATATCCTTGGTGAAAATGTTTCGGCTTTAGAAAAAGAGATCGCAAAATATGTTGGCACCAAAGAAGCGGTTGGCGTCTCCTCCGGCACCGAAGCGCTTCACCTGGCACTACGGGCCGCCGGCGTCGGCCCGGGAGATGAGGTTATTACATCACCATTTACGTTTGTGGCCACGGCCGAGGCGATTGCCTATTGCGGCGCAACCCCTATTTTTGTTGATATAGAGCCTAATTCATTCAATATTGAGGCCTATACGATTGAACAAAAAATCTCTAAAAAAACCAAAGCTATTTTGCCGATACATCTATATGGCCAGGCCTGCCAAATGGATTCAATTATGGAGGTGGCAAAAGCCTACAAGTTGAAAGTTGTTGAAGACTGTGCCCAGGCCTTTGGCGCAACCTGGCAGGATAAGCAAGTCGGCTCATTTGGCGACGCCGGCGCCCATTCTTTTTTTCCCACAAAGAATTTGGGTTGTTTTGGCGACGGCGGAATGGTTACGACCAATGACGAAAGATTTGCCGCTGAATTGCGCGTTTTGCGCGGCCATGGCAGCCGCAAAACATATCATTACGATATTATTGGCTACAATAGCCGATTAGATGAAATCCAGGCGGCAATTTTAAGGGTCAAGCTGCCCCATTTAGACCATTTTATTGAAAACCGGCGGCACAATGCTAATATTTACCATAATATCCTTAAAAACATGCCCTCCCTGCAATTGCCCCCCGAGATATGTGGCTCAAAACACACCTATAACCAATATGTTGTCCGAGTAGAAAAGCGTGACCAGCTTATTGACCACCTCAAAGCAAAAGGAATCCCAACAATGGTATATTACCCCCTTAGCTTGCACCTTCAGGTAGCCTTCGCCAATTTAGGCTATAAGCCTGGTGATTTTCCAATCTGCGAGAAAGCCCAAAACGAAGTCCTCGCTCTGCCTATCTTTCCAGAACTGAATGAGACCGAAATACACACGGTGGCAACAGCCATTAAAGAGTTCCTAAGCTAATGCTAACTGGTCGAGGGCTACCTCTCGGCATAATCGGCATTGGCGCTATGGGACGAAACCATCTTCGGCTGGCCTCAACCCTTCCCGGAATGCGCCTGGTCGGTATTTATGACCAAAACATTGAGGCTGCCCAACAACTTGCCACTCAAATTGGGACAACGGCCTTTGCCTCTCCGGAACAATTATTAGAGGCTGTTTCCGCGGTCATTATTGCCACCCCAACAACCACGCATTATGATTTGGCTAAACTCGCCATGAATGCTGGTAAACATATATTTATCGAGAAGCCCTTTTCAGGCGATCCAGTCAAGGCAGCCGAACTGGCATTATCCGCAAAAGAAAAAGGGCTGCTGCTTTTTGTCGGCATGATTGAGTCCTTTAACCCCGCCTTTCAGAAATTGCAGCGGCTGCTAAAGGGGACAAAATTGCACGGCATAGATATCAAGCGCTTCAGTCCCTTTCCAGAGCGCATCACCGACACAGATGTTATTTTTGACATGATGATTCACGACCTACATCTTTTATTATTATTAACAAGCGAGCCAATTGAATCTATTAAGGCCGTGGCCAAAAAAATTAAATCTCCATTTTATGATCATGTCATAACAACTATCCATCATAATAACGGCCTGATTTCGCGCGTTGAGGGCAATCGTGTTTTTGGCTCTAAGGTGAGAAATATTACAGTGACAGCAGAAAAAGAAGTATTTGATTGTGACCTACTAAACAAGCGCATTTATGTTCGTGATTTTCTAACCCCCAGCCCAAGCGCTCTGGCAATAAAACCATTTGATCAAATCTCGGCCGAATTAAATTATTTTGTCGAATCAATTAAAGATAAAGCATTGGAAAACAGCAATACCAATTCGGTCATTGCGGCACTTAAATTAGCTCAGGAGGTATTGGCAGCATGTTAACAACAATAGTTTCATTCTTTGTGATATTTACGCTTTTGGCCTTCGCCCATGAACTGGGCCACTATATTTGGGCCCGTAGAGCCGGCATCAAGGTCTATGAATTTGGTTTTGGCTTTGGCCCCAGGCTGTTGGCCAGGGAATGGTCGGGCACAATTTTCTCAATTAATTTGCTCCCGATTTTAGCTTTTGTCAGAATTGCTGGCGAGGGTGATTCGGCCGAAGACGCCAATATCCCGGCCGATCAATTGTTTTTTAACAAGCCCTTATTAGCTCGGGCAAAATGCTTATTAGCGGGCCCATTTATGAACCTTGGTTTCGCCCTATGTATTTTGTTTGTTTTGTTCTCCATTGCCGGCATTCCCTCAGGCATCTCGAACGAAATTGGCGCGGTAAACCCAGGCTCACCGGCAGAAAAGGCTGGGATTTTGGTCGGCGACCGCCTGATCGCCATTAACGGGGTGAAATATGAGCAAATGGAGAAAGCAATTAGCCAAATTCACCAAAGCCGCAATAAACAGCTTATTTTAAGCCTTTCTCGCCAGGGAAAGCCCATTACCGTCAAAGCTACCCCAAAGCTCAACCAGAGGCTTAATATTAGCCTATTAGGCTTTTCTCCAAAGCCACTCTATGTCCAGGCCTCTATCTTTCAAGCCGTGTATAAAGCGATTGAGCAGACCATATCACTAATTATTCTCACGCTAGTAATAGTATGGAAATTGATTACCGGGGGGGTTTCACTGGGTGATTTAGCCGGACCTGTCGGCATTGCCCAGGTAACCGGCAAATATGCCGAGTCTGGCTTGGTTTCGTTGGTCTATTTTGCCGCTTTCCTTAACGTTAATATTGGGGTGTTGAATCTACTCCCCCTCCCCGCTCTGGATGGGGGCCACCTGGTATTTATCTTTGTTGAGTGGTTAAGAAAGAAGCCCCTGGATCGCGCTTTAATGGAAAAAATAAACTCCTGGGGGATGACCGCCCTTTTGACCCTAATGGCCTTTGTAACTATTAATGATTTATTGAGGCTGTTTGGCCGCCACTAACTCGGCCGCCCTGACCGTATTCTTCATTAACATGGCAATCGTCATGGGCCCTACCCCTCCAGGAACTGGCGAGATATAAGAGGCCTTTTGGCTGGCGGCAGCAAAGTCAACATCTCCAACTAATTTTCCATTGACCTTGTTTGTGCCAACATCAATAACAACGGCTCCTGGCTTAATCATGTCACCGGAAATAATGCCAGCCTTCCCGACTGCGGCAACCACAATATCGCCACGCTTAACCACCTCAGCCAGGTTGGTAGTTCGCGAATGACATATGGTTACTGTGGCATGTTGCTGAAGCAAAAGAAGAGCCACTGGCTTCCCGACAATATTACTCCTCCCCACCACAACAGCCTCTTTTCCCTTGATTTCCACCCCTGTGGATAATAGCATTTCCATGACACCGGCCGGCGTACAGGCCACAAAGAGAGGTTCCTCCCCCCTTAACAGCTTTCCGAGATTGTATGGGTGAAACCCATCAACATCCTTCTCGTATTTTATTAAATTAAGCACCTTGGCTTCATCAAAGCCCTTTGGCAATGGGCTTTGGACAAGGATGCCATCAACGGAGTTATCAAGATTGAGCCTTTCTATTAGATCAACCAGTGCCTCTTCCTTTATCGACGGGGGAAGCCGGTGAACCTCTGACGCGATACCAACATCCTCACAAGCCCTCTCTTTATTTCTTACGTAAACCTGTGAAGCGGGGTCATCTCCAACTAATACAACCACCAATTTAATGGGTCGGCCAATTTTAGCCGTGATTTGATCGGCCCTTTGCTTAACCAGCTCTTTTATTCCTGATGCGATTGCTTTTCCATCAATTATTTTACCCATAAGTTATCCACACCCTTTATCCACAGATTGATTTGTTTATTTTCCAACACAAAGGTTGGAGAATATATTTTGAATGATTCTCTCGCTAACCTGCTCACCGGAAATTTCATAAATTGAAGCTAGCGCGCTCCTCAGTTCAGCCCCAATTATATCAATCGGCGCCCCTTTTTCAATCCCTATTTTCGCGACCTCCAGTGACCCCTGGGCCTTAACCAAGGCCTCCTGCTGTCTTTGATTTAAGACTATTTCGTTCTGTGCGGCCTCCCCGATATCTAGCGCTTCTATGATTCTTTCCTTCAATCGCTCAACACCTTCGCCAGTGACAGCCGAAATCCCAACGGCCTCAGCCAATCCATCAATTATGCTGACGTCCTTGATAAGGTCAATTTTATTTGCAGCAATGAGATGGGCCTTTTTCGACGCCGCCACCTCATTAATTATCTGCTTGTCCTCAGGAGTCAGCCCTGACACAGCATCCATTAATATTAATACTAAATCGGCATCGCCGATTGCCCTTTTTGATCTGGCGATCCCAAGGTCCTCAATCAGCCCGCCCCCCGCTCTTATCCCAGCCGTATCGACAATAATGACCGCAATCCCATTAAGCTCAAATGATTCCTCAATTGTGTCCCTAGTCGTTCCCGGCAGCTCCGTTACAATTGCCCGATCCTCACCCAATAGACGGTTAAGCAGGCTAGATTTCCCAACATTTGGCCTTCCAATAATGGCAACCCTAACCCCCTCACGGATGATCTTTGATCGCGAAGAGGAAGCGATTAAATTCCCGATATCTCTATATAAATTAGAGATAATATCTAAAATAGCTGCCTGATTATTTTTGATATCATCCGGAAAATCGATTTCCGCCTCTATTTTCATGGCCAATTGCAAGACATCGCTTCCCAGTCGCTTTATTGCCGCGTTTAATTCACCCTTCATATTGCCCGCCGCAGCCGCTATCCCCCGCCTTGAATTGGCATTAATAAGATCGATGATTCCCTCTATTTGATCCAAGGATATCTTGCCATTCAGAAATGCCCTTTGCAGGAATTCGCCTGGTTCAGCCCCCCGACCACCCTCCTGAATAATAAGCCCCAATATTTCTCTTAACAACCTAACCCCACCATGGCATTGTAACTCAATAACATCTTCTCCAGTTAGACTATTCGGCATTGGAAAATATATGACCAATGCCTTATCTAAGAGAATTGTATTGTTATTATCAATGATGGATACAAGCGTTGCGTAGCGCGGTTGAAGCTCGTCTTTATAATTAGTAACTTTATTGAAAATATCTCGAGCCCGTGAGCCGGAAATCCTGATAACCCCAACCCCACCCCGACCAAGCGGCGAAGCGATCGCGGCTATTGTATCATCAAATTGCCGCATAAGAATGTTCCACGTGAAACATTTAGTCGGCCGGCGCAATAACCAACCGTCGCTCCTTCCCCTCGCCCTTACTAAATGTTTTAATCCCAGCCCTCTCAGAAAGATATGTATGGATTACCCTGCGATCACCCGGCGACATTGGCGGCATTGACTTCTCTTGTTTTGTGCTTTCAACCTCATCCGCAACGTCCTTGGCAAGGCGCTCAAGCGCCTTTTCTCTTTTAAGTTTGTATTCGCCAGCATCAATAGACACCCTATATCTTTTTCCCATAATCTTCATTAATATTGTTGATACAACAATCTCCAAAGAGCGCAGCATATTCCCCTCTTTACCAATAATTCTACCCATATCTTCGCCCTTAACATTCAGCTTGACCCCCTCCCCTTCCTCTACCCCTTCAGCCATAGCAAGAAATCCCATTTTATCCAATATTGTCTGTAGCACCTGCTCCGCTTCGGCCTTAAGCCCTTCACGCACAGTCGCCTCAACCTCGGCCTCTTCTCCACCAATCAATCCCATCATTCCAGCCTTTCCCTCAGAAATCACCCTCACCTCAAGCGCATCCTTGCTCACCCCCAAGACAGCCGCCGCCGCCTCTGTCGCCTCATTAACATTTTTACCTTTCATTTTTATGCTTTTCATGCTTTTTCTCCTTTTGGTATTTTAATCGACATTATATACTGCTGCTGGGCCCAGGCAATTAAGTTTGATATCACCCAATACAACTGGACACCGGACGGAAACGGAATACTAACCATCACAATAAATATTGGCATTACCCACATGATAATAGCCTGATTGGTCCCGGGCTGTTGAGGCATTGATTTCTGCGTCAACCACATTGTTACCCCAATTAATACCGGCATAATATTTGTTGGATCAGGCTTGGCCAAATTTCCTAACCAGAGAAACGAGGAGCCCTCTCCTATCAACACCATAAACTCCTTGCTTTGCAAGGCAAAAAACAAAGCCAGGAACAAGGGAATTTTTAATAACAGCGGGAAGCACCCTCCCAGCGGATTGACCCCCTCACTTTTGTACAAATCCATCATTTCCTTCTGAAGTTTTTGTGGCTCATCCTTGAATTTATCTTGAATTTTCTTTAATTTTGGCTGAACACGCTGCATGGCAGCCATCTGCACCATCGACTGAAGCGTCAGCGGATAAAGCGCCATATTAACCGCAACAGTAAGCCAAATGATTGCCAGGCCATAATTGGCCCCACCAATCGAGTAAAACACCTTTAGAATCTCAAGCATTATATTTGACAACCAAGCCATCTATTTTCCTCCCTTTGTTTCACGTGAAACAATGTTCCACGTGGAACACTTATGCCGGATCATATCCACCAGGAAACCATTGGTTACACCGCATAATTCGCCTAATAGATAATATTATTCCCTTTATTACGCCATATTTTACCACTGATTGTTTTGAATACTCAGAACATGATGGATAATGTCTGCATGTGGCTCCATTGAGGCGTGATAAGTTTTTCTGATAAAAATCAATAATTTTAACTATTAGATCCCGCATTTACAACCTTTTCTATGGCCTTCCCAACCAAATCGTTATCAATATTTTCACATTTAGCAATAATCACAAAATCAATATTTTTGGCTTTGTTATGCGTTTTTTTAAGCCACAGGCCCCTTACTCTTCTTCGCCAACGGTTTCTAGTCACGGCGTTGCCTATTTTCTTCGAGCAAATAACAGCCAGTCTAGGGTAGGGGGTGTCTGATTTTTGGGCTACAATTTTGAGTTCTGGCGTGGAGAGATGAAGTTGTTTAGCGCTTAAAATCTCCTTGATCCGTTCTCCGCTACAAATTCTATTTTCTTTAGGGAGCAAGCCTCGCTCTTCCCTTTTTTCTCCTGTTTTTTATAACCCGACGCCCACCTTTTGTCCTCATCTTGACGAGAAAACCGTGTGTCGTCTGTCGGCTTTTCTTTTTTGGTTGAAATGTCTGCTTCATATGTTCACACCTCGTTTGTGTCGCTATTATTATACTTTTTAGCTGACTGGCTGTCAACTTGCCACCTGGCAACACCCCGTGTTATACTCATTCTTCGCCTTGCGAAAAAAGATATTTCCATGTCAGAAATTTTAGATTTAAATTCTATTTGGAGTGAAGTCGTCCCGGCTATGGAGAAAAGCCTTAACCGGCCGATTTATGAAACCTTGATTTCTTCCACCAAGCCTCTCTCCTTTGTCGACGGCAGATTTGAAGCAGCCGTGCCAAACGAAGTGGTTAAAAACTGGCTCTCCAAGCATTGCCTGACCTTGTTAGAACAGGAGCTGCGCCAATTGGGGCTGGAAGTCACGACCGTCGCCTTTGTTGTGGGCCCGGAAAGCCTTTTTCAAACCCCGCCATTTGATCCGGCCCATAATGTTGAGCCGACCATTCGAAAACCAATCCACTCTGGCGCCCTTCAGCTTAACCAGAGATACACCTTTGAAACATATGTTGTTGGCCATGGCAACCGCTTTGCCCACGCAGCCGCACTGGCGGTGGCCGAAAGTCCGGCCAATGCCTATAACCCGTTTTTCCTGTATGGCGGGGTGGGCCTGGGCAAAACACACCTCATGCAAGCTATTGGCCATCGTGTCTTGGCAACCAATCCTCGGGCCAAAATTCTATATACTTCCTCCGAAATGTTTACCAATGAACTGATCAACTCAATCCGAGATGATAAGACAATCCAATTTAGGAATAAATTTCGCAATATTGATGTCTTGATGATTGATGATATTCAATTTATTGCCGGTAAAGAACGGACCCAGGAAGAGTTTTTTCACACCTTTAATGCCCTGTATGAATCGAATAAACAGATCATCGTCAACTCTGATCGTCCACCCAAAGAAATGACCACCCTGGAGGAGCGCTTGCGCTCCCGCTTTGAGTGGGGACTGACCGCCGACCTTCAAGCGCCGGACCTGGAAACAAGGATCGCCATTCTGAAAAAGAAAGCCGAATTAAGCGGCATCGTTGTGCCTGATGAAATACTTAATTTTATTGCTGAAAAAATCGCCTCCAACATTCGCAAGCTTGAGGGGGCACTTATTAGGGTGGTGGCCTTTTCCTCGTTAACGGGGAAAGAAATTTCGCAGCCCCTGGTTGAACATGTTATCCGCGATATTTTATCCCCACAGAACGAGAAAACCAACCTATCCATTGAAATGATTAAAAAACTTACTGCCGACTTCTTTAAAGTTGGGCAAGATGACCTGTCAGCTAAAATCCGAACCAAAGATATTGTTAATGCCCGCCAGGTCGCCATGTATCTTTCGCGGGAGTTGACCGGGGCATCATTGCCAAAAATTGGCACCGAATTTGGCGGTCGCGATCACACAACGGTTCTTCATGCCTGTGAAAAAATTAGAGGGGACCTGAAGACAAATCCTGCCTTGGATGAAGCGGTCAGAAGCCTGAAAATCACAGCCAAGAAATACACAGCCCAGCCTGTGCAAAACTTATAAGATTTGATTTATTAACAAGCTTCTCGGGTGGCCTGTGTTTATTTCTTGTTTCTTTTTGTTGGATTTGTGCGGTAAATTTGCGTTGTTAACATATTAACAGCCTCTTTTACTACTATTTTAAATATATTATAATAATAAGAGCTGTGAATAAGGGGAAAGGGGTGGAAAATGGAATTTACTTGTGAAAAAAGGGACTTACAAAGCGGGGTAGGGGCAGTTGAAAAAATTGTTACCACAAGAAGCGCTTTGCCGATCATTGCAAACATTCTTTTTGAAATCGGGAAGTCTGGCGTAAAGTTATCGGCTAACAATTTGGAAATGGGTATGGAGCTCTCCGTCAAAGCGACAACGCAAAAAGAGGGTTCATTTCTATTACCAGCGAAAACTTTGAGTGGGATTGTCTCAAAACTACCAGAAACAACCGTCACTTTTAAAGTCAGTGAGAATAGACAAGTAAAAATTACATACGATAAATCACAATTCAATCTTCATTCTCTGCCGCCAGATGAATTTCCGGTCCTGCCAAAGGTCAAAGATGGCAAAAGCTTTAGCCTTGAGGCAAAAGTTCTTAGTAAAATGATTAAGCAGACCATATTTGCCGTTTCCAGCAGTGAAGATAAATATACTTTAACCGGCGTGATGATTGAGACCGGAAAATCACCAATCAGTGGCGAGAGCTCAAACATCAGGCTTGTTGCCACCGACGGTTATCGCCTGGCAAAAAGCGGCTCTAAGGTCGCCAATCTGGCTGATGTTGCTGTTAACGCAATTGTTCCGGCCAGGGCGCTTCAGGAGTTGGTGAAATTAATTGACAGCAATAAAGATGGCCAGGTCAAAGTAACTATTTCTAACGAACAAATAAGCTTTAATTTTCATGATGTTTATATTGTTTCACGCCTTATTCAGGGACAATTTCCTGATTATAAGCAGGTTATCCCCAAGAAGTTTTCAACACGTGTATTAGTCAAGACCGAAGAATTACATCGCTCAGCGGAGAGGGCGGCGGTCATCGCCTCCGGTTCTGCTAATGTGACAAGTTTTGAGGTAAAGGGCGGGAAAATTACCATTTCCGCCCATACGCCGGATGTTGGCAGCATTGAAGAAGTAATTGAAGCAGAAATCAAGGGGACAGAAAAGGCTCGGGTCTCTTTTAATGTTAGATTGATTAACGATGTCTTATCGGTTGTGGAGAGCGATAATGTCGCCATCGAGTTGGGTGAGGGCTTGAGCCCCGGAGTCATCCGGCCAGATGGTGGAGATGATTATTTATATCTGGTGATGCCGATCAGGACCCAAGAGGCGGCCTAAATGCCCGAGCAGTTGGGGAATATTCTCAAACATTTTTCTCCTGATATGGTTAGAACGGTCAACGCCTGCCGTCAGTTGGATATCTGGCAGAAAATTGTCGATGAAAGAATCGGGAAAAACACCGAAGCAATAAAAATCAAGGATCGGGTGTTGCATGTCTCGACCTCAACACCGACCTGGGCCCAGGAATTAAACTTTTTGAAGAATGAAATAGTGATGAAATTTAACAATCAGGCCGGGGCCGAAGTAATAATTGATATTCGATTTAAACCCAACGGAGGAGTTTGATAATGGTAAAACAAAAAGACAACTCTTCATATGACGCTTCTAAAATCAAGATTTTAGGCGGCATTGAGGCGG
>MEUF01000007.1:0-1461 GCA_001771615.1 candidate division WOR-1 bacterium RIFOXYB2_FULL_48_7
CCAATTTTTCCGCCAATAAACTGTGTCCGTTGATCAACACGGTTTTGCCGGCTAGATCAGGGATAAGTTGCGCGGCTAGTGCGTCGACTGCGTTAACCTGGGCATCGGCATCGTTATAAACCAAAACCTGGCTTTGCTTGACCGCTTTGGTAACCAGCCCAGGCATATCGACCCGGCCAAAGTCAACCAGAATAAAATCAACTTGCCCATCGATCGCTTTGGCGATCTCCACCGCCTGATCGTTATCGGCGACTTCGGCGTTGCCGATTATATGAACCGCGTTCTGTCTGATAAAAGGGAAAGTCGTATTTTCTTTCCACTTATTGGCACTCCCAGCAATGGTAAAGATCGTCTGTTTACCCGTTTTCTTGCCGATCGCCACCATTTCTGCCGCGATCGCTTTTGCCTTATTTGGCAAGGCATCGTATTGTTCAACTATTTCACGGAAATCAAGATTAATATTCCAGATCAAGCCGCCAAACGGGCCGCGACTTGGAAGGCTTTTTGCCACCTTCTCCGCCAATTCTTCGGTCACTTTGATTCGGTCGATCTCACTGACCTTAGCAATCAACTCCCGAATATCAACCTGATACTTCTTAGCAATTCGTTCGACAATCTTCAGATAACTGGAATGGAACTGGGCCGCGCCCAGCATAGCGCTAATCGGATCGACGCCTTTATCGCCTCCCATCATCGGCTTAACGATCTTCTCTCCCATGTCCATCGCCTTATACAGATCGATGCCGGTCCGGTAACCAAGCTTTTCCAGTAAGATCACCAGCAGTTCCGTCTGGGCATTGCCGGCACTCCGGCCCATCCCCTGCAGGGATGAATCGACGATCGTCGCTCCCGCCCTGACCGCTTCCAAGGAATTCGCCTCCGCCAGATGCAGATTATTATGCCCGTGGAAATCGACGGTCGCGCCCAGCTCTTGCTTAATGCGGGCGACATAGGTCTTAACATCTTCCGGCAGCATGCCGCCGGCCGAATCAACGACCGCGACCACATCGGCGCCATATCGCACTGAAAGTTCAACCTTCTTCATAAAATCGTCGATCGGCACGGCATACGACTTCATCAAATTGGAAAATACGGTGATACCGTGTTCTTTCGCCCGCTTGATGAACGGCTCCGCCTGTTCAACCTCCGTCACATTGGTGCCAACCCGGATAAAACCGGTCTTATATTTTGCCGCCAAATCAACATCTTCCAGCCGGGCAATGCCGGGGATACAGAAAAACCCGAAATGCGCTTTTTTCAAAACGCCGGAAGCCGCCTCGAGATAAGCTTCGTCGCTGGCCGCGGCCAGACCATGCTTTATCGACGAAGCATTCAATCCCAACCCATGACCAATCTCGATCAGGTCGAAACCGGCCGCTTCCAGTCCAGTGCAGATTATCGCCGTATCTTCGGCAGTGAATTGATAGTCGATGGCATAACTGCCGTCCCGAAGAGTACATT
>MEUF01000007.1:1504-9529 GCA_001771615.1 candidate division WOR-1 bacterium RIFOXYB2_FULL_48_7
TTATAAACAGATCACAGTTGCGTCTAATCGCTGCTTTGCTAATCGATTCATCGACCCAGAGATTAAAAACATGGTCGCCCAAATATTCGGCATTCTTGAGTTTTGCCGGTTTTTTTCGATACATTAAGTGCAGCGGTGGGTACCAGTTGCTGACAGCCACTCCTTTTTCTCTTATTAACTGCGCAAGTTCATGCTGCCTGCCACCTTTTACTAAAAAAGAATATCGCCAAAATGTTCCTTTTTCTTTGTATTTAGGCTGGATGATCAGGGGGTGGTTAAGCAACTTGCTGTATAGGGCGGCATTCTCGTTCCTCGTTTTCACTATCTTTTGAAGCCCATTCAACGAAGACCGGATATCATTTAGTACCTTACTGTCCAGTTCCTTGAATAAATAAAGATTTTTGAATGTTTGCGGGAAAACAGAATACAATCCAGCTTTTTTGGGATCTCTTCTTACGATATTAGCTAATGCATAGTATTTTTTCGAATATTTTTCTTGCAGCTGCCTGTAGCCTCTTATTTTAGATGGCAATTTTCTGATCAGCGCGTTAATGAGCTGAAAATATCTATCATCATCGAACAATAAGGCGCCCCCACCACCACAATCAAGTATCTTGGTGTGTCCAAAGCTTAAGATGGAAATATCTCCGAACGCCCCTAACGGACTGCCCTTATAAGAACCTCCCAATGCCTGGGCCGCATCCTCGATCAGTCTAATATTGTGTTTTTTGCAGAGGGTGACGATCTCATCAATATCCCCTGGCTGGCCATAAATATGAGGCAGAATGACCGCAACAACATTCTGGTTCTTCTCTATTGCCTTCTTTAGGGACTTTACTTCCATGTTAAAATCAGAAAGAGAAATGTCAATAAACACTGGTTTTAATCCGGCATACATTACAGCATTTGCTGGGCTCATGCAGAGCATGGAAGGCAAGGCAACCTTGCCCCTTTTATATCCAAATGCTTTTAGCGCCAGATAGATCGCCGTCGCCCCTCTGCTTACCAGAATACAATGCTTCCTGTTATGCATCGCAGCAAGCTTCATTTCCAAACTTCTTTTGATATCAATTGTTCGCGGCATTTATTACACCTTTTTCAACCAGAGAGTTGACCTCATTTATTGTTATAAACCTGACGGACTTGTCCACCCTGAGGCATTCATCCATAATCGCATCCATGTTTCTTTTGACATCTTTCTTTTCAAAAGAAAGCAGCGGATGCTCGCATTTAATCACAACTTCGGATGGGTGCATTATTGAGACAAGAAGATCATTTTCTCTCACAAAATTGCGCAGTGCCCGTTCGATCAAATCATTCTTAAAAGAAAGGTTGATATATCTTTTGATCGGCGTTCTGTCATATGAGGCCTGCGTGCTGATCATCGACATCGGCACTTCAAGGAGGCCAGTTTGATTGGCACCGGGCACCCGGTAATCATTATATGAGGGTTTGAAAGGTTGTTCAGGGGTGCTCGACCAATCGATCATATTGAACTCGTCTTTTTTCACCTTGCCAGGCATGGCGGTCGAATCCGTCCTAATCCCTAATTCCCCCAGCACGAACATAAGAGAGTTGTTGCAGATAGACCTGCCCAATCTTGAGGTTCTTATATTATATTTATTTTTGTCCACCGCGCTGAAACTATTCCTTAGCAACTTTGACAGTGCCACATTGTCATTGATCAAACCAGCATCATGGTCATAAAGATGCGGGTGCCAGGCTATTTCATCTCCAACGATACTTCTTTCGGCCCAGAGGGGCTCAAACTGCTCAAATAAATGCGCTTCGTTACCATAAAGTTGCTTAAGCTGCGCGTCACACCTGACAAACCAGGTATATTTTACAGGGCATCCTCCGGAATCCCTGTAACCGGCCAGGGTTTCAATTAGCAAAGGAATCCCCTTCTCAACTCCTGTCCAGGAAACTTTTTCCCCCGGCAAAGAAGAATGCCTATCGTAACCGTCATCGTCCGCATCTACAGATACGGCAACAAACAATGTCTTATTTGGTGTCATTCTTCCCCCATCCCTTAAAATCCTTGTACATATAAACAGCAAATTCAAAAAGCGGATAATCGTGGCGCAACACCACTCGTTTAGTCAGGGTTTTGCAATAACTGAATATCTCTTCGGGCTTGTAATAATGTAGCCTGGCCTCCTTAAAATCGACATAACTTGTTATCATGTCGACAGCGACCCCGCCTCTGTCCGTACAAATATCATATGCTTTCTTCAAAACATCCTTTATGACCTTTTCATTATCATCATATTGCAGCTTGTTGTTGAATGTCTGCGATGAGAACACAAAATCAAACTTTTCGAAGATAGTATCTTTTTGAATATCTTTCACTTCAAAGTCGGCTTCAGGGAATTTATTCCGACATATTTTTATCAGATCGCCATTTATATCGTATCCGGTATATTTAGCCCTAATATCTCTGTCCTTTAAATACTGGTAGAAATCGCCGAAGCCGCAGCCGATATCCAGGACAGACGCTCCTGCCATATTCCCCACCTGCGAAAGGACATCAAATCTTATCTGGCGGCGCTCGGGAGTCCCAGAAGCCATGGTTTTTATATCGTCTCCGTACTGTTGGAGCCGGTTCGAGTATCTATCGTTGATTATCTGTTTGTCTCTGTCATCCACGCTATTTGCCTCCTTCAAGCTCAAGTTCGAGTTTAACCGTCTTTTCTGCATCAGCCGCGATTTTTTCCGCTTCTTCTCTAGTCGGAGCTATAGCAATAACATGACCAATTCGATCGGCACCGCAGGTTAAGGTTCGAGTTCGCTCCCCCTCACGCACATAGAGTTCCAGCTCATAAATACCAGGAATCTTTTGGGCCTCTTTCAGCCCGGTAATTTTTCTTACATTCCCGTCAACGGCTTCAAAAAACTTAATGACAGCCGCCAGATTTTGAGTCCTAGTAAGCTGCGGCGCCTCTCCAAGAGAGGCCAATATCTGCGCACCCACCAGATCGATACCAGTGATCATCGGCATGATATCAGTAAAAACCTTAAAACCCGGTCCGCGCGCCGCCAACTCTACAGGTACTGGCCCCTTGCTGGTCATCATCAGTTCCATATGAACCGGTCCAATATTTATTCCGATTGCTTTGATTGCGCTGATTGCAACATCAATGATCGCCCGCTGTTCGGCTGCACTTCTTATAGAAGGAAAAAGAACAGCAGTATCAAGCAAATAAGGCGGGCCCGTCCTAATCTTGTCGGAAAGCGTGATTATCTTGATCTCCCCGTTATAAATAAAAGCTTCGACGCTGACCTCTACCCCATCCAGAAATTCTTCCACCAATACTTTTCCACTTGTGGAATTAAGCAAGGCTTGCCTATAAGACTCATCAACCTCGGCGGGATTGACGACCATTTTTACGCCGCGGCTGCCGGCGTTATCGGCCGGTTTTATCACAAAAGGATAGCCAATCTCTCTAATCGCCGCCACCAATTCCGCTAGCTTGAATATAGAGAAGGACCTGGGTGACGGAACATTGTTGTCGTGAAAAGCTTGACGCATCAATCCTTTGTCGGTCGAGCGGCCGGCAACAGCCGGGCTGATCCCCGGCAGGCCAAGCGTATCAGCAATCACCGCCACAGTCCTAACACTGACTTCAGAGGCGATCGTTACCACGCCATCTATTTTTTGGTCGCGCGCAATCTGCAGATTTGCCTTCTCATTCTTTACATCTACGACATATGGAGCATCCGCCAGCTTCAGTCCGGGCGCATTGGCATTCCCATCAGTCGCTATTACATTTAGCCCCATAGTTTTTGCTCTTTCAATACCTTTCAACTGATGGGAGCCTGCGCCAACAAACATTATTCGCTTCTTATCGACCACTTTTTAACTCCTTCAGGAGAATTGCCCTGATTCGCTCTTTTCCGCGCCCATCGAAATACTTGCGACCGATTGCTGCTAACTTTTTTCTAGCCGGATAATTCTTCAACAGTGCCTCAATCTTCTTTTTGGCCGTGGCCAAATCATAGGCCTGGCCCAAAAACAACAATGCTCCCGCCCTGCCAATATTTTTTGCCAAGGCTGCTTCTTGTTCGTTTTGCGGCAGGACAACGACGGGACAGCCAATGGTCAAGAGCTCCATCATTGTCGTCCCGGCGCCGCAAAATGCCAGATCTGTCCTGGCCATTAAATCGGCCATGTTCAAGACTCGTTTTTTAATGAAGAATTTATGAGGTCCGTTTTTCAGCATTAGTTTAATAGATCTTTCCAGGCCCTTCCTAAAGATGGGTCCAATCACGATCGTAATATTTAACCGCTCTTCAGGCAGGTCGTTCAATAAGTCGATCGTCTGTTTGGTATTGTTCCGCGGATCCGCCCCACCAAAAGTCACCAGCACGTTCTTGACCCGGTGGGCAATCGGCTTTCGTTTGCGGCGCCGTTGCAGTATCTCTTTACGAATGATCGCGTATTTTACTCCCTCAAAAACTGTCGTCGACCCTTTATGCTGCCGGTCATAATGATTCATAATATTAACAATCGCATTAATTCGCTTGTCCTGATAGTAGAAATAATCCAAAGCCACGGTGCGCACTCGAGCTATTCCAAGCTCTTCCATTGGGCCTAAACTATACGGCCTATCGTAAAGCAACATCATTGGTTTTAGACGGGCGATCGCAGATTGAAGACTGCCCGTCTGAATATGCCTGATTCCACGTTGACGCAAGATTTCCGCTGCCTTACTCGCCCCGTCTGTATGGAACATAATCATCATTTTATCCATCAAGCATTTGCCCAGTTCCAGATCGCGAAATACGTGACCGGCGCCAAGTTTATGTCCGCCATAAGTCGAGATCAATAATTTCGGTTTCATCACTGCTCTAATTTTTCCCGGGTCAATGGCTCGTTGACAGCGATATCGGTCTTAACCTTTTTTCCAATTATTTCGTCAAGATATTTGGGCATCAGGCCGCTGCCCGGCCGAAGGATAGCAACGCTTTCCCTGGTTATTGTTGATCCTTTTTTCAGATCAACAGCGGCAAACAAGCTACGTCGCCCTCTTTGCAAATAGACCATTTCTCGTTCAACCGGCCGTTTCTCCGGTCTGCCGATCGCTTTTTCCACATCTCGGATCGCTTCGACCATTGCTTTAAGCTCAGCCGGCATCAAGGCATACTTATGGTCGGGCCCAGGCAGATCATTACTAATAGTAAAATGCTTTTCAATGATCGTCGCTCCCCTGGCAACCGCGGCAATCGGGATAGTAATACCCTGTGTATGATCTGAATAACCGATTGGGCAAGAATATCGCTGGCGCATCGTATCCATTGCCGCCAGATGAATATCCTCCATCCGGGGAGGGTACTCGATCCCACAATGCAACAAGGCGTATTGCCGGCAGTCGGCTGCCGTCAGGACCGAGACCGCATCGTCGATTTCTTCGAGCGTAGCCATGCCTGTAGATAAAACGACTGGTTTTCCGGTCCGGGCGATGCATTTGATCAACGGCAAGTGGACCAGCTCAAACGAAGCGATCTTATAGAATGGAATGTTGAGCAGCTCCAGTTCAGCAACAGCCTCTTCATCAAAAGGGGTAGAACAAAACATGATCCCAAGTTCAGCCGCTATTTTTTGCAGCTGCGGGAGCCAGTCGCGAGGTATCTCCAGTTTTTTGTACAGTTCATAAAGATCCTTGCCGTACGCATTAAATTTGTCTTCGGCCAATGACGCTATTCGATCAGTTGTTCTGGCAGCAATCTTACCAGCGGTAAAGACCTGGAACTTGACCGCATCAGCGCCGGCGGCCGCAGCCACTTTGATCAGTTCTACCGCCTGCTCATAACGCTGGTCATGATTGCTTCCAGCCTCGGCAATGATAAAACAGCGCTCTCCATTACCAATGCGACGATCTCCTATCTGAATAATATCTTTCATCATAATGTTAACAATCTGTCCTTGGCGATCGATTTGAGATAGCCTTCGTTTCTGACAATATTGATATTTTTTTTGAAGACGGCTGGCTCTCGCTCATATAACCTGAGTATGTCAGCCAATTTAAAAAGCTGTCCGGGCTGATAAAGCTCCTCCATTATGAACTTGACAACCTCAAAATCTGCCTCTTCATCAACACTTAAACGGAGGAAGGATAGATCTTGCTGATATTCAAGCGTTTTCGTCCTGAACTGATCTCGGTTATTCCAAATATATGATGTCACATGCTCTCGTTCTGATTTTAGCCTGGCAGCTTGCCAAGCCCTTTCCAGCGCCGCAAAAGAAAACACTTCCGTGTCAAAGCCTTCGGGGTAACTTTGCCCCGTATTGATCAGGTCAAGGCTCCCACGATCAAGGAAATATTTAATTACACTATCGGTAACATCAGGGTCAAGCAAAGGACAATCAGACGTGACCCGAACGATTGTCCCCAGGTGAAAAACTTTTGCCGCCTGGTAATAACGGTCAAGAACATCGTTCTCGCTGCCGCGAAAGACCGCAATCCCGCACTTGTCAACATATTCAGCAATAACACAGTCCTGAGGCGAATCAGTTGTGGCAACTATGACTTGTTTAACGTTTTGACACTGTTTAAGCCGTTCTAACAAATAAAACAACAACGGTTTTCCGAGTATTTGTTTCATCACTTTGCCTGGAAGCCTGGTGGACCCCATTCTAGCCTGGATAATTACACTGGCTTTTTCTCCATTCATTTAAGTTAGCCTCTGAAACCCGGAATGACAAACGGGGCCGTCTAATTGGTCACTAAGGGTTCTATTCATTATGGCTCTTTTAATCTCTTTAAAGACCTTATGGGCAACTTGCAAATATTTATCAATTATTTGGTGAGTGTGAGCAAAAGACAAATAGGTAAGATTAGTCGCTAAATAACCTTTTTTGAGCATCTCTTGCGTATAAACAGTCTTAATCATTAAAGGATTCTCTTCGTGAATTGCCAAAACCGGAACCGGGATCATCCCCACATTTTCAATTGCTAGATCGAGGTCTTTAAATATATTATTAAGCCCGGCATCCATATGCTGTCCTAGGTCTTTTAAATATTCCACTACATTATGTTTTTCAAATTGCTCTATAGTTTTTAGGGCGGCAACAAACCCCACCCGCTCCGTCCAATAGCTGCTGCTGATAAAAGATTTTTGGGCCGCTTCCATAACATTCCTTTTACCCAAAATCGCCGCGATAGGATGCCCATTTCCCAAAGCCTTCCCAATCACTACTATATCCGGTTCTAAGTTATAAAGTTTGTATAGCGCCCCAATAGCCAGGCGAAAACTAGAAGAAACCTCATCAAAGATTAAAACCGCTTTAATACGATTAGCAATTTCCCGGACTTTTTTTAAAAAATCCACATCGGCCTGCTTTCCCCTTTGGACCTCGACCACAATCACCCCGATTTTATCCCCCTCTTCTTTCACAATAGCTTCTAGCTCTGCGATTTTTCCGTAGTGAAAAGGTAAAGTAGTCCCTTTTAATTCAATAGGCAAGCCAACTGGGCTCAACCCAGGCAATAAAATATCGTTTAAATTATCGGAATCACTAATATTGGTCGCCAAATACCAGTCATGCCAGCCGTGATAACCACAAACAGCAACTTTTGATTTACCACTGGCCGCCCGAGCAATTCGAACAGCCACCGAATCTGCTTCTCCCCCTGTCCGGGCAAAGCGAACCATCTCCATGTGAGGGTGCAAAGCAATTAACTTCTCGGCCAAAAGGACCTCTTCGTAGCTGTTTAGACTGGATATGCAGCCCTGATTAATCGCTATTTTTACTGCTTTGCTCACTTCCGGATTAGCATAACCCAAAGAGCTGGCACCAATCGCCATAATTCCCATATCAATATACTTGTTCCCATCCAAATCCCAAACCGTAATCCCTTTAGCTTTTTTGTAATAGGCCGGCCATTGTTCCGGCAAAAACATCTCTGGTCGCTTTGATAACAATTGGGTACCACCCGGAATTATTGTTTTAGCTTTCTTATATAAGTCTTGTGATTTCCCCATGCTTATACCTCTTCCTTTACGCTGCGCACTTTAACCTGC
>MEUF01000007.1:9555-11394 GCA_001771615.1 candidate division WOR-1 bacterium RIFOXYB2_FULL_48_7
GCCCAAATCATCCTCACGCAACGGTAATAATTGAGAGCGGATTTTATCTACTTTAGAATAGTCATTAAGTGAATCAACAATTTCCTGAAAGTTTTCTCTACTATCCACCCCAACCAGCACTCGATCAATCTCTTGGTTTAACAAGGCAAAATTCAAGCATAGTGAAGCTCTGGATACTGCAGCCTCCCTAGCCAGCAAAGCCAGCTGCAGTATTTTATCTTTAATTTGCGCAAATTTTTCACTCAAATCGGCCGAATTTTTGAATAACAACCCTTGCAGGAATACGGATCGGACATGAATTTCTACTCCCCGATCTTTTAAAAGAGGAAATTTAGATTCAAACCTTCGATCAAAAATACTATAAGGAACCTGGACCAGGTCAAAATCAATATTTTTCTCTAAAAGGAGGTCCAATTCTTCTGGATAATAGAGAGAAAAACCAATTTTAACAGTTTTCTGTGCCCTTTTTAGGGCCTGTAAGTGCTGCCAGATAAAAGGATCCGCAAGAAAAGAAGGGAGATCATGCACCAAATATCCGTAGAAGGTAGCAATTCCCAGGGTTTTTAGAGAATCGTATGCGAACTCCCTAGTTTCTGAGGCAGAACCTTTAGGCAACTTGGAGATAAGCTTGAAATCCGCTTTTTTCTTTCTAATATATTCACCTAATACTCGTTCGCTCGAACCATAGCCATAAGCAGTATCCAACATATCAAGGCCTGCTTCCCGAGCTAAGTCCAAAATAGAAAAAACCTCGTCTTTGGAAACTTGTCCCCGGCTATTGTTTATGCCGTAGTCGAGACCAAATTGAACTGTACCTAAAGCAATTCTACCCATCGGCCACAACCTTTTTTACCTGATCAATAACATATTGCACTTCAGCATCACTCATTTTGGGATATAAGGGAAGAGTTATCGTCTGACTATAATATTTTTCGGCAATGGGACATAGTCCCGGCAAGTAGCCCAGGCCTTGGTAATAAGGCTGCAGATAAACCGGCAAATAATGAACGTTAACACCTATCCCCGCTTGACGCAAAAGCTCGAATTTTGCCCGTCGTTTGGTTCTAACCATTATCGGAAAAATATGCCAAGCCGATTTGGCAATTGTTTCGTTTTCATTTAGCATGGTCAGGCCAGAAAGGTTTTTGAACGCTGCTTTATAAAGCGTCACTATTCGTCGCCGGGCGGCAATAAACTGGTCAAGTTTTCTCAGCTGTTGTATGCCTAGGGCTGACTGGAAATCTGTTAAGCGATAATTAAATCCCAAGGACTGCATCTCATAATACCAGGGGCCCTCAGTTTTGTTGCTCAGTAGGCTCGGATCTCTGGTTATCCCGTGAGTGCGAAACATCAGCAGTTTTTTATAATAGCTTTCATTATTGGTTGTTACCATGCCCCCTTCACCAGTAGTAATATGCTTAACAGCGTGAAAGCTTAAAATGGCCATATCCGAATAGCAACACGAACCAATTTTTGCCCCACGATATTCGGCCCCGAAAGCATGAGCCGCGTCTTCAAGCACCACTAAATTATGCTTTTTGGCAATTTCCTGGATTTCAGTTAAAGCTGCCGGATATCCAGCAAAATGGACTGGGATTATAGCCTTGGTCGCCGAAGTAAAGTTTTCCGATATTTTAGAGTGGTCAATATTGATGGTGTCCGGCTGAACATCGACAAAAACCGGCTTACCGCCACAATAAAGGACAGCATTAGCAGTAGCGACAAAAGTAATTGGAGAAGAAATTACTTCACTTTGGCCGGAGATTCCTGCCGCAAAACAAGCGGCATGTAAAGCCGAGGTCCCTGAGTTTAAAGCTACAGCATATTTAACTCCACAAT
>MEUF01000007.1:11454-11823 GCA_001771615.1 candidate division WOR-1 bacterium RIFOXYB2_FULL_48_7
ATCTTCCTCATCAATCCATTGTGTGGCGTAAGGGATAGGCTTCAATTTACTACTCCTTAATCATCTTTTGCAGATCAGGAATGGTCAACCACTGAGTGTTGTTATCACTGCTATAACAAAAGTTTTCCGCAACTTTTTTATGTTTATTGTGATTGTTTTTAGACCACCAGTTAAAAGCTGGCTGAATCACATAACAATCGCCAAGTTCAATCGTATTGCGTGCGTCATCAGAAGAAATCATCACTTCATGAAGCTTCTCACCTGGACGGATCCCGACTATTTCTGTCCGGCATTTCGGAGCAATAGCCTTGGCAAAATCCATAATATTCATACTAGGAATTTTGGGAACAAAAAGTTCTCCGCCATACA
>MEUF01000007.1:11865-28440 GCA_001771615.1 candidate division WOR-1 bacterium RIFOXYB2_FULL_48_7
CACAAAACGAACTCCCTGCTCTAGAGTAATCCAAAAACGGGTCATTCTTTTGTCAGTGATCGGCAAGACCCCAGTCTTGGCTTTTTCCCGAAAAAATGGCACCACACTGCCCCGACTACCAACCACGTTACCGTAGCGGACTACGGCAAATTTTGTCCCGTTTTCACCGGAATAAGAATTAGCGGCCACAAATAATTTATCGGAACAAAGCTTGGTTGCACCATAAAGATTAATCGGGTTGCAGGCCTTATCAGTGCTCAAGGCAACAACCTTTATGACTCCGCTATTGATGGCGACATCAATAATATTCATGGCTCCCATCACATTAGTTTTTATCGCTTCAGAGGGATTATATTCCATCGCCGGCACCTGTTTTAGCGCTGCAGCATGAACAACATAATCAACTCCGTGAAAGGCCCGCATTAACCGGTCCCGATCTCGGACATCACCGATAAAAAAACGAACCTTATCTTTATGCTTTTCCAACTGCTGCGCCATTTCAAATTGTTTCAGTTCATCCCGGCTAAAAATGATTATTTTTTTGGGGTTATATTCATCTAAGATAATCTGAGTAAATTTTTTTCCGAAAGAGCCGGTACCACCGGTAACCAGGATTACTTTGTTATTGAAAAAACGTTTTTTCATCATATCCTCCTATTCAAATTCATTCACTACTTTTTTATAAGCTTTCTTGACTTTACCGGGTAAACTGGGGTTCAATAATTGAAGAATATGTCTACCAAGAATGCGATACTGTCCGCCTATCTTTGCCGCTTTGATGACGCCTTTGCGAATAAGTCGACGAAAAGTCGAATCGGAAATCTTAAGTATTTGAATGGTTTCTTGCGGAGTATATATCTCCTGCTCATCAACGATCATAAACCTATTATAAGCAGATAGTCAACGTTTGTCAATGCTTGTCAGGATTTGCAGGTGATGAAAAGCCTTTTTCCCAATATTCTAGGAAGAAAGCTAGAAATAGTCCAATAACCAAACCCATCAGAAATCCGGTTTTTGCATTTGATAAAGTTTTTGGCTTCAACTTACCTTCAGGCTTTTGAGCCTTGTCAATTACATTAAATGGCGGTATTTCTTTTGATTCTTCAAGCTTTGAGGATTCATATTCCTTACGCAGCATGGAATAAACACTATTTTGGATCTCTAATTCCCTAGCAAGCCTAGCAACCTCAACCCCCCCGACATCTTTTGTCAATAAAGTGAATTGTTTATATTTTTGCTCAGCGTATTTGAGATCATTTTCAACACGGGGCAATTGGCTTTCAATATATTCTTTTTTCCTTTTCGCTTCTGTAGAATTTAATTTATTCCAATAAAACGAAAGCGCATCCAGATATCCATTAACAATATCAGCGACAAGCTCTTTATCGGAAAACTCCACCGATAAAGTAATTAGGCCCCCTTCAATTATTGGTTTTTTTAACATCCCTTGAACTGCGCCGATCAATGATTTTCTATCTATTTTAGGGTTGTCCCACCCATTGATTTTTTCGGTCAACCTGAGATCATCTAGTACTTTCTCCGCCACCACACGGCTCTTGATTATTGCAGTCATGTCACCAAGATTCCCCCCCCCAGAAGAGAAACTATCCCCTAATATAGTGCTAAACCCGGCATATTGCGACACTGCGCTACTACCGCCTAACCTGACCAAAATTGTCGCCTGCGCTTCATAAACCGGTTTTTGCATTAAATTGTACACCAGGGTAATTCCCGCTATAGCTAAAGCACAGGATACGATCACCATCCACCGTTTTACCATCACGGCCAGATAGTCCCTCAGGTCGATCTCGTCATCAATTAACTGATTTGCCATAATTATCGATAACTCCTAACGCTGGCATATAAAGTCAAGGCCAATAAAACAGTATTAGCAAAGCTGGCAAAATCGCCGAAATAGAAGAAATTCCCCGGCACGTTGATAACATCACCGCCATAAATCTCGATGTCATTTTTCATATTGCCGTTATAGATCACGTCGGAGGCATTGACAAAAAGCTTTTCCGCTTTTCCATTTAGGTTGCGAGTCACAGTCACTCCATTCAACAATGACCTAGCAGAAGGTCCGCCAGCAAAACTGATGTAATCAGAAAGTCGTTTGCCAGGAACATACTCAAACCGGCCGCTCTTAGCAACCTCCCCATAAACATAAACAAATGATTCCTTACCTTCAAAAAGTAGTTTGTCGGCAGCTTCATCGCTAACTAACTGACTGATCCGTTCGTTGTTAGCATCTGGAACCTCAATAATATCGCCTGATTGGACACGAATATCCTTGGAAAGATCTCGGCTCCTATAGGCGGCAAAAAGATCAGCCTGCAAAACCGTTTCCTGACCATTTGCCTGAAGTCGTTTGATGTAAATGTAACGATTCGACCCCCCGCTGGCAATTCCGCCGGCTTGGGCCAGCACCTCTGAAACGCGAGAACTATCATAGACCGCCAACGGCCCAGGGGATTTGACCATTCCCGTCAGATAGATCTTGACTTTTTTGGGCCGGGTCAACATTAACGAGAGTGTAAATTTGTCTTTGAAGGAGTGAGAGATCTTTTGGTTGATCCTGTCTTTGGCCGCTACAATGTTTAAACCAGCCAAATAGATTTCTCCTAGATTTGGATAAAATATCTTCCCATCGGCCCCGACAGTGAATTGGTTACTAATCGAAAGCGCGGAGTCCCCAACTATTATATTCACCGAAATTACATCACCTGGTCCGAGCCGGTATTCATTCTCGTTTACTGGCAATTCCATCACCAGATCAGTTGAAGAAATAGAGGAAGTGATTGGCCCGGATTTTTCCGCCGCCGAGACTCCTTGGACATTGAACTGTTGCAGCCCGAGCGTGTCCAAAGATGCCGCCTGAACAGGTGCGAGCGGCAGAAGAAGAGCAGCAATCAGAAAAGCGGCCGTATATTTGATTAGACGCTTCATTTACCCTCTAATTTTAACATAATTTGGCAACTCAATCTACCTCAAACTCTTTATCGTCCAGACCCTGATTAACCTTGGTATTGGAGTATTCCATGGTAATTTCCATTTTGCCAATGGGGGTATTATTGACTGAATAGGTCTTTTTCAGGACCCAAATATTATTGACCTGTTGATATTCCATCTTCGATTCGCCAAATTTTTTACCCTGCAGGTCATAGATTATGATTTTGTCCGGCAGCCAGCGGCTGGAGTTGATGTAAATCTCCATTTTGCCTACCATTCCCTGCTGTTGTTTCGGAATCCCGGTGACAATGTAGTCATTCCCCTGTTTTCGGACAGAAAGCGTAAAGATTTTCTTTGCCCTTTCCAGGGTAAATTCGCCGGTTGGCTCGCCAAGCTGTTTTTTGTCATCATCATCAAGCGACGAGCGCATTTTCTGGCCGGTTACCGGATCAAAGGTGACCACCTCCCGGCCCTGCCTGACCATGATCAGCCTTTTCGGGGTAAGAAGTTCGATTTTTGTTTTGTCTTTCCCTTTTTGCCAGAGTTTCCCCTTTTGCTCGCTTTGCGAGGCTTTACCCTTTTGATTGAATTTGATGTCAGAATACATTTTTGTCGAGGTTTCTGCATAAAAATCCTTGACTTGCGACTTACTAGCCTCGAGTTTCTTGATCAGATCATCAAGAGAGAGGTCCGCCGCCAGTAGGCAAGTCGCCCCCAATAAAAAAGTCAGGACAAATAGTAGCTTTTTCATAATTCCCTCCACCAGCATTATAGTACCTCTCTTCCCTCTTTGACAACCGGTTCCCGATTGGCAAACTGGAAAACAGGGGGATTTTCCTTCCCCAAGTCCAACGCCTGCCAGACAGCAGCCTCTTCCATACAAAGATAACAATACGCCCCTGGCAGATATTTTTTCAGAAAAGCAATCAGTTGGCTGAACAGCATAATCCGCATAACTTTGGGATACCGCAACTTATTGTCTTCCCCTGGCAGAAAAGCCGAAAAATCAACCCGGCTTTTGAATTTGTTCAACATAAGCTCTTTTTGCGCCGCCGGAAAGCGCAAACAACCCAGACTAATCCAGGCAATTTTTCCCGTCGGGATTGTTTCTCCTATCTCCCTAACCACCGATTCGTAGGCCTTTTCCCAGCCAGGAAAATATATGATTGGATCAAAATGAAAGCCCACCAAATATCCTGCTGCCACCGCGCGCTGAGCCGCCAGCAACCTTTTATCCAGATCCGGCGCGTCATGCTCTTCTTGCTTGATAATAACTGGAGGATTAACCGACCAGGAAATAATCGTCTGATGGTTATGGTCCAGGCTAAGCAGCCGGTCAATGTTGATACTTTTTGTTTTAAGCTCAAGTAAATGTTTGCGTTGACGAGAAAAAACATTAACTAATTGAACAGCCAGCGACTCTGCCTCTGGCATGGCCAGGCTGTCAGAATACTCCCCGGTGCAAAAACGGAGCGGCCCTTTGGCTGACTGCATATAAGCCAAAACTTCCTGGATTATTTTCTCGTTATCACGATATATCACTATTTCCTCTCGGCCAAAAAAGGTATGTAAAAAACAGTAAGAGCAGTTATAGGGACAATTGAGGATCTGGCTGACAATCACCAGATTGCAGCAAAAATGGTTTTTGGCTCCAGGGCAAGGCCTGACTACCGGGTTTTTAACCTGGTCAATGTATTTACGCGGCTTGTCTGACATATTTGGCGACATAATTGAAACAACCTTTGAATACCCATATCCAAGGCTTGTTTATCAGCCGCCTTGAGGGGCCGATAAAATGGCTTGGTTAATGGTTGGTCTTGGATAAGCAACAAAACCTGGCTAACTATCCCCGCGGCCTTGGCAGCCTGTAAAAAGGCTGTTAACTCCAGGTCCACAACATCATATTTCTGACGCCACAATTGCTTTAAACGCGATTTTGTCTCATCCAGCAATGAATCAAAACTAAAGCAGCTGATTCTGGGAAGATCAAAGGCATTCTCATCGGGTGTTACAACCTCTCCAATCAAATAATCGGGATTGATTGCCCCGCAGGTGCCTAAAAAGACTATTTTCTTGATCTTTGAACCGGCCAAGGCCAAAAGCGTGTCTTTGAGCCAACTGCTTCCCGGATAGGTCTTAATAAAAGTTATCCCGGGGCCATGGGCAACTACGTTTCCAACAGCTGTCTTTTCCCCTTGCAGCCCCAATTTGTTTGGATAAAAGACCGGCGAAAGGAAAACCAGCGGCTGCAGCTTGTTTTTTTTCCCCACAAAGGCTTCGGCTAACATCAAAGCGCGGCAATCCCGATCTTGGCCAAGGCCTTGACATACAGGGCAACATATTTTTTAGCTGAAGCATCCCAGGAATAATCCAGCTTCATGACCTTCTGCTGTAAAGCATTCCAGGCCGCTTTATTTTTATACAATTCCAGTGCCCGCTTGACCGAGTCTAAAAGCGCCTGCGAGGAATATTCAGAAAAAACAAATCCCTCACCGCTCTTTGTTTCCGGATTGTAATCATGCACCGTATCAGCCAATCCCCCCGTCCGGCGGACAATCGGAATATTGCCATATTTAAAGCTGATAAGCTGTCCCAGTCCGCAAGGTTCATAGAGGCTGGGCATCAAGAACATGTCCGCGCCAGAATAGATCAATTCGGCCAGGATGGCATCAAATTTCAAATTGACTCCAATATGTTCCGGGTATTTTTGCTGCAGCTTTTGCAAAAGATCATGATATTTTTGGTCACCGGTCCCCAGGACGACAAACTGGCAATTAAGCTTCATAATTTCGGGCAACGCCCCGGCCAGAATATCAAAGCCCTTTTGGTCCGCCAGTCGGGTAATCATCCCGATCACCGGGATATCCCGGTTTTGCGGCAGGTTATTTTGTTTTTGTAATTCCAGCTTGTTTTCTTCTTTGAGCGTCAAGGTAGCCGGGCTATACCTTCGGGGGAGGTTTTTATCGGTGGCCGGGTTCCAGATATCATAATCAAGCCCATTAATAATCCCATAAATATCTGATTGTCGGCCCTGCATCAGCCCTTCCAGCCCACAAGCATACTCTGCTGTTTGGATCTCTTTGGCATAGGTTTCAGAAACGGTATTAATAACATCAGCGTAAACCAGCCCCGCTTTGGCCAACGAAATCTTCCCCCAGAATTCTAGCCTTTCGGGTTTAAACTGGTCCCAGCCAAGGGCGGTTAAGGGGAGTTTGTCCTTGGGAAACAGCCCCAGATAACCCATATTGTGGATGGAATAGACCGAAGCGGTCCGCGCAAAAAATGGGTCAGCCTTAAAAAGTGTTTTTAAATAGGCAATGGCCAGGGCCGATTGCCAATCGTTGCCATGCAGGATATCCGGTTTCCAGGGTAGCGCCTGGCAAAATGGCAGGATAACCTGGCAAAAAAGCGCAAACCTTTCAAGATTATCAGGATAATCAACCCCTTTAACTTGATACAGGCAGTCCCGGCTGCCAAAGAACCTGTCGTGGGCAACCAGATAAACCGTGACTTCGGTGTCGGGCAGTTTCGTCTCAAAGATCTCAACAGTTTCACCATTAACCTTGATCGTCATAACTTCGCGCTTGGGGCCTGGAACGTTGGTCATCTTATAAAAGGGCATAATTACCCGGATGTCATGTCCAATGTTTTTGAGCGCCTTGGGCAGAGCGCCGGCTACATCAGCCAGTCCGCCGGTTTTAGCCAGCGGGACGACTTCCGGAGAAATATAGAGGATTTTCATAAAATCGAATCGATCTTGGTAATATATTTATCAACCAGTTTGCTGGCCGCTTCATCAGACCCGGCTTCAGCTGTCACATGGATAACCGGCCGTTGCGGATCCGGCAAAATTAAAGCCCAGTCCTCACCGGAAAATACTTTTATCCCGTCAGTCATATCGACTTCAGAATCGCCTAAACTATCAACTAGTGAACGTAAGACCTTCCCTTTGCTTTCCGAACCGCAGGAAATCTGCTTACTGGCCATAAAGATCGGCGGGATTTCCGCCTCAATGGCTGACATCCGGACCCCGCTCCGGGCTAACATTTCCAATAACTTTGTGGTCGCAAACATGGCGTCAAAAGCCGGTTGGAATTCAGGAAAAATAAAACCACCTTGTATCTCACCCAAAAAACTGATCCCCGCCCGCGTCGAGGCCTCCATCATTTCCCTGGTGCTGGTCTTGGTCCTGATTATTTTAGCGGCATATTTACCGCCCAAATGTTCCATAACCCGACTGGCTTTCACCGGGACAGCCAGCTGGGCCGGTTGATAATTTTTCGCAGCCAAAATGATCATAGCGGCCAATTCAATGTCGCCGCGCAAGATGGTCCCCCGTTCATCACAGAGAAAGATCTTTTCGGCCCCGGTATCGAGCATGACCCCTAAATCAGCCCGCAGAGAGCGTACGATCTGCGAAAGCTGGTCAAGCCCGCGGTCAAACATCTGCCGGGTTTTGGTAATCTTGGTCGCATCAATATGGGCATTGAGGGAAATAACCTCAATCCCCAGGTCGCCCAGAATTGAGGGGAAGATGTTGGAAGCCGAGCTGCAGGCATAGTCCACGACAATTTTAAAGTTCGCTTTGCGGATCAGGTCGCGGTCGACAAAATTCAAGACCCCTTCCTTATATGACTCGGCCACCCGATGGAAAGGAAAGGATAATTCCCCCACCCCCTCGATCCCGGCGCGCTTATAATCTTCGCCAAAATAAACACGTTCAATCTTTTTTTCACGGCTGGAAGACAGGTCCATGCCATTTTCATCGAAGAATTTAATGTCAATCACCTGCGGGTCATAAGGTGATTTTCTAACGTGGAACCCCCCCCGGCTTTTCAAGGCTTTGAGCTCGAACCGGTTGACCGGGATCGGTACCTCTTCGAGGTTTGAGACATTAACACCAGCAGAAAGGATCCCTGAAATCAGGGCCCGGTAGATCATGCGTGAAGATTTGTGGCTGTCACGGGAAGTGGAAATATATGCCCCTTTGCCGAGGATCGAACCGTAAGCTGCCCCCAGTGAGGCGGCAAACTCCGGGGTGATTTCCACGTTGCATAAGCCGGTTACACCATAGGGGCCAAAAATATTCCTGGTCCAGCGCTCTTTCCAAACCATGGAGCGGGAAACGGTGGCCCCTTCTTCAATAACCTTATGCGGCCAAATCTTGACATAAGGCTTAATATTGACATCTTTGCCAATGTTACATTCCTGACCGACGACGACCCCTTCTTCAAGTACGCTTCTTTCCCCGATGACCGTCCCGCCGGCAATGACGGTGTTTTCTAAACTGACTTCGCTCCCCAGGGTCACACCGTCCCAAAGCACACAATTATGTAACCGGGCCTCCCGACCCACCTGGCAGTTGCGGCCAATTGCCACATTACTTAGCAGGGTCCCATCAGCCACAATTGTCCCTTCACCCACCACGACAATCCCCTCGGTCCTGACTGTGGGGGCCAGCTTGGCTCCCGCAGCAATCTGCAGGGGCTGGTGACCGGATATTTCTTTATGGGCAGTTGAGTATTCCGCCAAGCTGCCGATATCTTTCCACAAGCCTTCTGCAACATAACCATAAAGCGGCTTCCCCTCTTCCAATAATTTGGGAAAAAGGTCCTGGCTGAAATCCACCGCTTTCCCTGATGGAATATATTCCAGGACAGAAGGGTCGATTATGTAAATCCCGCAATTGACAGTATCTGAAAATACTTCGCTCCAGGAAGGTTTCTCCAAAAACCTGATTATCCGGCCGTGTTTATCCTGGATCACGATACCGTAAGCTAACGGGTTGGCTACCCGGGTAAGGACCAGCGTGACAGCCGCCCCTTTGCTTTGGTGAAATTTAACGGCCGCTTCCAGATCAAAATCGGTTATGACATCAGCACTGATGACTAAAAAAGGCTCCTGGAAATGTTGCGAGGCATAACGGACCGAACCAGCTGTGCCAAAGTCTTCTTTGGCCTCGATGTATTCAATTTTGACGCCAAACTCCGAGCCGTCGCCAAAATACTGTTTGATAACCCCCGGTTGATGATATAGCAAGACCGAAATGTCTGTGAACTTATGTTTGCGCAAAAGATAGATGACGTATTCCATCATTGGCCGATTTGCCACCGGCACCATCGGCTTAGGCGTATTAACCGTTAAAGGATGCAATCTTGTCCCCAATCCTCCGGCTAGGACAACTGCTTTCATGCATACACCCGATAATCAAGCTCAGGGAAAATGTTGTCTCGATACTCGATTTCTCCCAACCAGGCGCTGTCAATCGAGTTGGCTTTGATGCTGTCATAAATCTTGGTCAACCGCTCAATATGATCTTTGGTTCGCTTAAAAGCATAGGGGACTGTTGTCCCGGTCTTGAAAATAAATGCCCAATCGGAAGACTGTGCCAGCAAAAGTTCACGTGCCGCCTGATTTAGGGCCCGCCGCAACAACCCATCAGCGTGCGGATAGTCAGCGGCCAGTTCAACCATCCGGTCAGCCGCTTTATGCAAATAACGATAGATCCAATCGTTAGTCCCGTTTAACCAGACTTCGTTATAGCCTTTGTAGCCCCAGGACGACATTGAAGGATTAACCACCTGGTTACGCGGGTACATTTCCAAATATTCCGAGGGGGTTATCAATTTGATCGCCTGCTGGTCGTAATGGACCTTGCGCAAAAGAAAATTAAGCCAGTCCGGACCTTCGTACCACCAGTGGCCATAGAGTTCCGCGTCATAAGGAGAAATAATAATTGGTTTTTTACCCAAAAAGTTGTGGAGGTGCTCCAACTGTTTTTCACGGTTAAACATAAAATTTCCGGCATGGTCTGCCGCCCGGTCCAGCGCCCATTGGCGAACATAGGGGGCCTTCTGGGACAAGTCGACATTGCCGGTGATGCGGAAGTATTTTATGCCAGTATTGATCCTGGTCCCGTCGATATGGATATAAGGCTTGATATAATCGTAATCGAGATCAAAACCGATATCACGATAAAATTCCCGGTAATTATAATCCCCGGGATATCCCTCTACCGCACTCCAGACCGCTTTGGAAGATTCGACATCCCGGCCAAAAGCGGCCACACCCGAAGGGCAATAAACCGGAGCGTAAACGCCATATTTTGGCCTGGGGGTCCCGTGCAATATGCCGTGCGTATCAACTAGAAAATAGCGGATGCCAACCTCTTTTAAAAACTCATCATGTCCCGGCTGATAGGCACATTCCGGCAGCCAGATCCCCCGCGGTTTGCGGCCAAACATTTTTTCATAATGCTGGGCGGCTATGCGAATCTGCGCCCTGGCCGCCTTTGGGTTGATATCCATTAAAGGGAGAAAACCGTGGGTAGCACCACAGGTAATTATTTCCAGCTTCCCTAAATCCTGAAATTTTTTGAAGGCGTTGACCAGGTTACGGCCATATTTGTCGACAAAAAGTGTCCGGGCCTCGCGAAAGGACTGGTTATACATTTTGGCCAGTTCCAGAAATTCTCCCTGCCAGCGGGTCCGCTCAATCTCTTTGTAAGTCAATTCGATCAGACTATCCAAGTGGCGGATATAACGCTCTTGCAAAAGCGGATCGGTCAACATCGAGGCTAAGGTTGGGGTGATCGACATTGTAATCCGGAAATCTACCCCATCATTGACCAGCCCTTCGTAGACTTTTAACAGCGGCAGGTAAGTTTCGGTGATGGCTTCATAAAACCAATCTTCTTCGAGGAATTCTTCATACTCCGGATGACGCACAAAAGGGAGATGGGCGTGCAGGACTAAGGCCAGGTAACCTTGTTCCATGTCAGTCCGTCTGTCTCTCAACCTGAGGAGTGATTTTACGTCTCTCTTGGCCGTCGTCGCGGATGGCTTCGATGGGGATAGTCTGCTTTCCGTCCGGCAGCGCAAAGCGCAGGGTAAAAGTACCATCTTCACGTAAATTGATCTTATGCCCCTGGACTGTGACCGTCGAACCGGGCTCTGTCGCTCCGTAGACAATTAATTCACAATTTGCCACCAGCCAGAAAGGGCGCTCCGGCCGTAGGCCAATGGGCGATGAAAGTGAAGAAATCCACCCGGACGAGAGCCCCTGCTCCAACCGTTTTTTCATTAGCTCCCTGACCTCTTCCGAACCCCGGCCAACCCCAAAACCTCCAGAAATTGCGTACAGTTTTTCCCAGTCGGGGATCATCCACTGCTCATCAATCACATCGGACATCCGGTCAAGTGGCGTTGTGACAAAATTTGAGCGGGCGGCAATAACAAAGCGCCCATCAGGGAGCAAATAACCGATATCGACACAATAACTGCGATTGGGCTCCGGCACCCGGAGGTACCAGTTGGCTGCCCCGCTGTTGATATTGACGTCAAAATGCGCCCAACTGGCGGTATCATGAACACGTAATATTTCACGAGCCTGGGAAAACAATGCTTCGCCCACCTCGCGGGCGATTTCCCGCCGGCGTTGTTCATTGACTTCCCAATAGGTGTATAACCAATAGGGATCTCGGACCATCAAGACAATCCGGTTATCCCCATAACCAGGCGGAAATTCATAATGCCGCTCACCCTCAAATTTTTGGATAACCGGCCCGGCATAATATTTACTTTCTTCTATCCGTTCCTGGCTTTGCTCTTCAATGATTGGCGGTTGCCCTGGCTGGGGGATAAAAACTTCAACAATTTTCTTTTTGACGGTCCGGGTGCGGCGCGGCTTGACCACCTCAATTTTCAAGGTGCGCTTTTTTGCGGCAGCCGCCGGAGCTTTTTTGGCGGGGGTCCTCTTCTTTTTATTACTGGCCGCAGCTGTCGCAGCAGCTTTCTTTTTGATGATCGGCATCTATCTACCTCTTAGATTTTGCATTCCCGCAAATATTTGGCCGCTTCCTCCGGTGCTGTCGGGTTAATATAAAGCCCAGAACCCCATTCAAAGCCGGCCATTTTGGTTAATCGGGGGATGATTTCAATGTGCCAATGATAGTCATATTGAATTGTGCCCCAATAGTCAGGTTTTCCCGGCCGCGGGACAGGATTTGGCGCGGTATGTAAAACATAGTTATATGGTGGATCGTTCAATGTTTTGCGCAAACGGCTTAGGACATCTTTGAGACAGCGGGCTAATTGGACCCGCTCTTCGTCCGGCAATAGCTGAAAGCCGAATTCGTGCCGTCGCGGCATCAACCAGATTTCAAAGGGAAAACGGGAGGCAAAGGGAGCAAAAACCACAAAATATTCGTTTTCGTAGACCAGACGCTCTCCGGCCCCCAGCTCCTGCCGGATCATATCACAAAAAATGCAGCGCTCTTTTTCTTGGAAATATTGGCGGGAATTGGTGAATTCCATTTTGACATAGCGGGGCGTTATTGGCGTCGCAATCAGCTGCGAATGGGGGTGGGAAAGCGAAGCACCGGCGGCTGTCCCGTAATTTTTAAAGACCAAGATATAACGGAAACGTTTGTCTTTTTCCAGATCAACGATCCGCTGTTTGTAAGCCCAGAGAATTTTCTCGACGTGGGCATCGTCCATATCAGGGATGTTTTCTTGGTGACGGGGGGTTTCGACAATCACTTCGTGGGCACCGATCCCGCTCATCATATCAAAAATACCCATCCCGGTCCGGTTGACTTCGCCTTCGATGATCAGGGCGGGAAATTTGTTCGGGATCACCCGGACATCCCAGCCAGCCGTATTTGGTGAAGACGAAGCTTTTCGCCAGGCAATAATTTCGGCTGGCGTTTTGGCTTCATTCCCTTCGCAAAAAGGACAGAACTTCACTTCCGCTCCTTCACTGGCCACGGTCGTTCCGCCAAAATCTGATGGTCGCCTTCCCCGCTCCGACGAAACAACAACCCAACGGTCAGAAATCGGATCTTTTCTTAGTTCTGGCATGTTTTTCTCCCTTCTAATCTTCGATGATTAATGTCAGCTTGACCCGCCATTTTTCTCCAGGCGGCAGGGTAAATTTCCAATTCGGCATGATTACTGTGCTCTGATAAGTCTTTTCAAATCCCGACTCTGATTGGGAAACTGTTTCAATGGGAAAACGCCACAAAGTTGCGGCTAAATTAGGCTCCAATGATACACTAAAGCCTTTCCACTCGTCAACGATTTTTACTGATTTTACTTCGTTAATTTCGCCACGGCCGGACATGGTTTTATTTTCCAGCTGGTGGTCATCAATTTCTATATAGCGGTCGGGGGCATCGCCCGCCAGCATGGCGAAATTATACTCCGAACCGAACCAGGCATTCAGCGGGGCTTGGGAAAGGTTAGTAATTTCATAAGTAATGGCAATGATCGACTGCTTGGCAAACAGGGAGACGTTTTTCTCCAACCTGACCGATTGTCCATTAACCCGGCCAACGCGCCGCTGCAGCAACATGACCTCATTGCCGCGTCGCTGCGGCATAAATTCATATGGTTCAACAGTAAAGTCCCCTACCTCATGGTAAGACGAACGGCTAAAACTCTCCAGCGTCGTCTCCGGGGCCAGAAAATGGTCGAGCAGGGAAATACGGCGGTACCAATCATAAACCAGGGCTTTTTCCAGGCCGGCTTCCTTGACCTTAACGATATCGTGGATCGAGGTTGCCCCGGCATGTTCGCCGCCGCTGCTTTGCCCGACCGCCTGTCTGATTTTATCGTGATAGACCTCTTCCCGGCGGGCCAGGGTATTCAAGAGATTAAAATATTTTGGTTTATAATCCAATTCAAACAGGGCGCCGCCGCAGGCGGGAGAAAAATACAAATTAAGCAGGCTGTTGGAGAGGATGACTTCATCATTGCCATCTTTATCAAAATCGGTAATGGTAATTTCGGCATAATCATCCTTGCCGCGGGCGTATTTATCCATCTGGACTTCAGCTTTGATTAAATTTTCATAAATCGCCTGCCGGAGATAATTAAGGTACAGCCCGCCAAAAACCCCATGCCAGTAGGCGCAGTTGCATTGCCCCTTAAAAAGAGATAACTGGGCTTCTTTGAGCCGTCCCTCCCGCTCCCGCTCGCCAATCAACGATTTTCCTTTTTTCAACGTTTCCAGGCGATGGCTGATCTGCAGCATCTTCTTGTGCATATTGTTGGATTCCGGGTATTTGACAAAAAAGTTGCGAAAGAAGCCGCCTTTAAAAAATTGGGAATATTCTTCTTCCTTCCCCTGGTGGCGGATATCTTCCATGATCCTGGCCAGTTTTTTCCCCGACTCTGTCGGCAGCGACCATTGCATCATTTCATGATAAGAAGCGGTCGGCAGATAAACCTGACCAATCGGCTGGGCTTCCTCCAGATATTGCGACGGGGTCATAAATTCTATCCAGCTGGCATTTTCTTCCAAGAGTGTTAGCAATTTTTCCAAATAGCCTTCTTCAAAGACCCATTTATAGGTCCCCGGCCAGACGCCAAATTTTTCACCATCATCAGCCAGGATGGCAGCAGAGCTGCCGCTCTCATCAGCCAAGGTGTGCAAATATTTTATTGTTTCTTCCGGCAGCTTAAAAGGGATCAGATAACGCAGATTTTTATTTATCGGGAATATCTTGACGGTATACCCCTCTTCTTCAGTAACATAATAGCCATTCATCTTGTCTTTGGGGATCCCGGCCGAGAGGAAATGCGAATCATCAACCATGACGTAATCAATCCCGGCCTGGGCCAGCGCTTTGGGCAGGTGCGGCTCCCAAATTCTCTCAGTCAGCCATAATCCGTGGGGAGCCACGCCAAATTTTTCTTTGATAAAATCATTCGACAGATTAATTTGATTGATTTTATCGGCTTCTGGGATAATGGGGATAATCGGCTCGTAGTAACCGGCCGTGATTACCTCGGCCTGCCCCCGTTTGACTAGTTTTTTCAAGTAATCAATAAATTCCGGATGCTTGTCCATAAACCAGTCGTAAAGGATGCCGCTATAATGGATGGCAAATTTTATGCGCGGATGGGCATCCATCGCCTGGATAAACGGGAGATAAGATCGTTCATAGGCTTCATGAAAAACATGTTCAAAATTCCCCACCGGCTGGTGGCAATGGATTCCAAATATAAATTTAACTTTTTTTGTTTTAGACATACCACTGTTCCTGCTCATACGCTTCTGTCGGCACCGTAATTGTGATTCCCCCGCCCTTTGGCCAGCGTTCCAGCTCCTGCCCATCTTTTGAGACGACAATCACAAATTCCACCGTTTGGCCGGCCGCCGCTCCCAGTTGGGAGAAAGGTATTCCTAATTCAATTATACGACCCACACCAAACGATTCAAGCTGCAATCCAGCCGAGCGGAAAACATATCGGTCGGCCTCCGACGAAAAGGTAAGCTCGAATTTCCTTTCCGCCGGCGCCTGGATAATGACGGCAAAGGAAAATTGCTTCAATTCGTCGTTAAGCGCCCCTAGGTTAACTCCGAGTCGGATAAATAAATCTGTCCGGCTGAAGCCATAATAAATATCACGCAGCAAAGTCTCGATCTGGTGCATAGCCCCTTTGGCCTTAGTGATATCAAAAATTCCAGCCGGCAGCCATTCATAGTAATTGGAAATTTCACCATCCAAGATCGGTTGGATCAGGTAGACAGGCTCTTTCACCGGTTTGATCACAGGCGTCATTTTTATTGGCGTATCAAGGTACTTCGGCGGGGTCCGGTTGATCAAGCTATAAACATTTTTTAAATGTTTACGGAACAAGGAGTCGAAAACCGGGTCATTTTCTGATGAATGGTCATCACCATACCACCAGCACCAGTCCGACCCTTCGGCAATATAAATCTCTTGCCAGGCCTTGGCCAGGTCACCTTCAGTGGCGCCTGCCAGCGCCAGCCGGGCCTTGTGCAAATAATCCCAGGCGGTGTTGTCTTCCTGATGGCCGATCCAGATTTTAAAGTTGTTATCGATCCAGGAACCGGCAAAAAGTTTGGTCAGTTTGCGTTGCGGCGGGTTTTCAGCCAGATAATCGGCCACCCGGACAGTCCTGATCTGCGGATCGCTTTGCAGCCGCCCATAAAAGGCCTCTAACCATTCCTTGCCCCCGTTGGGATAATACTCCCAGGCATTTTCACCGTCCAAAATAACCGGCAACAGATAATTTCGACCGTCTTCCGGGAGGCTGATCCGGATATTGTTCATATGCGACATGAAGTCGGCCACGGAGTCTTCCACTTTCCAGCGGTAATAGACAAACCCGATCTGGTCGGAGATAAAATGGTTGCGGAAGATCATGGCCAGGGACGACCCGTCCTTTTCCACCCAGTAGGGCTGGTAGAGCTCCTGGGCGGTCATGGTCCTTCCCCGCATCTCGATCTTATGGATGGTCCGCTCCAGGATCGCTTCGTCGGTCGCGATCCATTTTATCCCCGCTTCCGCCACCAGCGGGATGATCTGTTCCGAGACCGAACCTTCCGAAGGCCACATCCCGCGCGGGCGGCGGCCGAATTTCTTCAAATGGTAATCGACCGCCATCCCGATCTGCGCTTCGGCATCCTCGGGATGCTGGAAAGCGGAATCGGGCAAATGGATATGCGGCATCGATTCCTTGGCGGCGTTCGAATCGCACAGCAGCGGCAGGATCGGATGGTAAAAAGGCGTGGTGGTCAGTTCGATCTGCCCCCGGTCTTCCAGCTCCTTATATTTGGGGATCAGCCGGCCCATGATCTCCAGCTGTTTGT
>MEUF01000008.1:0-15568 GCA_001771615.1 candidate division WOR-1 bacterium RIFOXYB2_FULL_48_7
TGGGACCAGTTCGGAACGCTTGAGAGGGGTTAACATTGTCAATACAAATACTTTATATGCTTTTGGTTATCTACCGGCTCCGGTCTGGTCAGGGGGATACAAAAGTACTGATTCGGGGACCAGTTGGGGTGCTTTAGTTGATGTCCCCAACTCAATTAATGAAACCTCTTTTTATAGCGCGGATATCGGTTATGTCGTGACCAATAGCGGGGGGATCCATAAAACAACTAATGGCGGAGATAGCTGGGTGCAACAGACTAGCGGGACGGTGAATGATCTACACGCGATTTGTGCTAATTACGGGGCGACGCTTTGGGCGGCTGGGGCCAACGGGGCAATTGTCTATTCAGTCAACAGCGGGACAACCTGGGCCTCCGCGACGGCTGATGGCGGCTATACGGGGAGATTTAATGATATTACATTTGCGACCACATCTAACGGTTGGGCAGTGGGAGAAAACGGGATGATCCAGGCAACCACTAACGGGGTTAACTGGTCAATCCAGACGTCAGGAGTGACTTACGAATTGAATGCCGTCAGTTTTGTCGCCGATACTGGTGTTGGCTGGGCTGTTGGTATGGCAGGGGTGATTTTGCACACGGATAACGGCGGCACCAGCTGGGAACGGCAGGACAATTCCTTCACCAGTAACCTGCACGGCGTCGCCGCCTTGGATACCACCCACGCCATAGCAGTTGGTGATAACGGGATTATTCTGAAATATCAGGGGAATTGACATATGGCCACTGGCCAGACATTTGAAAAATTCATCTCCATAGTGCAACGTCTTCGTCGTGAGTGTCCCTGGGACCGCGAGCAGACGATAGAATCTCTTAAGCCATATCTGGTGGAAGAGGTCTATGAAGCCCTCCAGGCCATTGACGAAAAAGATTACCAGAAACTGGCCGGAGAAGTTGGCGACATGCTCCTGCACGTTGTCATGCTTTCGGTTTTTGCCGCGGAGACCAAGAAGTTTGATTTGGACCAGGTTATCAAAGGGATTTCCGAAAAAATGGTCCGTCGCCATCCGCATGTTTTTGCCCGGGGAAAAGCCAAAACTAAAACAGAAGTCTGGCGCAAATGGGAAAAGATTAAATCCAAAGAGGGCAACAAAACCAGTCTGGAATCGATACCAAGGTCGCTGCCGGCGCTTTATCGGGCGGACAAGATTCAAAGGAGGGCAGCCAGGGTAGGGTTTGATTGGGACCAGGTGGCAGGGGCTTGGGAAAAAGTGCATGAGGAGCTCGATGAAGTCCATGCCCTAATGACAAATGACAAAAGCCAAATTTCTAAAGGCTGCCGCGAAAAGGTCAAGGAAGAGCTGGGCGACCTGCTTTTTTCGATTGTCAATGTTACCCGTAAAATGGAGATTGATGCCGAAGAGGTTTTACAACAGGCCAATAACAAATTTATCCGCCGGTTCGGCAAAATAGACAAAGTTTTGCAGAAAAAGAAGCTGACGATCAAGCAAATGGACGAACTTTGGGTCAAGGCGAAAAAATCAGAAAAATGATATAATGGACTTATGAAACCGAATTGGCGTGGTATTGCCACTTACACATTATTGATCTTGCTGGGAATTTTGCTCTTTGCCCCTGTTTTTAACACCGAGGGGAAGGTCAAGGAGCTTTCTTTTTCCGCTTTTTTAGATGCTGCCGATAAAGGGACGGTCAAGAAAATAGCCATTAATGGCGACCTGATTACTGGTCAATTGGCCGATAAGTCAAAATTCCGCACCCGGGGGGTCAATTATCCCAATCTCCTGACCAAGCTAAGGGAAAAAAATGTCGAGATCAACGTTGAAACCCCCATGGAATCCGGATGGCTCTGGGCCTTATTTATCCAATTAATCGGACCGGCGGCAATTTTCTTCTTTTTCTGGTGGATCCTCATGCGCCAGGCGCAGGGGGCCAATTCCCAGGCGATGATGTTTGGTCGGGCCAATGTTAAACCCCTTTCCGGTAAGGTCAATGTAACCTTTGCCGATGTCGCGGGAGTTGATGAGGCCAAAGAAGAGTTAAAAGAGATAGTGGAATTTCTGAAAAATCCGGCCAAGTTCCAGGCGCTAGGGGCTAAAATTCCCAAAGGGCTATTACTAATGGGCGCGCCAGGGACCGGAAAAACCCTCTTTGCCCGGGCTATTGCTGGTGAAGCAGGGGTCCCCTTCTTTTCCATCTCCGGTTCGGATTTTGTAGAGATGTTTGTGGGGGTTGGGGCATCGCGAGTCCGGTCAGTTTTTGACCAGGCTAAAAAAGCGACGCCGTCAATTATTTTTATGGACGAGGTTGATGCCGTTGGCCGTCATCGGGGGGCGGGTGTGGGGGGTGGGCATGACGAACGTGAACAGACCCTCAATCAATTATTGGTTGAAATGGACGGATTTGACCCCAAGACCAATGTGATTGTCATTGCCGCGACCAACCGACCAGACATCCTTGACCCTGCCTTATTGCGGCCCGGCCGATTTGACCGCCAAATTACCCTGGATAAGCCCGACCTTAAAGGGCGCGAAGATATCTTGAAGATCCATGCCAAAAACAAGCCTTTTGCGCCGGATGTCAGCCTTAACATCGTCGCCAGGAGGACTCCCGGTTTTACCGGTGCGGATTTGGAAAATGTCTTGAACGAAGCGGCGATTTTAGCCGCGCGGGCTGACAAAAAGCAGATATTTATGGAAGAGGTAGAAGAGGCGGTTGACCGTGTAATGGCGGGGCCAGAAAAAAAGAGCCGGGTTATTTCTGACCGGGAAAAAAATATCATTGCCTACCATGAAGTCGGCCATGCCGTCTTGTCGCAAGTCCTGCCCCATGCCGACAAAGTCCACAAGATTTCCATCCTGCCGAGAGGCCTGGCGTTGGGTTACACCCTGCAGCTGCCTGTGGAAGATAAATATTTAGTTACAAAAGACCAAGCACTTGAACAAATAACCGTTATGATGGGCGGCCGGGTGGCCGAAGAGCTCTTTTTTAATGAGATGACTTCCGGGGCCCATAATGACCTGGAACGGGCGACTGATCTGGCCAAACGGATGGTGACCGAATTTGGGATGTCCGGTCTGGGGCCACGGACTTTTGGCCGGAAAGACCGCCAGATATTTCTGGGGCGTGACATTGCCGAGATGAAGGATTATAGCGAGCAGACCGCTGACGAGATTGACCACGAAATCGAAAAAATTATCAATTCCTGTTATGAACGGGCCAAAGAACTCCTGTCAAAAAACAGGGCCAAAATCGACCAAATTGCCAAAGTCCTCAAGGAAAAAGAGACCCTGGAAGATAGCGACTTGGAAGCCGCGGTCAAAGACCTAGTGGCCTGATGGCTAAACTAATTGAATGTGTCCTCAACTTTTCTGAAGGGCAAGAGCTCTCTGTCGTAGAAGAAATTATCAGTGTTATAAAAGGGGCTAAAGTTCTTGATGTTCACTCCGATCCCGACCATAACCGCTCGGTTGTCACTTTTATCGGGACTATTAAAGATGTCCGGCAAGGGGCCTATGACCTGACCGAACGGGCTTTGCAGTTATTGGATATTCGCGAACATTATGGTGTCCACCCATTTATTGGGGTTGTTGATGTTATCCCATTTATCCCACTTTTAGAGACAACCATGAAGGAGGCGGTTGAAGCCGCCCACCAGTTGGCAGGTGATCTTTGGGCCAAATTCCATCTCCCCTGTTATCTCTATGGTGAAGCGGCCAGGATAAAAGAGCATTGCGACCTGCCTTATGTCCGCAAGGGATTGACCAGGCCGGATGTAGGGGAGGGCCGACATGTAACCGGTGGCGCGACCGCGGTCGGGGCCAGGAATTACCTGATCGCTTTTAATGTCAATCTGGCCACCAACGACCTGGGTATTGCCCAATCAATTGCGCGCAATATTCGTGAGCGGAGTGGGGGGTTACCGGGAGTCAGGGCGATTGGATTGGAGTTGGCCAGTCGGGGGATCACCCAGGTGTCGGTTAATTTGATCGATCACCGGGAGACAAGCCTGAAAAAATTGTTTTATTCCATCCACAAATGGGCCAGGGAGTATCAAGTAGAGATTGTTGAATCAGAACTTGTCGGCTTAATCCCTGCTTCTGCCGCATTTGAAGGGATGAAAGAGTACCTGAAAATTCCTTCCTTGTCGCAAAATATAATTCTAGACCAATATTTATGATGTCAGGTTATTGTTTGACTATCTAACCATCCGTGCATAAACTTGGTCTAGATATTCTTTTGCTGATCGTTCCGGTTGATAATGTGTCTGTGCCCGTTGTACCGCAGCTAGTCGCAAGTCGGCGATCTCTCTGGAGTTGTCTCTAACCGCTTTAGCGATTGGCAGCAAGGTACTCCAAAACAGACTAGGATCTTTCGCAAGGTCTGCTGGATGATCGAAAAAATATCCCCATTTACTTGTTCTGGTTTTAGAATCACGGCCAACAATATCAATTAAGCCACCTGTCGGCGTGACAACCGGTAGAACGCCTTGCGCTTGGGCGGCCATGGCAAACAGGCCGCAGGGTTCAAATCGACTGGGCATTAAGGCTAAATCGGCCTTAGCTAGGGCCGCGGCTAGAGCTTGCTCAGTGTAGTGAGAAAACGAAACTTTACCAAATCCAGCCCGACTTACGGCTTTCGCAACTTGAGAGGCAATATCCTTTTCACCATCGGCTAAAATGGTAAAGTAGATGTTTAATCCCGACCCTTCAGCAATTTTCAGTGCAATTGGCAGGGTTTCAAGAAAAAAGTCATACCCTTTTTGTCCGGTTAAACGATTAGAAACAAGGACCTGGACAACATTAGTATCCCTATTAGCTGGGCGGGGGATCACGCTTAAGTAACTTGGTAAGAGAGAATTGAGTATGCCAATAATGCCAGAAGTTCTTCTCCTAGCTTGTCCAATTCGATCATAAATAATCCGGCCATATTTGCTGTCAGTTGGCCCATATGCGAAGTTGCGAGAGCCCATTTCTTCGGCATAGGAGGGGCTGACGGTAGTGAGTACGTCGCAATATTGCAAAGCTAAGGCTAATAAATCAACCTCCCCTGCAGCGGTTAGGCCAAGCGCGGCGGCAATATTTTTTGGCATCAGCGTTGTGTAGGCAGGATTGTGGACGGTAAAAACAGTAGGGATATTTTGCTGATGAGCCAGGTAAACGCCCAAGGCGATCAAATGATCGTGGCCATGAAGGATTAGTGTTTCATCTTTATCAGCCGCTGCTTGCAGGGCGGCTGCCACATGAGGAAGAGCCAGATTATAGACCAACGCTGCTTGGCTAAGCTCTCCACCACTATAGACGGCGCCATTAGAAACCAAATTATTAACCCCGCCGGATCTGGGATAGGTTTCGAAAGCAAACAATTCTTCAAGCTCGCGTGTTTTATTCCCCGGATAGGTAGTCATCTCTAGATCAACATCAACCCCGCCGTTAATTGCTCTTACCTCTAAATAGGGAACGCCGTCACGCATTTGCGGTCCATAAAGTTGCAAGGTCATTGCTTTTCCGCCAGGCAAGTCAACAGAGAACGGTTGACCCATTAAACCGGTTTCCAACCAGCCTTTGCCTCCCTGAAAAGGAGCGATAGCGCAGGTGCGGACGCCAAGCCTGGTTAGTCCAATCCCCAGTGCGTGAATTGCTTGGCCATAACCGGAGAGTCGGTTGGAAAATGGTTCGTGGGTCGCCAAAGCGACAAAAGGGGCCCTAGTGGTACGTTTGCCTGTGAAAGCTTGTGGGACACGAGCAGCTAAGTTGGTATTCATTATTTTCCTCCAGATGATTGATCCGACAGAAGTTTATCTATAGGAAAAATCCGAAATTTCAAGCTATTTTTCAATATGGCGAGTAGGTGTTTGAAACCATTCCAGCCAGCTTTGTGGCTGACCTGGGCGCTCAATCTGATCACGAAGAAACCTGATCCCCATCCATTGGATTATCGTATCACCACAGTTAATGATCTCGTCAAAACTGGTGGGCCAGCGGCCAATTTCAGTAAAGTATATTATACATTGTAAAATTTGGACTTTCTTTATTGCATCAAGGCTGGGGAGAGCATGCTCCAAATCTTGTTTGCTGGGGAAGGGGAGCTTGAGAATTGTGTCTAAATCCCTGACCAAATCAGTATCGTCAAGTGGATAATTAAAGGCAAGAACCTTGTTCCCATCATGATTAACTTTATTGTCAGGATGTTGTGTTTGGAAAAGTTGCCAGAGAGGGGAATTCTCAATGACAGATAGGAAATATGCAATATCGTAATGAAAAGCCGGATTATAATCTTGCACAATTGTCTCTTCCAGAATATTCAACGTCTCAAGCAGCTCCTGTCTGGTGATTTGGGGATAAGTTAAGATAACATAGTGTACTTGTTTGATTTCCCGGGCTTTGATTGCTTTGATTAAATCAAGTGCCTGGTCCAGTGTATAGTTGCCTTTTCGGAAAAAAGACAGTGCCTTTGGATGAAAACCATCGGTCCCCAAACAGATGAAATGATTATTCGGAGCGACTAGGTCAAGCAATTCTATGTCGGGTTGTCCCTGCTGCAAGAGTGAGCTGACCGACGATTGGAATAGAAATCGGAAGTAATCTGATAATAATGGATGTCCCTTGAGTGTTTGAAAAAAGTGCCGGGCCCTGTCTCTGTCCAAGAAAAAATCATCATCAACAAAGGTAATCACTCTAGCCTCTAGAGGCAAGCTGCCCTCTTCAACCATTTCCCTGATGCGCAGCAGCTCCTGAATTATTCTTCCCACGCGCCAATAGACCGGCGGCCGCTTGATAGTTGAGCAAAATACACAACGGTGCTTGCAGCCAATAGAGGTGTTAAAAGACAAAGACCTTCGTTCTCGGATATCCATTATCAAGTCTGGAAAGGGGTGAACCAGTGGAGGATTGCCATTAAAGTGTATTGTATCCTGCCTATTTGGGTGTTCACTCCGCCAGGCCAGGCCTTGTTCAGATACATAGACGCCATGCAATTTGCTGGCTTTGGTAAAATCAATTTGTCTTTTTGCTAATGCCATGACCAATGACTCAATGACAGGCTGTCCATCCCCCCTGACCAGTGCGTCCGCCTGGGGGAAATGCTCATGTAATTCCCGCAAACTGCCCGACCAACTGGTGACACCCGGCCCGCCTAAAATGATTCTGGCCGTGGGATACTTTTCTTTAATCAGGGCGAGCTCTTTTTTTGTTTCCAGCCAAAGATCATCATATACCGTCAGCGCAAAGATGAGCGGTCTTTTTCTATCCAGTTCAATTTCTCCGCCCTGGCAAAAAGGGAGACGCATAAAAGCAAAGTCGGCTATTTTCCTCTCATGCAAAACAGATGACATAGTCATGGCGGCACCGGAAACGGCCGGATAATAACGGCTATCCCCTGCTTGTCGTAACGCCATGTCAAAGACAACCAGCGGCCGCGGCGGCAGGTGTCTTGCCGGCGGTCGCTGAGTTCGTTGAATTGCTGGTGTTTTCATTATCATATTATCTGCTTCACGCCCCGATGATTTCACAATTTTATTTGAACGTGAATTATGTTAAGATTTTTGCATGAGCGATAAGCCTCTAATAAATCGAAATCAACCAGAGATAAAGCAGGACTCTATAGTGATATTCAAGCCCAAGGGTGGGAAAAAGCAATTGGATGTTCGTTTGAAAGATAATACTATCTGGCTAAGACAGGAGCAAATCGCGGAGTTGTTTGGGACAAAAAGACCGGCCATTACTAAGCATCTGCAGAATATCTTTCATTCAAATGAATTATCGGAAAAAGCAGTATGTTCCATTTTGGAACGTACTGCCAGCGACGGAAAGAGATATAAAACAAGATATTATACCCTTGACGCGATAATTTCGATTGGCTACAGGGTTAATTCTAAACGTGCAACAGATTTCAGGATTTGGGCAACGAATGTCTTGAGGAAATACTTAACCAGCGGGTATGTCTTGAATGAAAGAAAGCTGTTAAAGCAAAGCAGCGATAGGCTTTTTAAGATGCAAAAAACCATCAATCTTGTTTGCGCTAGGGCCGCCTTGCCGGCGTTACGAGGGATGGAACAGGAGCTGTTTTCGATTATTGGTGATTATGCAACTTCGTTGCAACTGTTATATCAATATGATGAAAAAAAGCTCTTTAGTAAAGGGAGAAAAAGAGCGCGTTATAGGCTTACATATGAGGAGAGTATCGAAATTATTGCCAAAATACGCGCAGAATTAGTACGTAAAAAAGAAGCTAGTGTGTTGTTTGGGAGCGAGGTTGGAGATAAATTCAAAGGAGCACTCGGTTCAATTACTCAAACCTTCGACGGGTATGAGCTTTATCACTCACTGGAAGAAAAGGCCGCGCATTTATTATATCTTATTATTAAAGATCATCCCTTTGTTGATGGAAATAAGCGAATCGGCTCCATCTTATTTATTTATTATCTGGATAAAAACCATGCGCTTTTCACTAAAACAGGCGAAAGAGCTATTAATGATACTGCATTAACTGCTCTGGCCTTATTAATAGCAGTTAGTGAGCCGAAGGAAAAGGATGTCATGATATCATTGATTATGAGAATAATTGCATGGCCGAAGAACTAGCCAAAGTCTATAATCCGTCTGAGGTTGAGCAAAAATGGTACTCCTTCTGGGAGAGCCATGGCTACTTTCAACCTAACCACCAATCAACCCAACACCCTTTTACTATTGTCATTCCCCCGCCAAATGTGACCGGTTCGTTGCACATGGGCCATGCCCTCAATAATTCTATTCAGGATTTGCTTATCCGCTATAAGCGAATGTGTGGTTTCAAGACGCTGTGGCTTCCCGGGACCGACCATGCCGGCATTGCAACTCAAAATGTGGTTGAGCGGGAGCTGAAGAAAGAAGGCAAACGCAAAGAAGACCTTGGCCGTGAAAAGTTTGTCGAAAAAGTCTGGGAATGGAAAAAAGAGTACGGCGGTAAAATTACCACTCAATTGCGTCGGCTGGGATCCTCTTGTGACTGGTCGCGTGAACGCTTCACTATGGATGAGGGCCTCTCCAAAGCGGTTCGCCGCCACTTTGTCCAACTTTACCAAGAAGGCTTAATCTATCGCGGTAAACGGATAATCAACTGGTGCCCGCGCTGCCGCACGGCGCTTTCCGATATCGAAGTTAACTATGAAGCAAAAAAAGGACATCTTTGGCATATTAAATACGGTGAGCTGGTGGTGGCCACCACCAGGCCGGAAACCATGTTGGGGGATACTGCTATTGCCGTCAACCCCAAAGACGAGCGATATAAACATCTCTGGGGAAAAACGGTTGAACTTCCGCTGGTGGGACGGCATATCCCCATCATTAAAGATGACTTTGTCGACCAGGCGTTTGGCACCGGCGCCGTCAAGGTTACTCCGGCCCATGACCCCAATGACTATGAAATGGGCGAGAGGCATAATCTTCCCCGGATCAATATTTTGACTCCGGAGGCGCACATCACGCTGACGGAGCTTTCAAAAGAGGAGAGAGGGCCCGTGAAGGCCCTAGAAGGCTTAGAAAGGCTTAAGGCGAGGGAAGAAATTGTTAAATTGCTGGAAGAAAAGGGCTATCTGGTCAAAGTTGAAGATTATCAAAATTCGGTTGGCGAGTGTTATCGCTGTAAGACGGTCATTGAACCGTATTTGTCTGACCAGTGGTTTGTCAAAGTTAAGCCGCTGGCGGAAAAAGGGATTGCGGCTGTCGAGAAAGGGCAGATCAAGTTTGTCCCCGAGCGTTGGACCAAAGTCTATTTACAATGGATGACCAATTTGCGTGACTGGTGTATTTCTCGGCAGCTGTGGTGGGGTCATCGTATTCCAGCCTGGTATAAGGGTGAGGAAATCTTTGTCGGAGAGGAGCCGCCGCAGGGTGAGGGATGGGTGCAGGATGAAGATGTTTTTGACACCTGGTTTTCGTCGGCCCTTTGGCCATTTTCTACCCTTGGCTGGCCGGAAGAGACCGCAGACCTTAAAACATTTTACCCGACCGATGTTTTAGTGACCAGTTACGATATTATCTCTTTCTGGGTTGCCCGTATGATCATGGCCGGGCTGCATTTTATGGATAAAGAGCCCTTTCACACAGTCTATATCCACGGGCTGGTTAAAGATATCCACGGCAAAAAAATGAGCAAATCATGGGGGAACGTGATTGATCCGCTGGAGGTGATTGAAAAAGCCGGGGCCGATGCCCTGCGCTTCGCCTTTGTTTCGTTGATTGCCGGGCAGGGGCAGGATGTTAAGCTGTCAGAAGAGAAAATCACCGAAGCGCGCAATTTTGCTAACAAAATCTGGAATGCGGCCAGGTTTGTTCTTATGCACGAAGTACCAGGTTCTAGGTTGCCGGACAACTTCGAGCCTGGTACTTTGAACCTTGAATTGGCCGACAAGTGGCTCCTTTCCCGCCTGAACCAAACCATCAAAAAGGTTACCGCCTGCATTGAAGGATATGAATTTGGCGAAGCGGCCAGGTCGTTATATGAATTTGTCTGGTCGGAATTATGTGATTGGTATCTGGAGCTGGCCAAAATTCGTCTTTATGGCCCGGCGGCAGATAATAAACAGGCGGTGACAGAACTATTAGCCCATATCCTTAAGCAGGTTGTGTTAATTCTTCACCCGTTTATGCCGTTCATCACTGAAGAAATATTTCATAAGTTAACCCAGGGAGCTGAAGGGACAATTATGTTAAAAACCTGGCCCAAAGCCCAGGAAAGGCTCATCAATCCAGCGGCAGAAAAAGAGATGTCCGAGCTGATGGAGATCATCAGGGCCATCCGCAACATCCGAGCTGAATTTAATGTCCCCCATGGGAAGGAGATTAGTGTCACAATTATTGGCGGAGAAAATCTCAATCAAACTTATGTCAAAACCTTAACAAAAACCGCCGCCATCGTTTTTCAAGGCAAGCCGGAGCAGGCGGCTTCGGCGCTGGTTGCCGGCTATCAAATTTATGTCTCCCTGGCCGGGCTTATTGACCTGGAAAAAGAATCGGCCCGCCTGCAAAAAGAGCAGGAAAAGTTGGCTAATGAGTTAAATAAGGTCAAGCAAAGGCTGGCTGATGACAATTTCCTCTCTCGGGCCAGACCGGAATCAGTTGAGGCGGAAAAGTTACGCCTGAAAGAGTACCAAGAACGACTGGGGCTTTTGGCCGACCGTCTGGCTAGCCTCCGGTAAACCACTTTTTTAAAAAATCATTAACATAATCCAAAATGAATTTTGCTTTTTCTGCGCGGTCAACATATGCTGTCCCCTGGAAGCGGTCAAGCTGCTCGTCATTAGTTAATTGGGCCGCTAGCGCTTTTATAGGGTCTGCCAGCTTGTTAGCCTGGCCCGGGACCATCCTGGCCCTGCCTAGTTGAATGCCTAAAAAAACCAGACCAAACATCATGCCGCGCATAAAATGTTCCCCCCGGCTAAAACCGACGGTTTCTGCTTGCAGGTAACATCTGGCCCAATGCCCGACAAAACAATCGCCGGATAATAAGTTGTTGACCAGGGCTTCATCTACCTTACATATTGGCTCAACGACTTTTTCCCTGATTTCCGGCAGGGCATTAAATGGGTCATAGAAGCCGATCCCCTCCGCCAGTGGGATCAGGCCAATCGCATTGAGGTTTAGGGTGCTGGAGGTCGGGTCAAAGATTTCTGGACGGACAATGCTCGGATAATAGCTGCCGTCGAGCGGATTGATGACGCCAAAATAATCAATGTCCTGTTCTCCCGCTTTAAGTAGCCCTGTCCCGGCCAGGAAACGGGTAAAGCGATAGACGTCCGTTTCAACCTGGCGATGGACATCCTGCAAAGCCATTATGTGCGGGTTATTATCCAGGTGGCTAGCCGGTGGAATGGGTGGGGAGCAGACCTCTTTAATAAAGACGAAATCAAAATCTGGCTGCAGGCCGGCGGGTGGTTCATATTTCCCCAGCAAAACATGGCGGGCGACGCCGCCAATGGCCATAACACTCCCGGTAAATCCTGCCTCATGGGCCGCCAACAACAATCGTTTGGCATTGCCGGCCGGGAATTCTCTCCAGGAGAGGACCTTAGAGACACTGCGCATCGCTGTCATGATAAGTATATTTCGGCCTGTGGCTCGAATAATTTCAGTCGGCTGAAATCCCCCTTAACATTGCAAGCGGTGGCACGCAGACGAGAGGTCAAGGATCTTCCTGCCATATTTTCCTTTTTTGGTTTTAGAGTTGCCTGTCCTGTGGCCGAATTAGTTGAATTGGTCGCTGCTTTGCGGAGTGTCCCAAATTATCTGACAAATCCTGATGAGTTTTTGGCCGAACACCAAAGGCGCCGCCCAAGCTTCGAGGCTGATTTTAGATATGTGCAGGGTCGAGTTCGAACGGTGTAGTAACCCTTTGGATCCTTTCAATGGAAATTGCCTGTCCGCTCTTTTCGTCGATTTTAATCAACACGGCATTAAATAAACCGGCCCCCTGGTCGGCCGGTTCAAACTTTTCGGGCAGCTGGGTGATAAAGCGTTTCAGGATCTGCTCTTTCTTCATGCCGATAACTGACTCTTGCGCTCCGACCATCCCGACGTCGCTGATATAGGCCGTTCCATTGCTTAACAGGCGTTCATCGGCGGTCATAACATGTGTGTGTGTCCCAACCAGGGCTGTCGCCCGGCCGTCGACATAAAAACCCATGGCAACCTTTTCCGATGTGGCTTCCGCATGGAAGTCGATAAAAATGACCTTGGCCTCGTTTTTCACCTTGGCCAATAATCGGTCAACGGCCTGGAAAGGACAATCCATGCATTGCATGAAAACCCGGCCCAACAGGTTGATAACGCCGACTTTTAGCCCTTTGACTTCTGCTACCAGGTATTCCTTGCCGGGGTTGCTGGCAGGATAGTTGGCCGGACGGACCATCCGGTCGAGTTGGTTGATCTTGGAGACGATCTCTTTTTTCTCCCAGATATGGTTACCCATAGTAAATAGGTCAATGCCGCAATCAAGGAGCTCGTTATAGATCTTTTCGGTCATGCTATAGCCATGGGCCGTGTTTTCACCATTGGCGATGGTCAGGTCGATGCCGTACTCTTTTTTTAGGTCGGGCAATAGTTGTTTGACTATCGCCCGACCATACGAACCGACAATATCGCCGATGAACAGAATGTTCACTACTTGGCTACCTCGGTGTTGCGGGTTTCTCGAATGACCGTGACTTTGATTTCGCCGGGATACTCCATCTCACTTTCAATTTTTTTGGCAATATCATAAGCCAGTTTCGGCGCCAGGGCATCGTCAACTTTGTCTGGTTGGACAATAACCCTGACTTCGCGGCCGGCGGAAATAGCGTAAACTTTTTCCACCCCGTCAAAACTCTTGGCGATCCCCTCCAGTTTTTCCAGACGTTTGACATAGGCTTCCAGGGTGTCCCGGCGTGCTCCCGGCCGGGCGCTGGAGATGGCATCGCAGATCTGGACAATTACCGCTTCAATGGTGCGGGCTTCCACATCGTTATGATGGGCTTCCATGGCATGGAGAACTTCCGGCGATTCGCCCGCCTTTTCGGCAAACATGACCCCCAGGCGGACATGGGTCCCTTCGGCCTCTTGATCAATTCCCTTCCCCAGGTCGTGGAGGAGGGCAGCCCGTTTGGCTAAATTAACATTAACCCCCAGTTCGGACGCCAGCATGCCGGCTAATAAGGCCATTTCCAGAGAATGTTGCAAAACATTTTGGCCATAGGAGGTGCGGTAATGCAATCTCCCCAACATCTGGATAATGACCGGAGGTAGCCCGTGGACTCCCGCTTCCATGGCTGCTCGTTCCCCGTGTTCCCACATGGCGGCTTTAAGCTCTTGCTTGGCCTTTTCATTCATCTCTTCGACGCGGGCCGGATGGATGCGTCCGTCGGCGATCAATTTCTGTAATGTCAGGCGGGCGGTCTCGCGGCGGAGCGGATCAAAACTGGACAGGATGACGGCTTCCGGAGTGTCATCGACAATCAGGTCAACGCCAGTCATAGTTTCAAACGCCCGGATGTTGCGGCCCTCGCGGCCGATAATCCGTCCCTTCATGTCATCACTGGGGAGTTCAACCATCGAGGTGGTTGTCTCCACGACATGGTCAACCGCGCAGCGCTGAATAGCCGTCGCCAGGATTTCGCGGGCTTTTTTGTCCGCTTCTTTGCGGATGTCATCTTCCTTGGCTTTAATCTTTTTAGCCGCTTCGAGCTCCAGCTCCTTATCAAGTTTTTCCAATAGCTCTTTGCGGGCTTCTTCTTTGGAGAGTGCGGCGGTCCTCTCTAATTCAGCAATCAACTGATCCTTCAATTTACCAATATGATCTTTGAGCTTGATGGCCTCTTCTTCAAACTTTTTGATGTTTTTCTCTTTTTCATCCAGAGATTTTTCCCGGTTTTCCAGGTGGTCTTCGCGCGATTGCAATCGGCGTTCCAACCCGGTCAATTCCCCTTTGCGTTCCTTGATATCCCGTTCCAACTCGCTTTTCAGGCGGAGCGCTTCATCTTTCCCCTCTACCAGGGCTTCTTTGCGCAGCCGCTCGGCATCTTTTTTGGCATCTTCCATTAGCCGCTTGGCGGTTTCTTCGGCAATACGGACTTTTTGGTCCGAAAGCTGCCGCCTGATTACCAGGTAGGAAACCCCCAGTGTAAAGGCGATAATAATCGCGACGATAAAAGTAATCAATAAATACATATCCATTCTTAATTTCCCCCTAATTACGCTACTAAAGAGGGGCCTAAATGACTTTAGGCCCGCTCATTAGTCTAACTACTGAACCTTGCTGATAGCTTTTCTGACGTCTGCTTCAATCTTGTGGGCAATTTTACCGGTATCCTGTAAAAACTTAATAGCGCCGTCAAAGCCCTGGCCTAATTTTTCTTCACCATAAGTGAACCAAGAGCCACTTTTATTGACTACGCCCAAATTAACCCCTTGTTCGATCAAGTCAGCTTCGTGTAAGACCCCCTTGCCATGAATCAGGACAAAACTGGCCTCACGGAAGGGCGGAGCGACTTTGTTTTTAACAACTTTGACTTTAACCCTGGTACCAACGATCTTATCTCCCTCCTTTATTTTTTCCGAAGCCCGGACATCTAATCTGACTGAAGAATAAAACTTTAAGGCGCGGCCTCCGGGAGTGGTTTCCGGATTGCCAAACATGACTCCGATCTTTTCCCGCAGCTGGTTGATAAAAATCATGGTGGTCTTGGACTTGGCAATGACCGAGGTCAGCTTCCGCAAAGCCTGTGACATTAATCGGGCCTGCATACCCATGACCGAATCACCCATTTCCCCTTCAACTTCGGTTTTGGGGACCAGGGCGGCGACTGAATCCACGACAATTACATCGATGGCGCCGGAACGGATTAATGTTTCGGCAATTTCCAGGGCCTGTTCGCCGTAATCAGGTTGGGAAATTAATAAATTATCAATATCAACCCCCAATCTCTTGGCATAGGCGGGGTCCATGGAATGTTCCGCATCGATAAAGGCGGCTATCCCGCCTCTTTTCTGGGCCTGGGCGATCACATGCAGCGAGACAGTGGTTTTGCCTCCGCCTTCTGGGCCGTAGATTTCCACCACTCGGCCGCGCGGCAGCCCGCC
>MEUF01000008.1:15596-15915 GCA_001771615.1 candidate division WOR-1 bacterium RIFOXYB2_FULL_48_7
ATCCCGGTGGGGACAGTTTCGACATTTAACTTGGTCGATTCGCCCATTTTCATGATCGACCCCTTACCAAAATTCTTTTCAATCTGGGCAATGGCCAATCCTAGTGCTTTTGATTTCCCGTCATTCATTTTTTTACCTCCATTTTAATTAACTAACTACCGATTATTTCTTTGCCGCCGAGATGCAGCCACAAGATTCCCAGGGCTGCCTGGGCAGCTTTTCCCCTGATCTCTGCCCGCGTGCCCTGCAAGGAAAGCTCTTTCCATTCAGTCTCACGGTCAGAAGCCAAAGCAATAAATATTTTACCGACCGGTGCTGG
>MEUF01000008.1:15994-17977 GCA_001771615.1 candidate division WOR-1 bacterium RIFOXYB2_FULL_48_7
CGAGAGGACTTTGGTAAAAAAGTCCTCAACCTTGATTTCGACTGCTGCCGGCTGAGGTTGCTTCAGATTAGGCTTGTCAGTTTGTTCCGCCATAAATAGGTGCCTCCAGAAATCAGCGACAGGATAACCGCTGCCCAGAGGACCCAGCTGGCAAAGGGGAGATTAAGCATGATCATTACCACGGCAATGATCTGCAAAACTGTTTTCCACTTTGCAATGGGGATTGCCCCGAAATTTTTATCCCCTCTAAATGAGGCGACAACAAATTCACGGGAACAAATCAAAATTACAGCCACTGGATCAGCCAGTCCCAAACCTGTCAAACCGATTAAAGCGCTTAAAACAAGGATCTTATCCGCTAAGGGATCTAGTTTCTTCCCGAGTTCAGAGGCCTGGTTATATTTTCTGGCAATATAGCCGTCTATGGCATCGGAAAAGGCCAGAAGAAGGAATAACGTTGCTGCCAGGCCAAAGAAACCATTTAACAGGAACAAAATACAGAGGGGGATTAAGATTATCCTAAGAAGGGTAACCCGATTAGCCAGCGTCAGCTGGTTCCAATAAGCAATAATTGTAATAGTTAACCCCTAAATTCAATCTAAAATTTACCGTAATAATCATTTAAATTCAATAATTTATGGAACTGTAAAAAAGCCATCCCCTCTGTGTGGCAGACATTCCTTCTTACTCCTAAATTCTACCATGTGGTTTGCTGCTTAGGCAAGCTGAAATTCAAATAATATTATTCCGATAATAAGTCATGATAAGGCTCCCCTCAATTACAACCAGGACCCTGACTGCCCAAGTTAGCACCTCAAGATATGGTCAAGTGCCTATCCGTGTCCGGGTGAATGTGCCGCGTGAATTTCCGGACGAATTGTTGATCCGCTTGGGGGAACACGCGGTTAGCCGGGGAGTGCGGTCAGTTAACCTGGTTGATCCAGACGTCGACTTCCAATTTGTCAGGATCACCTGTCAGTCTATGACCGTTCCGGTAGCGTTGCTGGACTATGTTCAGAATAACGACCTTCCCTGGGACAGTGTTCTGGAACAGCCGGAATATTTATCCGATCCAACTTTTGACAGCCGGGTAAGGGGTGGGGGGAGAGTCATTGCCCTCAAGGGGGTGGCGGTCTATCCAGGGGTAACTTTTCTAACGGAACCTGACCGGCCAATTATTCTACGCGAGAATTCTTCCATCGGGCCCAATGTTACCCTTCAACCGGGGACAGTCGTCCCGCCGGGCGTCAGGCTCCGCTAGATAGACGACAGGCGACTTTTATTTTATACTAGATCCATGAGCCGTATTACCGAGGCTTTTAAAAAACACCCAGCCCTGATCACATATATCACTGCCGGCGACCCAACCTTAGCCGCAACAGAACAATTAATTTACGGACTGGAAAAAGCAGGGGCCGACATCATTGAACTGGGTATCCCATTTTCTGATCCCCTGGCCGATGGCCCGGTGATCCAGGCTTCGCACCAGCGGGCGCTCAAAAACAATGTTTCCATTGCCTCCGTTCTGGGTCTGATGTCAAAAATCAGAAAAAATACGTTCATCCCCATCTGTTTTATGCTTTCCTTTAACTTGATAGTTCAATATGGTGAGGAGGCCTTTTATCAGGATTGTTCAAATGCCGGGGTTGATGGGGTAATCATTCCCGACCTGCCTCCTGAAGCATGCGAAGTAAGGGGTGGCATGTACAATGTTGATACCATCTTCCTGGTTGCGCCGACCAGTTCTGAAGAACGGATCAAATTAGCGGTTAATAATTCAAAGGGATTTGTTTATCTTATCATGGTCAAGGGGATTACTGGGGCGAGAAAGGGCACAGCTGGGAATTATAGGGAATTAATTCAAAAGGTTAAATCTTTTAGTAATTTGCCGGTGGCGGTGGGGTTTGGGATTTCTACCCCGCAGCAGGCCAGGGAGCTGTCCAAGACAGCCGATGGGGTGATTGTGGGGTCGGCGATAGTTGA
>MEUF01000008.1:17999-21196 GCA_001771615.1 candidate division WOR-1 bacterium RIFOXYB2_FULL_48_7
AAAAAGGCCCTGGCGCTGGTTGCCGGCTTCCGTCGGGCGCTTAATGTTAAATAATTTATTCTACAGGTTAAAGCAATTTTATTTCGGGATGACCGCCCGTTACACCCCGGCAGATGAGCAGTTTGTTAGGCAAGCCCTGACTGGCCCGGAATATGGCCTCTTTAGCCAACTCCCCGATTTTGAAAAAAGACATGCTGTTGTGGTGGCGCAGAAAATGCTCCAAATTGCCCCGCCGCAATATTCGCGGGGAAAATTAGCTAAGTTGGGCTTGCTGCATGATATCGGGAAATTAGCGGAAAAAAATTCCATCCTGTCCAAATCCTGGCTGGTTATTGTGCGCTTTTTTGCCCCCTGGCTCTACAATTGGCTGGCCGATGGCCTAAAAAACAAGCGTTATCACACGCATAAGCACCATGGGGCGATCGGCGCGGCGATGTTAGAGAAGCTGGGTGTCTCCCCTGATATATTGGCGGTTATCAGTAAACATGATCCCAGGGTGGAACCGTTTGGCCCGGACGATTCGTTGGAATTAAAAATACTACAGGCTGCAGATTCTACTTACTAGGGTATTCGGCTACGACTGTGGTTTGGATCCCCCCGCGCACATTAAAAATACCGGTAACTTTTGCCTGCTTGGGTTGGCAGGCGGCGACGAGGTCGTCCAGTATCTTGTTGGTGACAAATTCATGGAACATGCCTTCGTTGCGGTAGGAAATAAAATAATATTTAAGCGATTTTAATTCGATTAATTTCAAGCCAGGTATGTATTCAATATTAATCGTCGCAAAATCAGGCAGGCCGGTCTTGGGGCAGACACAAGTGAACTCTGGAAAATCAATCTTGACGGTATATTCCCGGTCGGGATATTTATTATCAACAACGTCGATCATCGGAATTTGTTAATATTGTCACGGAGTTTTTTGGCTTCAGAGTAGGGGTCGGCAGCATAAAGGATGCTGCGTGAAGCATTGATGACGGCGCGTTTGCCGTTCTTGATAGTCCCGTGTTTAACTGACGCTTCCAGGTCTCCCCCCTGGGCGCCGACGCCGGGGATAAGCAACGGCATATCGCCGGCTAATTCCCGGACAGACTTGAGCTCTTCCGCCTTGGTCGCCCCGACAACCAGCCCGCAGTTGCCATAGTGGTTCCATTCCCTGACATGTTTGGCCACCGATTTATATAGCGGCTCATCGACCCCTTTGATCTGGAAGTCCTTGAAGCCGACGTTAGAGGTTAAACAGAGAATGAAGACCCCTTTTTCTTCAAATTCCAGGAAGGGGCGGACAGAATCGTGCCCCATATATGGGTTAACGGTCGTGGCATCGGCTTTAAAGACCTGAAAGACACTTTTCGCATAGGCGGTTGACGAATGGCCGACATCCCCTCTTTTGGCGTCCAGGATAACCGGGACATCAGTTTCCTGATGGATATATTCTATCGTCCGCAAAAGGGCGCTCAAGCCATATATCCCGTACATTTCGTAAAAAGCGCTATTTGGTTTATAGGCGCAGACTAATTGTTTGGTCGCATCAATGACAGTCTTGTTAAAATTGAAGATAGGGTCTTCGGTGTTGAGGAAATTTTGCGGAATCTTGGCCAGGTCGACATCCAGCCCAATGCAGAGCAGGGAGTCATTCTTGTCGGTCGCTTTATCTAGTTGCGCCAGGAATTTCATTCGATCGGAGCTTGTTCCTCTTCGCCCTCTTCGGCGAGTTCAGCCTCTTTTTCGGCTTTGGCTCTTTCTTTGTCCGCTACCATGTCGGCAATGGTGACCTTTTTGTTGTCAGCGGTGGCTGCGGCTTCTTTCAAGGCTTGTTTGTCTTTTTCGACCAGCAAAGCTTTGATCGACAGGCCGATTTTTTGTTCTTCAGGGATCACCCGCAAAACCTTGACGTCGACAGTATCACCGATTTTGATCGCTTCATCCGGGGTCTTGATATGCTCTTTGGATAATTCAGAGAGATGGATCAAGCCTTCCAGGCCGTGTTCCAGTTCGACAAACGCTCCGAATTTGGCAAAGCGTAAGACCTTGGCTTTGATTACTTGGCCCGGCTTATATAACTCGGCGGCATTAGCCCAGGGGTCAGCCTGTAATTCTTTGAGGCCAAGTGAAACCTTGCGATTAACCTTGTCAACGCCAATCACCAGGACCTCGATTTCGTCGCCGGTCTTGAGCAGCTCAGACGGATGTTTGACCCTTTTCCAGGACAGCTCAGAGAGATGGATCAGCCCTTCAACTCCCCCCAGATCGACAAAAGCGCCGAACTGTTTTAGATTGGCAACTTTTCCTTTGCGGACCTGGCCGACTTCCAGTTCCTCAAACAATTTTGAGGCGACCAGTTTATCTTTGTCGCCAGCCGCCAGCTTGTGGGACATGACAATTTTACCCTGCCGGCGGTTGACATCGATTACCTTGACGGGAATGGTTTTGCCGGCGAAAGATTCTAGCGTCTCTTCTCCGCTTTTCCCGACTTGCGAGGCGGGAACAAAGCCGCGGAGGCCGTCGCTATCTACTACCAGGCCCCCTTTAAGCGCTTGCAATACTTTGGCTTCAAGCACCGTCCGATTGCGATATGCCTCGGCTGCTACCTTCCATTTGCGCTCAAAATCAGCCTTTTTCTGGGAGAGAACAACATAACCTTCTTTGTTTTCCAGATTTTCAATTAGACAATAAATAGTCTCACCTGGCTTTAGCGACTGGCTGCTGCCTGGATGGTCGGATAATTCCTCATTGAGGATCAGGCCGTCGGCTTTATACTTAATATCGACCAGGACACCGGATTGGTCAACTTTTAAAACTTTGCCCTGCACGATATCGCCGATCTGGTATTCTTTAAAGGTTGCTTCATAGCTGGTTGGGGCGCTCTTTTCCTGTGGTTTGACTATCTGTTGAGGGGCAATTGGGGCGGCTGGCTTTGGTTTGGCCGGTTGGCTGGGCAGGACTGTGGCCTTAAAATCATCTTTTGGCGGTTCGCTGACGGGCGCCGCCGGTTGATTGGCCGGTTTCTCCAACTTTTTACTGTCTTCCAGGGTTTGACGGATTAATTCTTCTACTTCGGATAACCCGGCGTCTCCCTTGCTTTTGTCAAATTGTGTGCCTGAATAGTTGTTCATGATTTTTGCCTCCAGAGAGGATAATTTTAGCATAAATAGCCGGCTCCTTCAAGACGGATAAAAGAATTATTCCGGCCAACCGT
>MEUF01000009.1:0-1983 GCA_001771615.1 candidate division WOR-1 bacterium RIFOXYB2_FULL_48_7
AACTTGAGCGGTCAAGTTCTGGGTTGAGCCGTCAGAATAATTACCGGTGGCGGTAAATTGCTGAGTGGCGCCGACCAAAATAGAAGGATTGGCCGGTGTGACAGTGATCGAAGACAGGGTAACCGGTGGGTTAATCTCTGTGTTGGTTGAAAAACTGGCCGGGCGATAAGTTTTGGTAAATCCGGTGCCGACATTTTCCGGGGCAGAGGTCCCATACTTGCCTGATGGGGCGCCGCTCCCGTTCCAAGTATCCCAGGCACGGATATAGACATATTTACTGGTGGTGATATTTATTGAAGAAGAAAAAATACCATTGGCTGAAAGTACGCCGGTAAATATTACTGTATCGCCTGCCGGTAAACCGGTGCCGGAAGCGGGGAGGCCGGCAGAAGCGTCATCGGATTGAATGACCTGGACAAATTTTCCCGCCGGGAGCAGGGTAGCGCCGTCGGCTGAATAAATCGGGTTGGCTGGCGTATTAGACGTATTGCACGAAACGGTTGTCGCGACAGCCAGGGCAGCTCCCGCCAATAAAATTGCGGCCAGTATCACCCCTAATGTTTTTTTCATATATTTATTCATTTCCCTTTCCTCCTTAGTACGGTCTTACCTGCGACCAGGTCAGTGTGTTGATTATCGGTTCATTGAGCATATACCCCTTGCCGGGGACAAGCTGAAGAGTAGCGGGCGCGGTCAGGGAGCCATTTACCCAATTGGCCGTTCCGTTGACTGCCATTCCATCGACGCCGTTGATTAAATCGGCATTGGCATTAAATTGATAGATTGTCCCGCCATTGATCGGACTGTCACCTTTGGAAGTCGATTCCGTCAAGCCGGAATTGGCCAAAGTGATTGTCATCGGATAGGCGGTGGCGATCCATTCAGCCGTGGCCGCCCGGTCGTTGACCGTGTCCCAACCACCGGCTAAGGTAATAGCGTTGGCAGGCATTTCCGGCACCTTACCAACAATTGTAATATATCTGGAGGTGAATACAAGGAAGCCATACGCCCGGCCCAGCTCCAGGTTTTGGACGGCCGGCACGCCGGGGAAAGCTCCCCAGGCGCCGCTGTTATAGAGCGAACCGCCGATGACGTCTTTGTTCATGTTGAAAACCAGCAAGCCTTCCCCTTCACCGATCTGATCACCGATTACATCAACCAACGAATTGGTTTTTGGCGCGATCGGCTGCAGCGGGAAAGAGATAAAAAGTTTGTCCGGTTCGGTCTCGGCCACGCCGGCAGTGAGATCAAATTTTCCGACTACTTCTTTGGTCAGGTCGCTGTTGGCCAAAACTTTTCCGGCCGGCAGGAGCTTGTAATATTTGGCTGTCCCGCTGGCTACCTGGCCCGGGTCAGTGAAAGTTGTGGCTGTCAAATCAGCGGCTGATTTGGTCCAGTCGGCGGCAGTGGGAGAAAAATCCCCGTTTTTGGTCCAGAGGTCGGTTTTGGAACCGGCTGGACTGACCGTCCAGTTCAAAGTGACCGATGAACCGGCCCCGCCATCGCGATTGATATTGACATTGCTGATGATAGCCTCTGTCGGGGTAGCCGGCAGGGTGGTAAAGGAAAGTTTATTGTCTTTTCCCAGGGCCGGACTATTTCCCAAAGCGTTGTTGTATAAATCATGTCCGGCAAAAGCGATGGTATATGTCGTGTCATTATTAAATTTGTGGGCATGGGTCAGGGTGGCCACCCGGTTGCCGTGGCTCCAGGTAATGTTATAGTTCATTTCCGGGGTTGAGGCGACTGTCAGGTCGACCATCGGTTCGCTGAAATATATTTCCACTGTTTTGTCGAGCGGAACATTATTCGCGCCGTCCAATGGCTTGGTTGATTCGATCGTGGGAGCCAAATCGTTGTCCGCCAGGACTTCAAAGGTCCCAACAGCATTCTTGGCTTCGATGGTGGCTTTGCCGTCGGTGGCGAAAACGGTCCAGTAATGCGGTCCGGCATTCAGTGAAGCATGGAAAAAGCCATACTGGG
>MEUF01000009.1:2027-5111 GCA_001771615.1 candidate division WOR-1 bacterium RIFOXYB2_FULL_48_7
CTGGTCGCCGTCCTTGTCGGTGCTGTCCTGCCAATCAAGTGCCGGCCGGTTGCTGACCGTTTCCCCGCTAATCGGGGTGTACAGGTCAAAGCGGGAAGGGGCATGATTAGCTGGCGGGGTAATCCCGGATGTGGTAGTAAAAGTATATTTACCATCAGCTCCCAGGATGCCATTGGAAGTGTCAACAAAATTATCTTTGTAATCTTTGGCGATAATAACCAATTGGTAGCTTTCACTGGTGGCAAAAGCTTCGTGAGTATAAGTAGCGATTGTCCGGTCGGCATTCCAGGCCGGGTAGACAGACATATTAACAAATGGGACAGGGATGACTGCAATCGCGGCCATCGGCTCACTGAAGGTGATAACTACATTTTTATTCAAACCGACATTGGTCGCTTCATCAGTCGGATCCAGGGCAAGGATCTGCGGCGCTGCATGGTTGTCTGGAATTGTGGTAAAAGTATATTTACCATCGGCCCCCAGGATCCCATTAGAAGTATCAACAAAATTATCTTTGAGGTCCTTGGCGATAATAACCATTTGATAGTTTGTATCGGTGGCAAAAGCCTCGTGGGTAAAGGTAGCGACCGTCCGATCAGCATTCCAGGCCGGGTAGACAGCTATGTTAACAAAAGGGATGGGGATAACAGCAACAGCCCCCATCGGTTCGCTAAAGGTGATAACAAGATTATTGTTCGGCATGACATTGGTCGCCTCATCGGATGGGGCAAGCGAGAGGATCTGCGGCGCCGCATGGTTATCGGCGGCGACAGTAAAATGTTGCGGGTTATTGCTGGCGCCGGTAAAGTTATTATAACTGTCATAAGCTGCGACACTGACAGAATATTCCCCTGGAGCCAAAGGCGACTTGATAGTAAAACTTTCTTTAGTTAGCCCCGCTTCATAGGTAACCGGGTTAAGCGGGTTTCCCCCCTTGGGATAAACGGTAAACCAATAAGTGACGACATCTCCGTCGGCATCGGTGCTTTTTGTCCATTTAAGCTGGGGTTGATCATCGGTCCAAACTCCGGTGAGCGGCTGGGTAATTTCAAAAGAGCCGGGATTGTGCAAGTTGGGAATAGTGACTTGTGAGGAGATGACAACAAAGTCAGCCACTCCGCTATTATCATTGTAATTAATTACCGAGGAGGAAAGAGACCCCTGGTCGGAAATGAAAGCTTTCCATTCGTATTCGCCTGTTGGCAGCCCGGTCAGGATGACTTCGGCTGTTGCGCCATTGGCCAGGTTGGTTTTGGTGGTTGCCAGCCAGCTGCCGCCAAGCTTGCGGTACATGACTGTGGCGGTCAGAAAAGGCTGAAAATCGGGATCGTGGGCGGTCAGGTATAACTTGACGATGCCATCTGTTTTGGTCTGGCCGCCGGCGCTGATAATTTCACCGCTGGAATTTTTCTGCAGAAAATCGCTGGTTGCCAGGGTTGGGCTGGAATTAATGGGGGCAAAAGCACTGCCGGTATTATTAAGTGCGCCGATTGTGCCGTCTTTACTGTAGGCCAGGGCAAAACAGCTGTTATCAGGCGACGTTATTACGCCGTCACCGTAACCATAACTGGCGCCGATCTTAACCGCGGTGACATCTTGTGTGACAAGATTGGTATTAACCTTAAAGATGTAACTGGTGCTGTCAACCGAGGGGGACTTTTTAAAGATCAACCAGCCTGAAGTCAGGATATCAAAACCTTTCCAGTCGATTGACGAGGCATAACCGGATTTAATATTGCCGATAAAGGCGTTATTGGTTTGGTTGTAGACTTTTAGGTCGTTACCATCGCCGCCGTTGACGGCCACATATATTTTGCCATTGTAAACCTGGACCTGTGTCGGCAGGGTTAGCCCGGTTTTAGTAGCCAATAAGGAGCCGGAAGTGGTATACACTAACAACTCACCGGAATTGGCTTTGGTCGTAACATAAAGTTTGTCTGAATTGATGGCTATACCATATATATTAGCTTTGGAATTGATTGTTGAACTTTGGCTCCAGTTGCCGCTGGCGTAAGTGAACACCCGGATCTTGTTGGATCCGCCGTCGGCCAGGTAGACCGTATTGCCATCAGCCGCGACTGCCAGGCCGGCTGGAGCGGAAGAGGGGTCGCTGGGCCAGACTATATTGGTTGGGGAACCGGTTGTTTTACCGTATTGGTCGAGATTATAGACCCTTAATTGTGAACTACCGCCATTACTGATGGAAAGGAATAATTTGGTCCCGTTAGGATTGACGGCCACACTGTAGCAGCTTTCAGCCGCACCTAAGGTAATGTTAGCTACCGAGCTCCAATTGCCGCCGCCGCTGCTTAATTGGTATTGTTTAACCTGTTTGATGGTCGTGTCATTGGCGGGGACATAGAGTGTTTGGGTAATAGGGTTAGTGGCGGAAATAGCCGGAATCGGCGCCCAAAAAGCCAAAGCACTCGCACTCAAGGCGAGCAGGACTCCAAAAGTAATTATTCCTTTCTTCAGCATTATTGATCCTCCTTGGCTCTAAGTATAACCCTAATTTTACCCTGAAAGTTGGGATTGCCGTTCCATTGGCTGATATCGAGTTTCATTTTCAAAGTTAATGAAATATCAAGCGAGTCGTCAAAATAGACAGCTTTGTCAAGGGCGACGGTGTCGCCTTGGGCCGTCATATCAAGAGCCAGGCCGCGATTGTCGATGACGGTGACGGTCTGCAGGGTGACCGGGAGAGGGGCGGCGGTGCGATTATTGGGGTCGGTCAGGCTGTCGGCGACGACAACCACTTCCAGCGCCTGGTTGTGAACATTTTTCCCTTCAAAGGTGACCGCTTTAAGTCCGGTCATCTCGACGGTGATGCTCATCATGTCGCCGGGGGTTTCGCTTAGGCTGACAGTGGTCATGCCGTCTTCAGCGACGTATTCGAGATTGCTGGGATCGAGTTTAATGGCTAAACCGCCATCGGGAGTCAGGTCAATTCCCTCTTGGCCGAGAGTTTCGATGACATTGGTGTCGCTGACCGCTCCGCCGGTGCAGGCAATTGCTCCGCCAGTCGGGCAGCCGACAAGCAAGGCTTGCCAAAAACCGCATTCTGCTTTGACAGCAGCCGGTTCA
>MEUF01000010.1:0-812 GCA_001771615.1 candidate division WOR-1 bacterium RIFOXYB2_FULL_48_7
ATAATAGCCACACTTCTGGTCATCTTCATGTTCACTACAGCTCTTGTCCCATTGGCTGGAGAGATACCCGGCCACACAACCGGTCTTTTGGCCGTAGTTGCTCACATAGGTTTTGTTGGGTGGTTCACACTGCTCACCGGCGTTAATCACGCCATTGCCGCATTTCTCCTGCAAAGGACTTACTTCAGTATTGGGCAGACACCAGGGTTCCAAGGAATAATAATCAAAGTCAACATAATCTTTGGCAAACTGTAAATCAGGAGTGAAATATTCTAAAGGACCGTGAAGGAGATAGGAAGCACCATTATTTTTCGCCTCATATTCATAAACTAAAGATTTGGCTGGACAAGAATATATTTGTTCCGCCGGCTTCCAACAGGTTTGTTGATCAGCCAGAGAATCACAACCTCGCCAATCATTGATTTCCTCCAAAGGCAAGCTGGATCCTAATTGTGCTCCTAATTTCCCCCAAGACGGCCAGCGAGACACAGTGTAGCTCTTGATAAAGGTACCGGAATCCAAGATCGGATACGCTTTGTTCTGGGCGAAATAACTAGCAAAAGTATCTTGGATTTTGGCGATGTCTCCGACCCGTTGCCAATCGCGATTCATCTTAGTACGGGCGTTAGCACAGATTGGAGCAGTATGTTCTAGTAATTGAGCGTTCTCTGTTACCACGCAAGTATTCTTCAAATAATCAACTGGAACAGATAGGGTAGTATCAGGCAAACACTTCTCACCAACACCACAAACCCCATTGGCGCACTGCCCTTTTTTCGCTCCATCATCACCATAACAGAAAAGAGCAGTGG
>MEUF01000010.1:864-1101 GCA_001771615.1 candidate division WOR-1 bacterium RIFOXYB2_FULL_48_7
TTCAAAAGAATAGAGCCAGGACAATTCAAGTCAGCCACACAAAGTTCTCCGGTGTGTTTGCAATTGCCCTGACTTTCTTTTATCGTCTCATATCCCTTGGCTTGCCAGCAATCCAAGTCACTGGTACAAATTTTTTTCACATAAGTAAAATCCGGAGTTTCCAAATCTTTTCCGCAATAACCAAAATCACTGATATTGATATTGAAGGACAGGCCAGACAACAGTTGATTGAAAACC
>MEUF01000010.1:1144-1451 GCA_001771615.1 candidate division WOR-1 bacterium RIFOXYB2_FULL_48_7
AAATATTAGAGTAAATATTTTTCTTGTCCGCGGTTTCATTCAAAGCCGCCACATAATAGCTTACCCCATCCGTTACCGCCTCTCGACCGCCGACATCCACTGCCTTGATCGTCCCAGTAAAGCCTTGTCCCCCCTCGCTCTTGCCTTTGTTATACCAATCCGCTGGAGAAAAATGCTTTTCGTTAGTAAAGACCTGGAGACCGATAACATCATCGTTCAAATCATTAAAGAATAAGAACCGTTTCAAAACTTTGTCTTCCGCAATCGCGTCAACAAATTCCGTCTCCACTACATCAGCGGCCTGAGC
>MEUF01000010.1:1526-2132 GCA_001771615.1 candidate division WOR-1 bacterium RIFOXYB2_FULL_48_7
TCCTGATCCACGGCGCAAGAACGATAAGTAGAACCATATTGAGGCGGATAGGGTTTGGCCGAATTATTTTTATAACAATATTTTCCCGTGGGTGAAACAAAAGTCTGGCAATTATTCGTTTGCAAATCGGCCATTGATGTCCCTGTCTCACAACCAGCGATAAATCCAGAGATGTGGGGCGGATTGTTGTATGGTACATTATAAGCTAATGGACAATCCGCTTCAGTCTGGCAGACCTGATCTGCTTTATACTGACAAAAACTGGGTTGAGGAATTTTATTTTTCAGTTCGTAATCTAAGAAAAGTTTTGGCTTCAAATAAGGTAAATCGTCGGTCTTGTCGCCGCTCACGCCCGCATCCGCGCAATAACTTAAACTGAAATTCAAATATTCGCTGTTGACTGTCGGCAAAGCTGACCCATCAAAATTCCCCAAAGCGTCAAAACCACTCGTATTATCCAGACCTTCTTTAATTTCAGTATAAGTGAGACCTTCCTTGAAGGGGTAGGTCTTGGCCGGGGAAGGCCAAGGATTCTCGCAAAACTCAGCCTGTAAATCTACCAACCCAGTAAAAGTTTGGCCCAATTGATTCTCTTCACTAATATCA
>MEUF01000010.1:2224-4210 GCA_001771615.1 candidate division WOR-1 bacterium RIFOXYB2_FULL_48_7
GCCTGGGGCTGCCAGTCCCAAGACCAGGCATACTGTCCAGGAATGGGGACAATTGGCTGATTACTGCTACTCAAAGCTGCCGCCAAAAAAGTCTGGCTCTGTTCTGGAAGAGTAAAGAGAAAACTTGCGGGCTCCACCATTACATCTGTCAATTTGCAAATCTTGTCACTGGTGACAAACACCCAAGAGTCATCCAAACTATCAATGTGCGGATTGCGAATGCCAATGCCGGAAACTGTGGTCAACCCGCTATTACCACCCCGTAACCAAATAGCTACCGGTGTATTGGCGGGCAACAAATCCTGTAAGAATAAAGAAACCGTGCTGGTCACCTGTCCATCAGCCTGTAAATTAGTCACTGCTGATTCGACTTGTACTTTTCCACTGCACCAAACTTTCGCCGCACCGGCCAAATCAAATTGATCCGCCTTCACTTCCTGACCAAATAAACTAGCAAAAAAGTGGCCAACCCAACCCCAAAGCTTTTGCCAGAAACCTTTGGATGGTGCTTCCGAATTCAAGGCGAGGGCTTGCTTGACCAAATCCGTGACCGTGGTCTGTTCATTTTTCTCACAATCATAATTTTCATCCGCATAACCCAAGGCTACCACCACATCTCCTTTAATCGAAGCCGGATCGATTTCCTGATCAAAATCCGCCTTGATATAAGTATTGCGACACACGGGTTCGGTCTGATCAGCCACCCCCTGATTATGGACCGGGAACTCTGCCTGTCGCTGAGGACGCTCATAGCAACAGGAGTTATTCGCTACGCCCCATTTTACCTTATCTTCATTTACCTCAGTTGGGCAATCGTTAAGAGAACCAGCTTCAGGATAAGGGGAATTTTCCGTGTAACCGCATTGTAAATTATACTCACCAATTCCTGTCTTTTGTTGACCAGGATTTAGAGAAAACTTCTTGTTCGCCGCGTCTCGGAAAGCTATTACCGTGGCCTTGATCTCTGTTTTCTGTTTTTTAGTAACTTCGTCAACTGTCCCTTGACCAATAGCTGTCGCTAATTGAACTGGATTCTGCCCCAATGACTGCCAACCAGCCGGAGTCGGATAATCAGTCTCACAAGCAGCATATTCACCAATGCCTACCTCTTCGTCACCACAAAGAGAAGGTTTAGAGTAGATTAAACTAGAACCAGCCCAAGTACAATCCGGATTGCATCCCTCTCCCCCTACCTGGCACTTAAGGCCAAAATCCTTGAGAGTATTGCTTTCTAAATCACAAAGATTAACTAACAAACATTGTTTACTACAATAATCATTAGCTTTTTTTGGCTCAAGGAATAATTCGGCTGTTCCCTTCTCCCCGCCTTGCACTCGTAAAATGCTTTCACCCATTACTTCGCATTCCTCGCCAGATTCTAAAATTTTATTTCCGCAGACACTGATAGCCTGTTTGCATTCGGCTGTATCTTTCGCTTTTTGTCCACTGATCTGTACAATATCACCGTAAGTGTCACACCAGATTTGACTCAAAGGAGTTCCAGCGTGCAGACAAGAAGCTGAACATCCCAAGGCCGTAGCCGGATCATTCAGATCGCATTCTTCGCCAGAAGTCTTAGTGCCACTACCACAAAATGGAGCGGCCGGATCTTCTGGCTTGGCTGGACCAGAACCAACCCAAGTACATTTGGTAGTACAAAAACTATCTACCTTAGGGTCGCATTCTTCCCCTAAATTAGGATTAACCACACCATCACCGCAGCCGTTTATCACCGTGTTCCCTGGACGCAAACAATTCAAAGTGCAGGTCTTTCCAGCTTGCTCATTCACATTATTTCCCTGACTATCCACCTGGGCAGTCAAATCACAATCTTCGCCAGCATCCAGCACACCATTGCCACACAATCTCTCCTGGTCGTTTCCAGGATCGTTGGCTATATCACTCCCGGCCAATGTGCATAGACTGCCACAAGCTGGGTTGTTGACTGGATAAGAAGCAAAATCACTGATCACTGCCACCTGTTTA
>MEUF01000010.1:4235-4371 GCA_001771615.1 candidate division WOR-1 bacterium RIFOXYB2_FULL_48_7
CCTGCCAGTCCCAACCATACCACCAAGGATTCAACTCTTGGCCAACCGAACTACATTGATCAGGCTGGCTGTGCGGCACGGCCAAATATTTGTTTTTCTCACCGATACGTACGGCTAAAAACGGATCCGGGGATAC
>MEUF01000010.1:4600-5358 GCA_001771615.1 candidate division WOR-1 bacterium RIFOXYB2_FULL_48_7
GTTTCACTAGAAGCCTGTAAATCTGCCTCCCAATCTGTCCCAGCATCAACAAACGCCTGACAAGATTCATCACCACAACGACGGACTTCAATAGCACCAGCTTCACCATAACTAGGCTGGTACATTGGTCGATCAAATCGAGCACCGATCAAACTACTTATACAAGCCTCAATACAGTTCGGCCAGCTTTCCTCTACTTGCGGAGCAGAAAGAATGATACTCAAAGTGCTGGTCGCTGTCATCTTTTCTTTAATATTTTGTCCGGCTTTCTGAATGATAAAACGATTTACCTCGCCAAATAATGGCGCTCCTCCGGGTATATCATTAGTCGAACCACCGATGCCGACTTCACCACTAAATACAGGCGCAGGATTTTTAAACGAAGGTTGGCCAACAGCCCCAGTTTTATTTCCGTTCAAACTAAAACTCAATTTCCCATTTTTCTTCTCTATCCGTGCCTGATATTCCAGCCAGGCCCCAGGTAATTCTGGCTTATAGGCCTGGGTGTAGCTGATTTCTAAACCAGAAAAAAGATCCTGATAATGGTATTTCCTTTCCCTCTTCTTGTCTGGAAAATAAGTTTCTTCAGTATAAAACTTTACTATTCCGGGTTTCTAATACAAATAACGGTTGATCACCCAAGCATCAACTTCTTTTTGATTCGGGTCAGCCTTTATTTCATAAAACCCTGGATCGGTCAAAGGATCCAGATCTGTGATCGCGGCCCCAATCTCAATCGCATAGTTTTCGCCTCCGAC
>MEUF01000010.1:5387-5529 GCA_001771615.1 candidate division WOR-1 bacterium RIFOXYB2_FULL_48_7
TGAAAATAGTTTCCGGAGAATTGACAACAATCGGCTTCTGGCCGTTTATTTCTTTCAAAATATCCAGCTTAGGCATAATAAAGATGCCTAAGAGCTCATCAACACTGGCAGTAATGAAAACAGGTTTGTCTATGGTTTCGGC
>MEUF01000010.1:5609-5751 GCA_001771615.1 candidate division WOR-1 bacterium RIFOXYB2_FULL_48_7
CTCGGGGATGATCCCAGCTGCTTTCAAAATACAATTCTCATTTCCAGTTTTGAATTCAAAACAATAGGCAGTACCCGCGCCGCAAGATTTAGTCGAAACAAGAGGCAGACCAGTCTTGATTTCGGTCTCTCCGTAACTTTCA
>MEUF01000010.1:5760-5927 GCA_001771615.1 candidate division WOR-1 bacterium RIFOXYB2_FULL_48_7
TGCGAATAAATATCCTTGCCCAACTCCACCCGATACCAGGTAAAAGGTTCCAGACTAAAGCCGTTCAATTCTAGTACCTGCCCCGCTTCTTTATACTCCCAAAGCAAAGGCACACTTATCTTTTTATCATTACAATTAGGATTTTGTTCCCCTTCTCCCTGGGCGCA
>MEUF01000010.1:5933-6845 GCA_001771615.1 candidate division WOR-1 bacterium RIFOXYB2_FULL_48_7
CATCTTCACTGTTTTGTCAGTAAAACTACCCACGGCCATAGTGGTACTGAAACGAACAGCCACTTGTGAATTCAAACAAGCCTCGCGACCGCGCGACCAAATAGTGGAAGGGACAGGCGAAGGATAATCAACACTAACACCGGGATTATCCCAATCCACTTCGTTACAGGTTTCTAAAACATAGGGCCAATCTTTGATCTGTCCCGTGGTAAACCGCCACACATAACCACCTGTACGCGAATCCCCGGCACACATCAGAGCCTGGGTCTTCCATTGCCCCTGGTCTATTCCCGCGCTCTCACAACAAGCTAAATTCAATTCGGTTTCCAAACTCTTTTTTTCTTTCTCACTCGCTTCCTGGCAAGCAATTACCGTATATTTAACACTGTTGCCAGTCTGACCATTGGCCCAAACTTTAATTGAACCCGTCTTCATACTCTTGCCATCGTTTTCATCAATGGGGATATCTGTCTTCAAATGATTGCCAGCTACATCCATTTCTCCGATACCCATTCCCGGCAAAGCATCATTATCTACCACAATCTCTCGCTTCAGCCAACCAGCCAGACTATTATTACTCGCCCCATCTCGCCAAAAATACACCTGAGAATTATTCTGACCAGGTAAAGGAGCAAAATTAATACCAGCCAAAGACAGGAAAGATCCCTTGGGTAATGGAGCCTGACCCTGATTGGGATTCAATAAACAAATGCTAGGCAAAGGATTGCCATCGATTACTTCCAATTTTCCATCTTCAAAAATAGTCTGATACCCATAAAAATCACGGACACCCAGGTAATAACTACTGTTGGGTATGTCTTCTGTAACCAAGGCAATAATTTGCTGATCTTGCCAAGTTTCTCCGCAAAAATCCGGTAAATCTGTCAAATTCAAATGATAGCAATCTATCTT
>MEUF01000010.1:6853-7038 GCA_001771615.1 candidate division WOR-1 bacterium RIFOXYB2_FULL_48_7
TGTCTGGATCAATTAAATTTTTTCCTAAACAAGCGGACAATTTTCCCTTATCCACCCCGATCATGGCCAAGCCTTTTTCTGAGCCAAAATCAGTACCATAAATGGTGACAAAACTTTTTCGCGTTACCTTGTCCGGATCCACCTCAGAAATGTTCGGATACTTCATTCCTGTTTTATCACCCAAA
>MEUF01000010.1:7050-8167 GCA_001771615.1 candidate division WOR-1 bacterium RIFOXYB2_FULL_48_7
GGCTTGCACTCCTCCACTCATTTTTCCGGTCTTCGGATCAATTACACCCCCGAAACGCACTGTCTTATTATCTGCCGACACCCCCAAACTATCACCATATCCTTTAACCGGAGTTTGCGGAACAGCCTTGGTCACTTCCATGATTATCGTCGGATCGTCAGGGCTGGCCACCTGGGCACGCACCGCGCAAAGTCCAGGAAGTTTTTCTGTAGTTTTGATAAACAAACCACTATTCTTACCCGGCTTAGGGCCAACCTCATTAGTGGTGGTATCCCACAACGGATTACCAGCCGCATCTTCGCCTTTTTCATTCGCATCTCCCCGAGTCAAGCGCAAACTGCTGGTTGACTCCAAAGGCAGGGAAACATCCTCTGGCACTGATACAATAACATAGGTGTTGTGCCAGCTGATTTCGTTTTCACATTTGACAACTACGGCCGCCACCCAGTTATCTTTTTCATCATATTCCCCATCTTTATTAGTATCCTGAGCAAATTCCACCTTACCAATCTTAGTGCCAAAATACTTACCCACCAAGGTAACATAATTCCCCGCTGCTCCGGAAAGCGGATAAGCATCTATAATCTTGGGGCGAAGAACACAGACACCGTTCTGACAATCACCTGATTCACATTCCCAATCATACTGGCAAGAGCCATCCGGATTATATTCACCCAGAGAAAATGCCGTGTTTACTATTGTCCGGTTATGATCAATGTCCCAGACTTCTAAAGTCGCCACATAGTGCTGGATCTTGTTCCCGGGCGTACTGGTTGGCGTCTTGAAAGGATATAAAAAGGCAAAAGGATTTTCAGCTGGCACATCCGAACCGCCGGGACGGGTAACTGCCGGACCATGATAATAATCAAGAATGGTTTCCTTTTGATTGGCGTCAATCATCTTCTCCAATTTGAGATAGGTATAGCCAAGACCATGATCATCAGTAATTTGATTCTCTAAAGTATAGCCCTTGTTATATAACAAAGTCCCATCATCATCTTCTGGCCCCTTGATTAATAAATCCGAAACTTGGGGAGGTTGTTTGTCTATCACCTTGTCCAAAATCGAACCATCCTTATTCAAGGTAATCCAAGCCGCCCCGGCAATCTGGCCATTC
>MEUF01000010.1:8186-9315 GCA_001771615.1 candidate division WOR-1 bacterium RIFOXYB2_FULL_48_7
TTCGTTCAACAACCACCCCCCCTTTAAACTCTTGGTGCCGGCCGGTACACATTCTTTACCTGGACCCTGATTATAATGCGCTTTTATCTGTTCAGGCGTAAGGGGTTCATTGTAAAGACACAATGAACTCAAATATCCTTTCCAGGGGTTGGTAGTATCTTTCCCAACTTTAATCGCCCCCAAGGTTAAATTATATTTATAAAGACCATAATCTACGCAACCGTCATAATCCTTTCCTGGATATGTCTCCCCTTGTAAAACCCCGTCAATATAAATTTTTTGACGCTTGGCCGGTAAGGTTGGGTCATAAGTAGCAACAATATGATTCCACTTGTTCAATGAAACTGAATCTTTTGGCGTCCGTGCATCACAGAAAAAATAATTTAGACCGCCACCAAGCGCCGGAGTGGATGTCCCCAGACGAAAATGCAAATCATTGTTATCTAAAATCCGCAGATAGTATTCGGTGGAACCAACTCCAAAAATATAACCAGTGTTCTTAACTGTCGGATAAACCCAGGCTTCTAAAGTCAGGGCACTTTGACTGATCGGATTAAGGCCAGCACTGATCGCGTCCTTGTTACCAGTAAAATTTAAAGCGTTCAAAGAATCGGCCTTGACTGAAAAACCCGCTTCTAGAGGATAGGAACCACACTTGGTTGTTTCCGCCACTTGCTGGCCATCAGCACTCTTCAAATCGCCCCGCACTTTTACTTTGTAATTCCCATACTCCAAACAAGGAACTGGCCCCTCATCATCCGGACAAACCGATTGGCCGGATTTATACAACGCATCTACTCCGTTAATTTTACCGGCGATATCTTTGAAGAATACATAGTCAAACTGATTAGTAATCTCTCCTTGAGAAAAAACATCAAAAACATCATCCGCGGTATATTGTTCGGCCAAAGGCTTGTTGAACAAAACGCGAATGCCGATATTATTCATGCCGGTATTGCTAGAAACCGGTGTAATGCTTTTTACAAAAAATTCATTTGGACAACAAGAGGGATGATCAGGAACTTTCTGACAAAAATCTGGCCAGCCAGGAATGGGGTCAGCCTCACCTTCGCTGCCGGCCGAACCGCCATAGCCAGTGGCTTCAGCCAGTTTGTTAAGGACAAACTGG
>MEUF01000011.1:0-110 GCA_001771615.1 candidate division WOR-1 bacterium RIFOXYB2_FULL_48_7
CAGTAGACTATTTCCTGGAAAAACATTTTAAAAACAAGCCGGGATACTCTTTCTTCAGAATCCTAAATAAAATCGTAAACTAAAAAACACAAGTGTCAAAAGTCATCCAA
>MEUF01000011.1:207-2437 GCA_001771615.1 candidate division WOR-1 bacterium RIFOXYB2_FULL_48_7
AACACGGCCGTTGGGACATCGGCGGCGGCGGTTTGGAATTTAACGACAGCGTTGAAAACACGCTTCGCAAGGAAATTAAAGAAGAATACGGCACCGAAGTGGTTGAGTTTGAATTTCTGGGCTATCGTGATGTCCACCGCAAGCATCAAGAAAAACCGACTCATTGGATCGCTTTGGACTTTAAAGTTCTGGTTAATCCCAAAGAAGTGAAAAACGGCGAACCGCAGAAATTTGACGAAGTGAAGTGGTTCACGCTTGATACTCTGCCAAAAAATCTCCACTCGCAAGTGCCGAAATTTTTGAAGCGCTACCGACAACAGCTTGAAACGCGAGTTTGAAATGTGTTAATCTTGTTCAAAGGTACTTTTACAAAAGAATCGCGGAATTTAACAACCTGCAGAATAAGGAGAAAAGAATGCCGAATCCAGCCGATTTCACCGACATCGCGGCAAAGTTTGTAAATTTGGTGATGAAAAAACACCGCAACCTTGAAAACCTTTCTCCGGAGGGGGTGGAAAGTCTATTTGAGACGGTTACTGCGGCCGGATTCGCCCCAAAAGAGGTAGTGCCGGGAAAACTTTCCGGCGACTATCTCGACCAAGACGGAAGAAAAACGGGCGAGACTTACCCAATCAACGGATTTTTCCCCTTCAAAGTAATCGGGGAAGACGGTGAAGACGACTACCGGGCCACCGAATGGCTGAATCGTCTGTTTGGGAACGCATACCTCACCGGAGAGTTAACCACCGAGGATGCCGGATTGATCATCAAGATGGTCGCCGAGGAGATTGAACAGAGAAAACCGATTTTGGGTATAATTTTGCAATCATCTTGAATGTTTTGATCAGACAGACAAGAGACGCGACGCGGCTCGGAAGGGAGGGTTAAGTGGAGAAAATTAGAACCGGGTATTATTTCGATAGCACCTGCTCTAATCCCGACTGCGGGAAAAAAGGACTTATGCGCCTTTCTTGGACGGACCGAGGGACTCTTTCTCTGAAATATGCCTGTTCGGAGGAATGTCGCCGTAAATGCCTTAACGAGAGCGGCACTTCGCCCTCGTTTCTGCCGCTTAACATAGCGACTTGCTCCGATTGCGGCAAGAAAGGGTTGGACGAAATCGCGTCCACGACAAGCCCTTTACTCGTCCCCGAAGGCGCCATCGGCCATTTTTGCCGGGGGTGCTTGATACGAAGAGAGCTTGACCATGGAAGCGGTCTCGCGCCCCGACCCGTCGGGGTTGGAGGTTTGTGAAAAACCCCAAAAGAGCCAAGCGTCCGGAACCCCCGGGCGCTTTTCATTTTTAAGGGCTTTCCCCGTTAGAAATTTTAAGGAATGTTCAAAGATAAGCGAAAAAACGGAGAAAGATTAACATTCAACGGTTAATCGTGCCAGTCAAAAATTTCTAACGGCCTTGCTTTTCGCCTTGTTTTATCGCATAATCAAAAGAAGCATAAGACCTTTTGAAGCGACTATGACGCAAGAAGAATTCAATCAAGATCGGAGTTTGGGCTTTCGGCCGGGGGTGGTGGTTTGCATCATCAATCCCGAATCAAAAGTCCTTTTGGGTCTGAAAAAAGAGCACCAAGTCTGGGAAATTCCCCAGGGCGGCATTGAAACGCAAGACAAAACCCTGGCCCACGCCGTCAAAAGAGAAATTTCCGAGGAGCTTGGCAAAGAATTTGCCGAAGCGCTTTTTGTGCCGGAAGACTGTCTGCTGGATGAAGACAAAATTATCTTCCCGGCCCAGGGATTGAGCGGTGAAAAACTGAAAGTCGGCGAAAAAGAGATTATGATGATCGGCAAAAAATACTATTTTTGCGCCACCGCTTTGACCAAAGAAGTCTTGCCCGAAAACCTGGAATACAGCGAATTCAAGTGGGTTTCCTTTGATGAGGGCATGGAAATCGTGGAAAAACTTGAACAAAAAGGCAAAAAACGGATCTTGCGAAAACTTTTCAACTTGCTCAAGAAAAACGGATTTATCAAATAAAACATTATCCGAATCTACGAATTAGTACGCGAATCAACGAATAGCCACGAATCTACAAATACTAATTCGTAGATTGGCATATTCATTCGTAGATTTGAATAATATTATGACTTGGCTTCAAAACAATTTATTCTTTTCCTTTGCCGGTCTGACGGTTTTTTTTATTCTGATTTGGAGCGTTTTTTTGCAAATCCAACTGCTCGCGTTAAAAAAAAGATGGAAAAGAGTTTTTGACGG
>MEUF01000011.1:2483-3314 GCA_001771615.1 candidate division WOR-1 bacterium RIFOXYB2_FULL_48_7
TGTTCACGAAAAAACGAAAAAGAGCTCGCGGAAATTCGCAAATTTACGCTCTATCTTGAGAAAATGGCCATTTCCGGTTTGCAAAAAAGCAGTGTTGTCCGCTTCAATCCTTTCAAAGACGCGGGTGGCAATCAAAGCTTCGTTCTGTGTTTGCTTGACGGCCGGCATACAGGTGTTATACTTTCAAGTCTTTTCACGCGCGATGGCAATCGGGTTTTCGCCAAGCCGATCAAAGAAGGCAAGAGTGAATTTCCGTTGACGGCGGAAGAGGTTAAGGCGCTAGAGAAAGCAAGGGGTAAGAAATAATTTCTCAATTTTCAATTTCTAATTTCTAAACAATTCTTCAATTACTCAATTTTTAATTTTCCAAACAACCAGATTCGTGTCATTGAGAAATTCGGTCATTTCGAATTGTTTGAAAATTGTAAATTGAAAATTGGTAAATTTACAGATGAATATTCTTTATCCCGCTCTTTACGACCTATGACTAAATCTCAAAAAAACACTCTCAAAAACAAACTAGAGACCCGCCCGCCCGTGGTGGTTGTTTTGGGGCATGTTGATCACGGCAAAACTTCTATTTTGGACTATATCAAAAAAACCAAGGTGACAGCCAAGGAAGCCGGCGGCATTACCCAACACATCGGCGCCTATCAGATTGAAACGGCCGAAGGAAAGAAAATCACCTTTATTGATACTCCCGGACACGAAGCCTTCTCGGCAATGCGTTCCAGAGGCGCCAGAGTGGCCGACATTGCCATTTTGGTGGTGGCAGCCGATGAAGGGATCAAACCCCAAACCAAAGAAGCGATAAGCCACATTAAAAAGGCC
>MEUF01000011.1:3329-4603 GCA_001771615.1 candidate division WOR-1 bacterium RIFOXYB2_FULL_48_7
AATTGACAAGCCCGAAGCCAACCCGGAACGGATTAAACAAGCGCTGGCCGAAAACGAGGTCTTCCTGGAATCATACGGCGGCCAAATCCCTTCAGTGAATGTCTCGGCCAAAACCGGCCAGGGCATTGATGATCTTTTGGAAATGATCTTGCTCTTGGCGGAAATGGAAGAATTAACATATAATCCCGCGGCGCCGGCCTCGGGGGTGGTTATTGAATCAAACCTGGATGCCAGAAAGGGCGTCACCGCCACGCTGTTGGTCAAAGAAGGCGCGCTTAAAACAAAAGATGCGATTGCCACCGAATCCACTTTCGGCCCGGTCAAAAATATCAAAACTTGGCAGGGAGAAAATCTGTCCGAAGCGGCCGCCTCCACGCCGATTGAAGTCATCGGCTTAGTCGGGGTTCCCTTTGTCGGCGAAACCTGGCAGGTGGAAAAAAATATTGAAGAGGCGGAAAAAAAGTCAGCCCGCAAAAAAGAGATTGAGGAGCCAAAAAGAAAACATCTGGAAGTCGTCAACCTTGAAGAAGGCCAAAAAATTCTGAACATCATTTTGAAAGCCGATGCCATTGGCACTCTGGAAGCAATCCGCCAATCTTTGGAGGCGATCGGTCAAGAAAAAGTCGTCTTAAGAATTATAGAAGAAAGCACCGGAGAGATCAGCGATCACGATATTCAGCTTGCTTCTTCGGCTGGCGCTCCGATTTTCAGTTTTCGGGTGAAACTGAAATCAGCCCTTCAAGATCTGGTTGAGCGGGAAGGCGTGAAGATCAAAAGTTTTGAAATTATTTACGAACTCATTCAAAGCGTTCGGGAAGGGATGGGCGAACTTTTGGATCCGGAAATTCTCAAAAACAAACTCGGCGAAATGGAAATTTTGGCGATCTTTAAAATTGACGGCCGGAAAAAAATTATCGGCGGCCGGGTCAGGGACGGCCTCATCCAGCGGGGCGCGAAAGTGGATATTTTTCGAGACGGCGAATACATCGGCGACGGCCGAATCACTCAACTGCAACACGATAAAAAGGACATCGCCGAAGTCGGCAAAGGCAAAGAATGCGGACTGCTGGTTGAAAGCGACCAAGAGATAAAAATCGGCGATACTCTGGAAAACTACAAAGAAGAAAAAAGGAAGCAGACACTCTGAAAATTTTCAATTATCAATTTACAATTTTTCACGCTTTGCCCCTCACCGCATACGGTTCAGGACTTCGCTCTATATTATACTGTTTGAGGCTTCGCGTGATCAGGCGAAGCCTGACAATCAACTAATT
>MEUF01000011.1:4645-5242 GCA_001771615.1 candidate division WOR-1 bacterium RIFOXYB2_FULL_48_7
CATTGTTAAATTCAAACATTGTTTAGAAATTAGAAATTGGAAATTGTGAAATTAATTAGTTATGTCTTTCCGCATTCTCAAAATCAACGAGCTTCTCAAAAGCAACCTTGGCGAGATCTTTCGGCGCGATGGGAATTTTAAGGATGCTTTGGTGACAATCTCGCAAGTTGAAACGACCAATGATCTTCGGGAAGCAAAGATCTTTGTCAGTATCTTTCCGTCCAAAATGTCCGAAAAATTGATGGAAAACCTGAACCGCCGCAAGGGTTTTTTTCAAAAAGAACTTCACGGAAAGTTATATATGAAGCCGATGCCAAAGATATTTTTCGTGCCCGACCGTTCGCAAGAAAAGACGGAAGCGATCGAGGAAGTGATCAGAAGAGAGAAAAAAGAGGAGGGAAAATGATGACAAATGATGCAATTTTGAATGATGCAATAATGACAAACGATGCAATTTACGATGCAATTTTCCGCATTCTGAAAGACAACGATTCCTTCGCTTTGGCTTGTCATCAAAACGCGGATGGCGATGGACTTGGCTCGGTTCTGGCCTTTCATCATTTTCTCTCCGGCCGGAATAAAAAAAGTGAAATTTTT
>MEUF01000011.1:5525-5853 GCA_001771615.1 candidate division WOR-1 bacterium RIFOXYB2_FULL_48_7
GCGAGATTGTCGCTGATCTTTTTGATCGCGGCGGAGTAAATTTGACCAAAGAAATTTCCTTGTGTCTTCTGACCGGAATTATTACCGACACCTTCCACTTCCGCCACCAAAACACCACGCCCAAGACTTTGGAGATCGCCAGCCGGCTGGTTTCGCAAGGGGTAACCATCAATAAGATTAACCGGAATTTGGCCAAAAAAAACCCGACAGAAGCTTCTGGCGGCTTGGGCCGGGCCTTGAGCAACCTGCGAATAAACCGAGAATTCAATTTTGCCTATCTTCTGCTTGACCGAAAGATCATTGAAAAATACAATATCAAAAGAGAGAA
>MEUF01000012.1:0-1277 GCA_001771615.1 candidate division WOR-1 bacterium RIFOXYB2_FULL_48_7
TAAATAGGAGACAGGCTCAATCAAATCCTCGATGTGCCTGTCTGCATGCCTGCCCAAAGCCTTAGTGATCCTGCTCTTGATTTCTGTAGGCTCATCCTTGACAATCTCCCTGATATCCTCAACAACCGTGGGATCCCGAAAGTACCTGAAGTGCACCGAATCAAGGATTAATCCTGCAGCAAAGGCTCCGACAATAGGCTCAAGGCCAAAGACCTTGGCTGCATACGCAAAGATAAGGCCGATGGCGATTGCGAGGGTGAACTTCATGCCTACGCCGGTGTGCACCATGGAGAAGAATTTGCTGACAGGATGTGCAAGCAGCTGGCCGAAAACAATCGCCACTATAAGGAACAGCATAGCCTTGGCAAAAATCCAGCCGATGATGCCTATACTCACTGCTCCAACGGTAACGATTGCAGAGACAACGGCAAGGATGATAAGGCCAAGGATGTCATCAATCACCGCTGCTCCAAGCACAATCTGTGCTTCCTTGGTCTGGAGCTTGCCCAGATCCCGAAAGACGCGGGCAGTGATGCCTACTGAAGTTGCGGTAAGCGCAGCCCCTAAAAAGAGATAGGAATTGAAAGAAAGGCCAGGCATCAGCCATGGGCCTACAATCCATGTTCCCGTGCCAAAGGGCACAACCACCCCTATGCAGGCGACAAGGAAAGCCCTGATGCCAACCTTTTTCATCTCATGGATGTTAGACTCAAGGCCTATCTGGAATAGCAGGATGACCACCCCTAACTCAGCAAGGAAAGCAATGATGGTGTCCTGTTTGACCACCTCAAAAGCATGGATGCCGGCTAAGGTAAGGTTGCCAAGGATGATGCCGATGGTAAGCTCGCCAAGGACGGCAGGCTGGCCCCATCGCTCAATAAGGCTTGAGAGCTTTGCAGCAATCAGGATGATGGTTATCCACAAAAAGGTAAGCGGGAAGTTGTGCTCTTCATTGCTGCCCTCTCCTGCATCCTCAGCAACCTCTTCGCCTGGCACTGGCCCCTCAGCCTCTCCAGGAAGAACAATCTTGGCATTGTTGCCGTTTTGTGTTGCTACCTGCTGTATCAGCCCGTCTTCAGCAAGCACGAAAGAAAGCCCGGAAAAGGCAAGGGTGACAAGCACGGTGGTAAGCGCAATGCGCACAAGCCTTTGATTTTTGGCATTCATTTCCAAACCCTCAGGGTTATAAATAACTGAAGGCTTCGCAAGTGTTATATAAATATGATTGGCAACTATTGGCCATGGGAATAGCAACCATTCTCATCTGCTGCCCTACG
>MEUF01000012.1:1343-1829 GCA_001771615.1 candidate division WOR-1 bacterium RIFOXYB2_FULL_48_7
TGTGATGTGCTCTTTGCCGATAACTCTGGAGAGGAGAGCTACAGCAAGAGGCTCAGGGAAAAGGCAGCAACAGCGCTCTCCTCCATGAATGTTCTTGTTGTCAGGGATTCCATCTGCGATTCACGCATAGCGCGGATAATCTCCAGCAGGAACCTTGTCAGGGGGCATTTCCTGCGGAATCGGCAGTATACTTCTCTTTTCTTTCTTGACACCGACATCATCCCGCCAAAAGAGGTGATAGTGCAGCTCCTTTCGGCTGACGCTGACATCGCTTCAGGAATCTATCTTTCCAACCAGAAGATAGGCGATGCCTTCAAGGTACTCCCCGCCATCTACAAAAAGCACAATGATGACAGCGCAGCAACGGTCACTCTGAAAGAGGTTGAGATAAACAGTATCATGGACATCCTCATCTGTGGGCTTGGCTGCTGTTTAATCAAGAGGAATGTTCTTGAGCAAATTCCCTTTAGGCCATATTCGGACTCA
>MEUF01000012.1:1888-2039 GCA_001771615.1 candidate division WOR-1 bacterium RIFOXYB2_FULL_48_7
CCCCACAAAAAATTAAGGCAAAGGAAGGGGGATTAGTGTATCAGGAGTAAGTGGGCAGTTTCGTGGTGAGTTGGCATTCCCAGAAAATCATAAGATAGAAATCAATGGCTATAGCCTTTTTGCTTCCACAGCCAACGGGTAACTTTCTTCT
>MEUF01000012.1:2304-5161 GCA_001771615.1 candidate division WOR-1 bacterium RIFOXYB2_FULL_48_7
AAGCTGTCGGCAATGGTTTTTGAGGGAATGCATTTTTTCGGAATGATGCCCATGCCACGTTACAGTGTGGGCAGGACTGCTTCATAATGGTGAAGTGTTACGGCCATACAAAAGTTTTATAATCTCTCATTGTATTTAATCATAAGCAATGCACATTAATTTTATATATGATGTTCCGTACTGTGGATTTACATGTGACCAAATGAATACTTATAGTTTTGCCATTGAGTTGGTGTCCATCCATCTGGGACGATTGGAATTATTGGCCGTTCTATCTTCTCTGCCGGAACATCTGGAACGATTGGAATTATTGAACCATCTATCCTCTCTGCCGAAGTACTTGAGGTATATTTCTTTGGGGCATAGTGGACCCCGGTTTAGTGACCAGCCAGGGAAGGGAAATGTGACAATTAACGCCATTATTGAACAGTTGGAGTCCCCACAATATGATGGTATTCCGTCAGTACCCGAGAGTATTATTCGCATGGAGGTGGAGTGTATACTATATGATTCTTTGATGGTATCCAGTTCGATGAAAACCCTTAACAAATTCAATGATGTTTTTGAACCAGCGGAAGAAATCATGAGTGAAGTCAAAGAGTATTATAGAATTTTAAATAAGCGATTCAATTTAAATTTATCTGCAGGAGTTTAATTAGGCCCCATCAAAGCCTTCTTCTTCAATGGCAACTGCACCTTTTTCTCGTTCCTGCTCCTGCTGCAAATAGGGATAATGAAAATCACCGAAATGGAATTTTTCCTCGTGTCCTTAAATCGTTCTTGACCCACTATTCCCTTGAGGAGAATAGGATGCTCTGGGAACGATATTAGGACACTAAGGAATTTTTCGTGTTCCGTCGTGCTCTTCCCCCTGTGCTCCCCCTACCAATTTAAATAGAGCTTATGCCCATTGGCAGGCATGGATGAGCATAGTATCCCGCTAAAAAAGCTCTGCCAAAGGCTTGCCTCTTCCCCTGACGGCCTGACTTCTGAAGAAGCAATAAAGAGGAGCGTACAGTTTGGGTATAATCTTCTTGAAGCAAAGAAGCAGGTTTCGCCGATAGTCAGGTTTCTTTCGCAGTTTACCAATTTCTTTGCCCTATTGCTGATGGCCGGGTCGCTTATTTCATTGCTCTCAGAGTACCTTTCTCCAGGGAAGGGGAACATCTACATAAGCATAGCGCTGGGAGTGGTGGTGGTGCTGAATGCAGTGTTTACCTTCATCCAGGAATACCATTCAGAAATGGTCATGGCTGGATTCAGGAAGATGCTGCCTGAAAGGTCATCCGTCCTGAGGGATGGCAGCATTCATGATATCAACTCAAAAGAGATAGTTCCTGGAGATATCATCTGCCTGAAGGAGGGGGATAAAGTCCCTGCTGACGCAAGACTAGTGGAGGAAAACTCCCTGAAGGTTGACCATTCTTCCATAACAGGAGAATCAGAGCCTCAACTCAGGAAACTGGAGTGCACCCATGGGAACATTCTGGAATCAAGGAATATGGTCTTTTCCGGAACATTTGTGCTGTCAGGAGACGGAAAAGCTCTGGCCTATGCAACCGGCATGCATACTGAAATAGGGAAGATCGCCGCCTTGACAAAAGAGACAAAGGCAGTTGAGACGCCGCTACACCGTGAATTGGCCTATTTCATTAAGGTAATATCTGCCATGTCATTCTCATTAGGTATCCTCTTTTTCGTCGTAAACCTGCCCAGGGGACAGCATTTCATCGCCAGCCTCATGTTTGCAATGGGCCTGATAGTCGCAACAGTTCCTGAAGGGCTGCTGCCAACGGTGACGCTTTGCCTTAGCATTGCCTCCAAAAGGATGGCCAGGAAAAATGCCCTGATCAAGAATCTCGAGTCTGTTGAAACCCTTGGGAGCACCACGGTTATCTGCACTGACAAGACAGGGACTATCACCCAGAACAGGATGAGCGTCAACACCCTCTTTGTCAATTGCATGGAGATCCATGCCTATGAGAAAGACGTTGAAGCAATCACGGGGTTGCAGCGCCTGCTTCAGACCATGGTGCTTTGCAATAATGCAAGGCTTGCAGCGGATAAGAAGTTTGAAGGTGACCCTACTGAAACCTCCTTACTGCATTTTTCTGAGAAATTCATAAGCATAGAAAAGCTCATTGAGAAAGGAAAAAGGATACACGAATCGCCTTTTGACTCCAAAACAAAGCGGATGATAACTACCAACGTGCTTGATGGCAGAAGGACCGCGTACATGAAGGGAGCTCCAGAAGTGGTGCTTGCTGCATGCAAAATGATAGCAGTCAATAATAGGGCAAGGGCACTTGGCCCAAAGGACAGGCTACATATAGCGGAATTTTACAAAAAGCTCGCTTCCCGCGGTGAGCGCGTGCTGGCGTTTGCGTACAAGGACACAAAAACAGACGCTCCATCCATGGATAGCTTTGTCTTCATCGGGCTTGTGGGGATGCTTGACCCTCCCCGCGAGGAAGTCCCTGGCGCAATAAGAAAATGCAGAACAGCAGGCATTAGGGTGATTATGATAACAGGAGACTATAGCCTGACTGCCGAGGCTATAGCAAGGCGGGTTGGAATAATCAGCCATAAAAAGGCACATATTCTAACCGGTGAGGATTTGGACAATCTGGGTGAGGCAGCGCTGCAAAGAGAATTAAAGAGGGATAACCTGATATTCGCAAGAACAAGCCCCAAGCACAAGCTGAGGATAGTGAAGGCATTGCAGTCCATGGGCGAGGTCGTAACGGTAACAGGAGACGGGGTGAATGACGCGCCTGCCCTGAAGAATGCTGATATGGGAGTTGCCATGGGCATCAGTGGCACAGAGGTTGCGCGGGAAGCAAGCAAGATGGTGCTG
>MEUF01000013.1:0-15688 GCA_001771615.1 candidate division WOR-1 bacterium RIFOXYB2_FULL_48_7
GGGTTTTTAATTTCATGCGCCATGCCGGCCGCCATGGTGGCCAGGGCCGAGAGTTTATCCGCCCGCCGCACCTTGTCTTCCAGCTCTTTTATTTCCGTCAAATCTTGAATTGAAAGCAAAGCGCCGATTTTTTTTCCTTGATCATCCAGCAACAGGGTTGAAGAGATGGCTACCGGGACAATCCCCCGCTCGCCGGAGCTGATCCCGGTTTCCATGTTCAGGCAGGTTTGTCCTCTCAAGGTATTGGCAATGGCGGCGGTAATTACCCCGCCTCCACCCCAAATCTCGGCACAACTTTTATTGATAACTTCTTCTAATTTCCTGCCGGTAATTTGTTCAGCCATAAAGTTAAATGTCACAATCCGGCTCTGAACATCTGTCGTCAGAACCCCATTGGTCATGCTTTGCAGGATCTCTTCATTGTAGTTTTTCATCGCCAGCACCTGGGCATACAACCGGGCATTATCCAACGCCACTGCCGCCTGGTTGGCTATGGTGGCCAGCAAAGCCAGATCTTCGGAGGTAAACATGTCGCCGGTCAATTTACTGCCCAGCGCAATAATGCCGGTCAATTCATCCTGGGAAATGATGGGGACCCAGACATGGCTCCCCAGGCGCTCCATTTCATTCCTGACATCCTGTTGGGCCGTCTCACCCAGCTCATCCAGTACCAGGATATCCCGATTGGCCAATAGCCAGTCGATAATGGGACTTTGTTTGTCGATCTCGATCCGTTTATAGCGTTTTACCTCCAGGGCTAAAGAATGATAATGGTCTTTTTCCGGTAATAAAAACGAGATTTCCGAAACCTGCAACGTGTCATTTAAGGCAGTGACTAATAATTTTGTCAACTCATCAAGCTTGATGACGGCGGCAATCTCGTGGCTTAAACGGTTAAGGGTTTGCTGGTAATCATATTTTCCCCGGAAAAACAGCTGGTCAGTCCACCGCTGTAAAAACATCACCAGCGGTTGGAAGGCCACAGCAATCAGAAAAGCGGCCAGGCCGGTCAGGACCAGGGATGAATAGCCAAATATCCCCCGCAGGTAAAGCTCTGAAACCAATACCGCTCCAGCATACAGGAGCATGATCAGTGAAGTGGCCAACAAGTAAACCAAGCTGCGTTGAATGACGACTTCAACGCTCATCAAGCGATGCCGGACAATTGCATAACTGATAAAACTGATATAAAAAATCGTAAAAAATGGCCCCAGCACTGCCAGGTTGGAATAACCAAACCAGGGCATGACCAGATTGGTCGCCGAAGCGGCTAAGATACTTAGGAAAAGGCCGAAAAAGACATAGCCAAGCTGGACTTTTTGCGTTCCGGTGGCATTGCGGTATTTCTTGGCCAATTGCGATAAGGCATATGTCATATAGCCGACAAAATATATCACAAAGATATTGTAGGCTGGCCCATAAATAGGGGTTAAGAGCCCAGCTTGAGAAACAACATCACGGACAATCAGGCCGGCCGGCACAAATGAAAGCATGATGATGGCCGGCAGTAATAAGGCAAACCATAAGCCGCTGGTAATGGGAAATTCTTTTCTTGGGAAGACCCAACAGAAATAGACAAAAGTTGGCAACAAAACCAGTGGGCCGGCAAAAACCCACCGCCCCCACAGCAATGTGTCAGATGTCACATTAAGTAAATATAGCGATAAGGCCCAAAAAGCCACGGCAAAAATCGATAAAGCAAAAGAGCGGTTAATAGAGCTGCGCAGATCGGAAAATAGGATAAATAAACCCAAACAGCAATTCAAGATCATGATATAGAGCAAATGAAGATATGCCATGTTTCCCAGCCAGAGACTGCTTAATGTGGCAACCGCCACGCTAGTCACTCCCAGAAAAATAGTCCCCAACGAGGTTAACCCCTCTACCCCCAGCAGCCTATGTCGCACCATGGCATAGGCCACCAGGCCAACCATTACCAGGGTAAAAGGCGGGCCAAAAACAAACAGGCTAGGGATGCCTAATATCGGAAAAACCAGGCTGGTAATAATCCCCAAAAAGATGGAGATGCCCATCCCCCACATTATGTAGGCAATTTGCAGTTTGGTCCTCTCCTCGCTCCGACGATATTTAAAGATTAAGATTAAAAAAGCCAGCAGAAAATAAAAAACCAGATAAAGGGCATAAGCTCGATAAGCCCAGCCAAAAATCGGCTGGGCGGTCAGATAATCCCCGCCTCTAATCGATATGGCCGCGACCAACCAATCGGTCACGACCGAAAGAAAGGAAAAAATAATTCCCGGGCCAAAGATCAGAAGTTTAATTTTTACCGATATCTCCGCCGTCTTTTGGGGGAAAATGAGGCAGAAATAGAGGAACATGCCGGCAATCAAGGCCGAGCCGATTGGCGTAGTCCGGCGCCAGAACAAGAGCCAATCAGGATCAGTGGCATTAAAGAAGAGCAAAAAAGAGAGCGTCCAGCCGGCAATAAAAAACATTATCAGGCTGAAAACCCGGTTGGCTTCGATATTTCGCCCTTTCAGGTACAGGTAGCCGGCCAAACCAAGGTTGATGGCCAGGGTGGCCAACAGCGAGGCATTGAGAAAAAAGTGAATTCCCATGCGGAAAAATTATAGCATTATTTAGAGAGTCTTTTAAAGAATATCTTCAAGACGCTCTTAAGGAATGAAAAAACATTTAAACGGAAGATAAAGATCCTGGCATCTTTTGGCCCCAAACCCTCCAGGGCATCTTTGACTTTCTCGCCAAGTCGGCCACCCCCCCTATAATCAGCAGTGTTACCAATCGCCTCTTCATACGCCCCTTCAACCACCCCGTCAATTTTGACTTGACATTTATAGTATTCGGCTATGGCCCGGCGGGCTTCCAATTCTTCCAAACCCAGTCTGACATATTTAACTCCAGAAAAGTATTTATGGAGAATAGCAACAACAATCGGGTTGCGGGTCCTCACTCCAATGTAAAATGGCTTGATCCAGCCGCCAGAAAATTTATAATGCAGCCAACGCCAGGCTAAGAGGGTGTAATTTAGGCGGACGGCCAAATCTTGCGCCTGGAAGGATGGATCAACTGCTGTCCCGACAAGCGGGACAACTTGTCCCTGGCGTCTTCTGCCATTAATTTGTGAATAGGCAAAGGGGAGCTCGTCAACCGAGGCAAAAGCTACCGGCCGCTCATCCTTAAAGGCCAAAGCCAAATCGTCAACAGAGACGGCATGGGCATACATATCTGCTCGATCGCGCCCCAGCCAGTTCAACTCGGTTAATAGTGCGTTAGAAATGCTGGTCGGCAATTTCGAGGGGTTTTCAACCCGACCGATTTCAAAACCATGATATGGCTGAAGGACCGAACGTCTAAAGACAAAGTCATAAACTTGACTGACCGGCTCATGTTTTTCTTTTCTTCTCGAGACCGGCCTTGGAGCTCGAACTAAATCCGCTAACATGGCAGCACGTTGTTGATGCTGGCGGACCCTGGTCCTTAAACGGGAGAGATTAAGGATCGTCCCATTGATCCTTTCGCCAAGAAACTGGTCAGTGATTGTCCCGGGCGAAAAGTCCAAGCCTTCAAGCTGGTTTGTTTGATCAAGGAGAAAAGTCGCAATGAATCTATCCATTTTAAGCGCTCGATCCAACAGGCCAAGCACACCCTGATAAGCCGGAGGGCTCAAATGAGTCATGATACGCATTGTTTGCGGGGAGCATTGCACCATTCTGGTAAGCAGGTCGCTCCTGACAACGTTTTGAGAGCGCTGCGTATGCATAAAGCGTAGAGTCATATTATGCCAACTTTTGGCTAAGGAGATATTCTTATTCATAAGCCCTTCAGCAGGTTATCGTCAGGCCATATTTATAATTTCAGCCGATTATGGGGTGGTAACCAGAAATTTTTTGTAGATCGTCGGTAATTGTCTTAAGTCGATCGCACTGCGCACTCGATTGTTTAGGCCAAGAGGGTAAACACAGGCATCCATTACCTTTCTCATGGCTTCATTACAGGCAAAAAGCTGGTCATAATCAATCAGGTTCAATTCTGCAGCCGAAGGCAAATCAAGCGGCAAAAGTTTAGTGTGATCAAAAGAATAAACTCTCTCCGCCCGGTCAATACAGCGAGCCAGCAACATCTTCACCCCTTCAAGTTTAGCTGCTTGCAATTTTTGCAGGATCCTCAAATTGGGGCCTAAAATATGACAGGACAAGCCAAGCTTGCCCATATCACCCTGTAAAACACCCTTTGGCGATAATAATGCGACACTGGTCATACAAGTTGCTAACATTGTCACTATCTATTTCGCCAGAAGAAAAAAATAATTTCAGGCTTTTTTTGGATCGCCACTTTCCCCAAAGTTGTTACCTTGATTCCCGGGGAGTTTTACAATATGAGGAATTGCCCATTTTATGAAATCATAGGCCGAGGTTATTAATTTAGACCCTTCCATATTCTTACCCGCCGACCACCCCACCCCTCAAAGCGTAAAAGAATAAAAGGACGAAGGTAAATTATTTGTCCTCGACGAGACGAACCGCGAAATAGTAGTTGCGAAAATCGGGATAGTCGTTGTTGCGCAAGCCGCTATCCAGGAGACAGAGAACAAATGTGCCTGGATACCTTTTATTCTGCGTTTCTGTCCATATCCAAAAATTCGTGCCAGATAATTGTTTCCCAACCAAATTATTTAACTTTATCAATTCCGGCTCGCTTGGAACCCTGAATTTCCTGCCGGGATTCTGTCTGTTTAATTCTTCGGCAAGAGCTCTGCCATCCAGCAAAGTGCAATATCCAACTCCCTTGGCGGCATTTGATTCATCAGCAATGGCAGCGTTAAGCCTATCTGCCTCACACCCTGTAATCATATATCCAGCTTTAACCAGCCAGGCAATTTGCCCGCCAGTGACCACGCCCCTGCTAACCTTAAAAGGCAGTCGGGGATCATCAATCATTTCTGGAACCTCTAGGGCTTTCACTTGAACTGCAGTAACAGTGGACATATTAATTAGTTCAATTTCTGTTTCCGTTGCCGGTTGGCGCAGCGCCTGGTAACCCGACAGAGCCTCTTGATTATCTCCCGCGCGAATCCTTGCGATCCCGGCAGGACCGCTCAATCTCTGCAATAGAATCCTTAATTGACCCTCCGCATTTAATCTCCTATCACTTGCTCGAAAGATTAAACCCTTAATGCTCACATTTAATGCCATTTTTAGTTTCTCCTATTTTACCTTACTCCGGATCTCCAACCCAACGTAATATTATCGATGGGTTATCCAGGATATTTCACTTTTTTTGGGATATATTTTTGGATCAGTGAATTTGTGAACGCCGGCTAAATCGCCGGGCGGCTGATTCAGCCAAAAACACCAGGTCAGAGATGATATTACGGAAACCGAGCAATTTATGGATGGCATATGCCAACAGAATTGTCGTATACAGGTGCATAACATTAAACATATAGTTGCCATTGACAAGTAGTTGCGCGACGTCAGCGCCAAGTTCTGTCAACATCTTGCCCAGTGTCCCCAGCGAAAACAGCGAAGAAGAAAGGCTAATGCGCGTCCGTTGACCATCTTTTGGGGTTCTGTTGAAGGGGATTTTTTTACCGGTGATTATCTGCCAAACGGTCGAGACCTGTCCCTTAAAATATGTTGGAGTCAGCAGAAGATTGCTCATTAATGCCAGTTGTGAATTCATAAAAGTAAAACCACGCTTTTTTATTGGGCGGAAATATGAAACAAAACCCGTTAAGAGGTAAAGATATATAAATGGATTTCCGGCAAATTGGCCAACTGAAGCCACCAAATTCAAGGCAATGACAATATTAATGCTGTAATAGACGTACCGGTAAAGACGGTTGAGCAGGACCTTGAGCGGGAGCTGTTTTGCAGAACGAAGCAGCATAATTAACAGCTTCAATGGGCCGTTGGCCCAGCGTTGCCGCTGGATCTCCAGTTCACCCCAATTTTTTGGATTTATCAAAATGCAAAGAGGGTGCTTGGCATAAACAGTCCTCGAAGCGGGAAAATTAGTTTTTATAAACAGATCAGTTTCATAATCTTCAATCACCGTGTCATCCCTGATCGTTTTTCGATATGGCGATTGCGGGTCGGTCGGCTGGTCCATGATTGCCCTCAAAACACTTCCCCGCAGCACACCATTTGATCCGGCCCAACAGGCATTATCCTGGACGGTGTGCCCTTTTTCCAAAAGTCCGGCCATATTCATCTCAAATGCTCCAATATGCTGGACAGGATTATCGGACGGCAGGCTCCAGGTCGGCGATTGGAAAATCGTAACATTTTGCGCGTCCTCCCTTTCCATGAATGGCACTGCCTCGGTCAAATAATTTGGAAATATGCGCGTATCGGCATCAATAATCATAAAATAATCATGTCGCCCAAAGTTTAAAACGCTTTTGTTACGCAAGGAATTTGCCTGCTCACTATCCGGGGCAACAATTAACTTTTTACCTTGTTCATCTGTCCCTACTACCCAGGCCTGTCCATCCAGAGATAGATAAGCATTAACATTGGTAGCCTTATTTTTTGTGCCCGGCAGATTGGCAAAGGCTTTTCTTTCGAATTGAGCAACCTGAACATCAAAGAAAACCAACAATTCTCTCCAAGCATCGGCTAACTTGTCTGCGGTCAATGGTTGATCCTTATAAGCCTGTGCCAAGGCCTTAAAATGCTCCGCCCGCTTTAGAAAGACCCGGTCACGCGAATACTGGTCGGTCAAATCTTCGTCGGCACCAAGCTGCTTGTTTATACTTAACAAACGATTGGCAATGTAGTCAGCGGCCAGGCTGATCTCCTGCGGTGATTCATGATAAATTTTGGCAACGGTCTCTTTGCCTTTATCAAACAGCGCGTTGATTTCCGCGATCAACCCGTTGATTTGTTCAGTCTCTCTAGCCTGCGCGGCAACCTTTGGGTCATTATCATTCAACAGTACAACGTCGCGTTTGGCATAATCCAGCAGGGCGGCCGAGAGAATGGTTTTTTTCAGTACGTGGGGAGGTTCAGCATAAGCCGGGATCAGGACAGCAACCGACGGGGCGCTTGGAGAATGCGCCAATTTTTTCTCATTGTCAGTCAAAGGTAAAAATTGTTTGTCATACTTCATTTCGCTTAAACGTGCAGATTGGTAAAGAAAATTTACCAGGGTCATCAACCCAAACAAAACCAAGGCGCCGGGCCCCATGGTTGAAGTTGCTATCCCCCAGATCAAGCAACCGACAGCCGAAGCAACAGTCAAGCCGGCCCACAAGCTGGTTTCACGGTTACTGATCGATTTTTGATAGGTATACTCATGATTCTTGATGGCTGGTTTTGTAATCGTGCCTGGGGCGTTGACTTGTAAATCAATCGGGACAGTTTCAATCTGTATCCCCGCCCGAAAGCAAGCTTCAAGCCTCGGGATAACAGAGGGGCGTAAAGCGTGTAAGCCTATTTGGGCAGTTCTGGCAGCATGAATTGGTTTCCCGCATCTTACAGGTGTCCAAAAAATGGGGGCTTGGCTAAATTTGGCAGCAACAGGCCTAAATATTTCCATTGATACGTTCCTTTATAGGAATCTCTCTATGGATATATCGTTAAATTTGGAAGAGGATTTCAGATATTTTATGGGGGCCCTGGATTACTTTTTTGCAGCCGCCAGGTAGTTATTTTCCATGGCCAGAAGCTCATCTTTTGTATTTATCCCCAACGTCTCCGCCGGGTTGTCAGTTGTATAAGCCAGCACGGGCAGTTGCTGGGCCCGCAACAGGGCGATAGTATCAGTCAAATAATATTCTTTTTGGGCATTGTCAGGCTTGAGTTGCCGTAAAGTTTTAAAAAGAGCCGGAGCGGCAAAACAAAAAGTGCCGGTATTGATTTCCCGGATAGCCAGTTCCGCGGGAGAAGCATCTTTTTTTTCCACAATCTTGAGGATTTCCCCATCCCCCCCCCTGACAACCCGCCCATAGCTGCCAGCATCGGCCAAAACAGCGGTCAGGTCGGTGGCCGCGGCCTGGTGTGATTCGTGGAATTGAACCAGCTGTTGCAATGTCTTTTCCGAAATCAACGGGACATCGCCTGCTAAAACCAGGACATTCCCTTGAAATCCCTGCAGGGCTGGCTCGGCCATCATGACGGCATGGCCGGTACCCAGCTGTTCAGTTTGGGTAATAAAATCCACTGGCCAATCGCGATAATAATCCATGATCAACTCTTTTTTATGGCCAACAACGACCAAAATCTTTGCGGGCTTGAGTTTTTGCACAGTTTCAATTACATAGGAAAGCAAGGGCTTACCAGACAAGAGATGAAAGACCTTCGGCAGGTCCGATTGCATCCGAACTCCTTTGCCGGCCGCCAGAATAACCGCTGCTAATTCTTTCATATGTAATTGCATTCTATCAGCCGCTAGTTTTATTGACAAGCCAGCGGCATTTTTGGTATCCTAAAGCAAGCGTGCTCAAGCGACAGGAAATCGTAAAACGGCTTAAAGAAACCCTCGAGGAAGATCGTTTCAGGCATACGTTAAGAGTCGAAAAAATCGCCCTGTCCCTGGCTAAAAAATATGGCCTCGATGAGTCCAAGGTCAGCCTGGCAGCGCTCTTACATGATTGCGCACGCCGTTACCACCGGCATGAATTGCTAGTTGAAGCCAAAAGACTGGGTTTATCCATTGATCCGATCCAGGAATTCGAGCCCAAATTATTGCATGCTGAAATCAGCGCCCATTTAGCCAGAACAGAATTCAAGGTCCGGTCCAAAGAGGTCCTGCACGCCATTAATCGACATACGGTGGGCGCCCCCAAGATGTCGCTGCTGGACAAGGTCATTTATCTGGCAGACCATATCGAAGAAGGACGCGCTTTTCCAGGAGTAAAAAGGATCCGCGCCTTGGCATTCCGTGACTTGGACAGGGCGATTGTTGAATCGGTGACCAGGACCCTGCTCTATCTGCTGGAAAATGATTTGCCGGTTTTTCATAAGACCATTGAAACAAGAAACCGTTTCTTACTAGGCATATGAGTTTAAAAAGAGCTGTCATTATTGCCCTGATAATCACAGTCAGTTTTGCAGCTGTGACCGGGTTCTTTATTGGCGTCGCCATGCGACTGGCTTTGCTGGATGTCTTCCTGACCCTGACCCCCACCGCCCCCATCCTCAAAGAAGCAAACATCCTGATTTTGGGGTTGGATCGCGGACAACAAATTCACCGTTCTGACACGATCATGGTCTTGCATGTCAATCCGGAAAAAAAACAGGCCTCCCTGGTCGCCATCCCGCGGGATACTTTGGTAATTATTCCTGGCAAGGGATTAGACAAGGTCAACCATGCCTTCGCTTATGGCGGGGTTGAACTGACCCAAAAAACCATTGAAGATTTCCTGCACGTCAAGATCCCCTATTACGTCATGGTCGACCTTAAGGGGATTGAAAGATTGATTGATGAACTAGGCGGCATTTGGGTAAACGTCGAAAAACGGATGTATTACGTCGACTACGCCGGTGACCTGCACATCGACTTGCAGCCGGGCTATCAAAAGCTGAATGGGCACCAGGCTATGGGTTACCTGCGCTTCCGCCACACCGATAACGATTTTGCCCGCATTAATCGCCAACAGAATTTTATCAACTCCATCACCGCCCAACTGATGAAGCGGGAAAATGTCTTCCGATCGCCGCAAGTCTTCCTCTCCCTGCTGAATTGCGTCGAATCCAATCTTAATTCCCGGGAAATCCTGGGGTTGTCCTTAACCTTGCGGGCGGCTTATGAGACCAGCCGTTATCAAATGACCACTATCCCCGGTTCAGATTTTATGGTCGACGGCATTTATTATTGGCGGCCGGATGAGGTCGCCGTCCAAAAACTGGTCGGAAGCTATCGCCTGGGTGGCTCGGAATTATCGGCTTCCACCAGCAAGAACCTTGAGAACTAAGGTTAGTACAGAAAAAATTGTCGAAGCAGTCATTGCGGCTGCCGAAGCCAAGCAGGCTGTTGACCTGGTCATGGTCGATGTGCGTAAAAATTCCGCCGTCACTGATTATATTGTCATTTGCAGCGGGGAGAGTACCCCGCAAATCAGGGCCATTGAAAAGGCTGTCGATGACGAGTTGCGCAAAAAAAATATTAAGCAATTTCGTTGGGAGGGGGTGACCGGTTCCGGCTGGGTAATTTTGGACCTGGGTTCAATTGTGGTTCATGTGATGGACGAAAGCGAAAGAAAATACTATAATCTAGAAGGCCTCTGGGGTAAAGATGCCATCATTTATCACTATTAGTTGTTAATTAATGGGGCCGTAGTTCAGTTGGGAGAACGCTTGACTGGCAGTCAAGAGGTCAGGGGTTCAACTCCCCTCGGCTCCATTTTCATTTTGCACGCGACAAGAGACAGGCGTCAAATATAGAAGGGGGAAAAGTAAAATGGCTAAGAGTTCCAAGGGTTCCAAGGAAAAGAAGTACGTTTACAGTTTCGGGGGCAAGAAAGCTGACGGAAAGGCCGACATGAAAAATCTGTTGGGGGGCAAAGGAGCCAACCTGGCAGAAATGACCAATTTAGGGATCCCAGTCCCGGCCGGGTTCACAATAACCACGGAAATGTGCACGGTTTATTACAAAATGAACCGCAATTATCCCAAAGCCCTGGACAAACAGATCCGCAATGGCATGGTCCACGTGGAAAAAGTCATGGGGGCCAAGTTCGGCGATGAAAAGAACCCCTTGCTCGTGTCAGTCCGTTCCGGCGCCCGCATCTCCATGCCCGGAATGATGGATACCGTGCTCAATCTCGGCCTCAATGACAGAACCATCAAGGGACTGATCGCCAACTCCAAAAATGAAAGATTTGCTTGGGATGCTTATCGCCGTTTTGTCCAGATGTACGGCGATGTCGTGCTGGGGCTCAAGCCGCAGACCAAAACCGACATCGACCCGTTCGAAGAGATCATGGATGAACTTAAGCACGCCAAAGGGGTTAAACTTGACGTCGAATTGGGAATCGAAGATCTCAAGGAGCTGGTCAAACGCTTCAAAGCCATCATCAAAGAAAGAAAAGGGATAAACTTTCCGGAAGATCCCTGGCAGCAGCTTTGGGGAGCCATCGAAGCTGTGTTTGGTTCCTGGAACGGCGACCGGGCCATCAAATACCGGGTCATCAACAAAATTCCTCACGATTGGGGGACCGCCGTTAACGTTCAAGCCATGGTTTTCGGCAATATGGGAGATGATTCCGGTACTGGCGTCGCCTTTACCCGTAACCCGTCAACCGGCGACCGGCGCTTTTATGGTGAATACCTGATCAATGCCCAAGGCGAAGACGTAGTCGCCGGCATCCGCACGCCGCAACCGATTAATTCCTCAACCAAATCATCTGCCGACCAGCAAACACTGGAAGAGGTTATGCCAATCGCTTATAAAACCCTGGTTGACATCTATAAGAAATTGGAAAAACACTATCGCGACATGCAGGACATCGAATTTACTATTCAAAAAGGTAAATTATGGATGCTGCAGACCCGCAACGGGAAACGGACGGCTGCCGCTGCTTTAAAAATTGCCTGCGACATGGTGGACGAAAAGTTAATTGATGAAAAGATCGCCGTTCTGCGGGTTTCTCCGGAACAGCTCGATCAATTATTACATCCCATGTTTGACCCCAAGGCAAAAAAAGAAGTTATCGCCAAGGGGTTGCCCGCCTCCCCTGGCGCCGCTACCGGCCAGGTGGTTTTCCACGCTGACGAGGCCGAAGAATGGGCCAAGGCCGGGAAAAAAGTCATTCTGGTCAGGATTGAGACCTCGCCGGAAGATATTGGCGGCATGAACGTCGCCGAAGGGATCCTGACCGCCCGCGGCGGGATGACCTCTCACGCTGCCGTAGTCGCCAGAGGCATGGGAAAATGCTGCGTGGCCGGTTGTGGAGCAATCAATATTGACTATAAGACAAAGCTCTTTACGGTCAACGGCACGGTGATCAAAGAAGGGGATTGGATATCGATTGACGGCAGTTCCGGACAGGTAATGAAGGGCAAAGTAGCAACGATTAAGCCGGAAATTTCCGGTGACTTCGGGCGCCTAATGAAATGGGCGGACAAGTTTCGCCGCCTCAATGTCCGGACCAACGCCGATACTCCACATGATTCCAAAGTCGCCCGTGAGTTCGGTGCCGAGGGGATCGGCCTTTGCCGGACAGAGCATATGTTTTTTGAAGGGGATAGGATCAAAGCAGTCCGTGAAATGATCCTGGCCGATGATCTGGCTGGGCGGAAAAAGGCCTTGGCCAAACTATTACCCATGCAAAAGGGAGATTTTATCGGGATTTTCGAAGCCATGACCGGCCTGCCGGTAACCATCCGCTTGCTGGATCCCCCACTCCATGAATTTGTGCCACACGAGACGCCGCAACAACAGGAAATTGCCGATGAAATGGGGATCTCCCTGGAAAAGGTCAAGCAAAAGATCGATTCCCTGCATGAGTTCAATCCGATGTTGGGCCACCGGGGCTGCCGTCTGGGAATAATTTATCCAGAAATCACCGAAATGCAGGCCAGGGCAATTATGGAAGCAGCCTGCGAGTTAAAAAAGAAAGGGGTCGCCGTCAAACCGGAAATCATGGTCCCCTTAGTCAGCGACGTGACCGAGTTCCGCAACCAGGCAGAGATTATCCGCCGGGTAGCCAGCGAAGCCCTGAAAAAATACGGGGTCAAGGTTGAATATACGGTCGGCACCATGATCGAAATTCCCCGTGCCGCCCTGACAGCTGATAAGATCGCCCTGGAAGCGGAGTTTTTCTCCTGCGGGACCAATGACCTGACGCAAATGACCCTGGGGCTATCCCGCGATGACGCCGGCAAATTTTTGCCGACCTACGTCGAAATGGGGCTCTATAAGGATGACCCGTTCCAGGCGCTTGATCAGGAAGGGGTTGGCCAATTAATTGAAATGGCGGTCAAGAAAGGCCGCTCAACCCGCAAAGACCTTAAGGTCGGGATCTGCGGAGAACATGGAGGGGAACCTTCCTCAGTAGAATTCTGTCATCGGGTCGGTCTCAATTACGTCAGCTGCTCACCTTATCGCGTACCGATCGCTCGCCTGGCCGCAGCACAAGCTGTTGTCAAAGAGAAATTCAAGATTTCCTACAGCACAAAATAGGTTGGGTGATATAACTTAGTGTTAATCCGGGAAGAATTGGAAGGGAGGGAGAAACAATTTCTCTCTCCCTTTGCTGCCTTATCTGCCAACAGCCGCGGCAGGAAGAAAAAAGAGGAAGAAAGCCCCTACCGTACTGGCTATCAACGGGACCGGGACAGGATTATCCATTGCAAATCATTTCGTCGGCTAAAACATAAAACTCAAGTTTTTATCTCTCCCGTCGAGGACCATTACCGGACCAGGTTGACCCATACGCTGGAAGTTTCGCAAATTGCCCGCACGATTGCGCGCGCCTTGTTTCTCAATGAAGATTTGGCCGAAGCCATTGCCCTCGCCCACGACCTGGGTCATACCCCCTTCGGCCATGCCGGGGAATATGTGCTGGACGAGATTTTGTCGACCAATTATGGGCGGAATTTCTTGCACAACGAACAGAGTGTCCGGGTGGTCGAACATCTCGAACGGGAAGGAGAAGGGTTAAATCTCTCCTGGGAGGTTATTGACGGCATACGCAACCACACCCCCGACGATCCCCAGCCGGCGACACTCGAGGGGCAAATTGTCCGTCTGGCCGACCGTTTTGCTTATCTCCGGCATGACATCGAGGATTCTATTTCTGCCGGCGTCTTGACCAAGGACCATCTCCCGAACAAGCACATGGCAGTCTTGGGCAATAATATCCTCAATCGCCTGGTTGGCAGCTTGATCGAAACCAGCCGCAATCAGAACTATATCCGGCTTGAGCCAGAGGTGGAAAAAGCCATGGACGGGCTTTATGATTTTATGTACAAAAATGTTTACACTAACCCGGTCGCCAAGGCCGAAGAGGCAAAAGTTCCGGAAATGATCAGGCTGTTGTTCCGCCATTACCATTACGATGAGAGTTTTCAAAATGGCATCAAGCCACAAGACCAGCTGCAGCATACCATCGATTTTATCGCCGGCATGACCGACCGCTACGCTATCAATAAGTTCACCACGCTTTTTGTCCCTGGCGAATGGAGGACTGCTGGTTGATCCCCAAAGAGAAAGTTGAAGAGATCCGCAGCCGGGCTGACATTGTCAGCGTCATTTCCGAATATGTCCCTTTGAAAAAACGGGGCAAAAACTATCTGGGGCTCTGCCCTTTCCACTCGGAAAAAGATGCGTCATTCACCGTCTCACCCGACAAGCAACTCTTCCATTGTTTTGGTTGCGGCGAAGGCGGAAACGCCATCGCTTTTTTGATGAAAATAGAAAATATCAGTTTTGTTGAAGCGGTTGCCGAACTGGGAAACAAAGTCGGTTTGCCAATTGACCCGGGACAAACCTTGGCCGCCAAAGGCGATAAGGAAAAACTTTATGATGTCATGAGGATGGCCAGCCACTATTACCAAGAACAATTAACTGCCGTCGCAGGGGATTATTTGGTCCAGCGCCAAATTAATCAGGACACGGCCAAATTGTTTGGCTTGGGAGGCGCAGCGGACAATTGGGATGGCCTTTTTCGGCAGTTGATTACCCGGGGTGTCGCCCCGGCTGTCATGGAACGGGCCGGGCTGGTTTTACCGCGCGAAAGTAAAGATAGTTTTTATGACCGTTTTCGCTTCCGCCTGTTATTTCCGGTCCAGGATATCCGTGGGCGGACCATTGCCTTTTCCGGCCGTTCTTTGGACGGAAAAGAACCAAAATACCTTAACTCGCCTGATACGCCGATTTATCGAAAAAGTGATTCGCTTTTCGGCTTGGCGATCACAAAGGACTTCATTAAGCAGGCAAAAACCGCCGTCTTAGTAGAAGGAAATGTAGACGTCTTGACCTTGTTCCAAGCTGGGGTCAAAAACGTCGTCGCGCCGCTGGGTACCGCCCTGACTGCCGAGCAATGCAAGCTTTTGGCCAGGTTCTGCGATAAAATTATAGTTGCCTTTGATAGTGATGCCGCCGGCTTGCTGGCCACGGAACGTTCAGCCGAATTGTTGCGCAGCCAGGGGCTGCTTGTTAAAGTCATAGAATTTTCTGGCGCCAAAGATCCTGATGAACTGATCAAGCAGGCCGGGATAACCGCGTTTAACCAAGCGCTGGATCGGGCTCTCCCCTTCATTGAGTTCAAGATCAAACGGGCAATCGGCCGCTTTAATTTGGCCGAGATTGAAGAAAAAAGCAAAGCCATGCGCCAGGTGGCAACAATCCTTGGCCAGGAGCAAGACAGTTTTGCCCAAAAGGAGTATGCCAAATTGGCCGCCGCAGCTTTGCAGGTAGACACTGAAACGCTGCTGGCAGAGATCAAAAGGGATGTCTTTTACCAAAAACAGGGGAAAGGCGACCCCCGCCGCCAGACCGAAAAACCTGTCACCCGATTGGCAGAGGCGGAAAAACATTTATTGGCGACAGCCATAGAAGACCAGGCTGCCCGCCAGACCCTGCTGGCTACGCTCACCGAGAAAGATTTTTCCGGCAGCGAAGCAAAAGCAATTATGGGACAGCTTATCGCCCGGCCAGCGGCTGATCAGCACCAATTGCTGGATAGTCTTGAAGGAGAGGCTGCCCGCAGCTATTTTACCCGCCTGCTGATCGATGAAAAACCGGCTGAGTCAGCCGA
>MEUF01000013.1:15697-18678 GCA_001771615.1 candidate division WOR-1 bacterium RIFOXYB2_FULL_48_7
AAGCGAGCCGGGCTAGGGTCGCCACGATCAAGTCAGCGATTAACGTGGCCGAGCGGGCGGGAGAGACGGCGCAGGTAGCAAATTTATTGGGCCAGTTAAAAAGTGAAATTTCTGCCGACAGTGTCCGATAACAAATAACGGAGGATCATGCATGTTTGGAAAACGAGACGATATCGAATTATTAAGAGCGGCTGCGTCAAAAAAAGGCTTTTTGACACCCGAAGAAATTCTGGCAGTCTATCCGGAACCGGAAAAGAATCTCGATGATATTGAACAGCTGCTGGAGCTGGGAATCGAGGTAGCCGAAAAGAAAGAAAAGGTTGAAGAAATTCACGCCAAGCCGGAAGATGTGCACCACGAGCTGGCTGACATCAAAGGCATAGGCGTCGATGACACCGTCCGCATGTACCTGCGCGAGATCGGCAAATTCCCGCTACTGACCTCGGAAGAAGAAATTGTCCTGGCCAAGCGGATGAAAACCGGCGACATGCGGGCCAAGCACAAACTGGTCAATTCCAATCTCCGTCTGGTCGTTTCTATCGCCAAAAAATATACCGGCCGGGGCATGCTCTTTTTGGACCTGGTCCAGGAAGGGAATCTTGGGTTGATCCGGGCAGTGGAAAAATTTGATTACCGCAAAGGTTACAAGTTTTCCACCTACGCCACCTGGTGGATCCGCCAAGCCATTACCAGGGCGATCGCCGACCAAGCCAGGACCATCCGCATCCCGGTCCACATGATCGAAACAATCAACCGGCTGCGTAAAACCAGCCGCATCCTGTTGCAACAGCTGGGCCACAAACCGACGGAAAAAGAGATTGCCCAGCGGGCCAGAATGTCGGTTGATAAAGTGCGGGAAATCCTGCGCATCTCACAGGTCCCCCTATCACTGGAAACCCCGGTCGGCGACGAAGATAGTTCCCGCCTGGGAGATTTTGTTGAGGACGGGACTATTCAAGCCCCGGATGAAGTGGTCATGCACGGCTTACTGCGTGATGACCTGGAAGAGGTCATGAACACCCTGTCAGAGCGGGAAAGGACTGTCCTGAAACTCCGGTTCGGTTTGGATGATGGTCATCCACGGACACTGGAAGAGGTCGGGCGGGTTTTTGCGGTCACTCGCGAGCGCATCCGGCAGATTGAAGCCAAAGCTCTGCGCAAACTTAAACACCCTACTCGGGCCAAAAAACTGCGGGAATACCTTAAGTAGTTATTCTTTTGGCCACTTACTGAAGTCGTCGCCGTATTTAGCCCGGTTGTCGGACAGCTTTTTCTTTAGCTTGTCGACATTAGCCTGCAAGCCGGCGATCGTTCTTTCGAACTCCTCTATTTGCTTGATCAGATCAGCGACATTTTTAGGTTTGTTTTCTTCTGCCATTGCATTTCCTCCTTTTTTTTCGAATGGGCGCGAGAGGGATTGAACCTCTGACCTCTTCCGTGTGAAGGAAGCGTTCTACCACTAAACTACGCGCCCGCTAGCTTAATCTGGGCCCTATAGGACTCGAACCTATAACCAATCGATTATGAGTCGATTGCTCTAACCATTGAGCTAAGGGCCCTTGGGTGGATATCCAGTTTAGCCCAACTTGCCGCCGACAGTCAAGGAATGGTAAACTGGTGTTTCCGGGGCAGTTAGTTCAGCTGGTTAGAATGCCTCGCTTACACCGAGGAGGTCGCTGGTTCGAGTCCAGCACTGCCCATTTGCTATCCCGAGCCGTTGAGGATATCCGCTCTGACCTGATCTAATAACCGCATAAAAAATCTTAAATTATGAATCGTCAACAAATGCATCGCCGTAATTTCCCGGGCCCAAAAAAGATGGCGGATATAGGCCTTGCTGAAATTCTGGCAGGCATAACAGTCGCATTTGGCATCAATCGGCGTAAAATCCTTCTCAAATTCAGCCAGGCGAATATTGGTTTTCCCCTCCAGGGTTAAAAACGAGCCATGCCGGGCCAGCCTGGTTGGAATGACACAGTCAAAAATATCCGCCCCCAACTTGATCGCACCCAAAATGTCCGGAGCATACCCTACCCCCATTAAATGCCGCGGAGCTGCTTCAGGCAGGATATCGGTTACGGCATCCAACATTTCAAACATCTCGTTTTGCGGCTCCCCGACAGACAACCCCCCGATCCCATAACCGGGAAAACCAATTTCTGCCAACTCCAGCGCCGATCTGACCCGTAAATCCTTAAAAGTCGAGCCTTGCACAATACCAAACAATGTTGGGACTGGATATTGGCCATTGGTAATTGTTTGGAGCTTGTCGCCGGCAATATAGTGCTTACTCTCCGCTGCCCAGCGGGTGGTTCTGACCAGCGCCCTTTCCGCCTCCTGCTTGGAACAGGGATAGGCAACACATTCGTCCAACGGCATCATTATGTCAGAGCCAAAAGTAGTTTGAATTTCCAAGACTTTTTCGGGGGTGAAAAAATGTTTGACTCCGTCCAGGTGCGAGGTGAATTCTACGCCTTGTTCAGTCACTTTTCGCATGTGGGCCAGCGAAAATACTTGAAAGCCGCCCGAATCGGTCAAGATCGGCTTGTTCCAGCTCATGAATTTATGCAACCCGCCAGCTTCTCTGATCAACTGATGTCCGGGACGCAGGAACAGGTGATATGTGTTGGAGAGAATCATTTCTGCTGCAATTTCATGCAATTCTCTGGGGGACATTGTCTTGACCGCTCCCAGCGTCCCGATCGGCATAAAAGCAGGCGTATTAACAACACCATGGGGAGTATAAATTCTGCCAACGCGGGCTTTAGAATTATTACTCTTTTTAATTAGCTCAAATTTGAAAGTCATTTTAATGTCCAGAGAAGATTATATTCCGCCAGAAACCCTTCCAGGGATTGCGTCCCTGCAAGAGCGATCCCCATTTTTTGCGTATCAGCCCACATCTCCGCCGTTCCCGCGTAAGGGATCCAGGATTCCAGGGTCGAGGCACTGCTGATAACCCAGCCGCTTTTGCCTGAAGC
>MEUF01000014.1:0-7929 GCA_001771615.1 candidate division WOR-1 bacterium RIFOXYB2_FULL_48_7
CCCGGAGTTGAAAAAGTCGTCTATATTTCCAAAGCTGAAGCCTGGAAAAAACTCAAAGATGATTTTGGCGAAAAACTTTCCTTGGATTTGATTATTAATGATAATCCCCTGCCGCATACTTTTACCATCCAGGTGCGTAACCCAGACCTTTTATCCGATGTCGCTAAACAGGTGGCAAAAGTGGAGGCAGTCGATGAGGTCCGCTACAGCGGCAAACTAATCAACCAAATGAAATCGCTGGTCAGTGCCGTCAGGGTCGGGGGGATTTCTTTGATAGTATTGCTTTCTCTGGCCACATTATTAATTGTCGTCAACACAATCAGGTTAACCGTTATTGCCAGGGAGACCGATATCTACATCATGAAGCTGGTCGGCGCAACAAATAATTTTGTCAAATGGCCATTTATCATTGAAGGGATTTTAATCGGCGTGATTGGCGGAGTGTCCTCTGCTTTTATTCTAAAGTTTTCATATGAAGCTGTCGCCGCCAGGATGATGGTTGCGCTGCCATTTTTGCCAATCATCACCGATTTCGGCCTCTTAACCTTGATATATATCCTGGTTGTCATTGGCGGGACGGCTTTGGGCATGCTCGGCGGGTATATTTCCGTTTCCAAAGTCTTGAAAAACGAAGCCTAAGCAGGGAAAAGGAGTAAAAAAATGTTGACTTGGTTCAGAAAAAATATGAAGGGGATCATGATTGCCGTAGCGGTTATATTTATTGCTTCCATCGTTTATTTGCCGATCAGCAGCGGTGGTTTTCAGGGGAAGCAGGGTGGGGCAAACAACCAGTTGGCCAAAGTTAATGGACAGGAAATTAGTCCTATCCGTTACCGCGAATTGATGAGCCGCCTGGTCAGGAACTTTGGTGGCATTGTCAGCCCGCAGGACCTGGCTTTTGTGGAAAATCTGACCTTGGGACAATCAATTGATTTCACCTTGATGCTGAACGAAGCCAAACGGAAGGTCAAGGTCTCTGGCGGAGAGATTGATGCGGCCATTGATTCTATCATGCGCCAGCAAAAGATCCCTTCTAAACGCATTTTGGAGGAAAACCTCAAACGGGTTGGCTTGAATTACGGCCAATTCCGCGAATTGATCAAAGAAGATATCCTGGTGCAAAAACTGGCCATGAAATTACGCGAAGAGGTGAAGGTCACACCCGACGACTTAAGGGAAATCCGGTGCCGCCACATCCTTGTGACCAACGAAGTTATCGCCCAAATAGTCATGGAACAAATTAAGAAAGGCGGGGATTTTGCCGCCCTGGCCAAAAAATATTCCCAAGACCCTGGGACGGCCAATCGGGGTGGGGACCTGGGATTTTTTGATTATAATACGATGGTGGCCCCATTTGCCAAGGCTGCTTTCGCACTGAAAATTGGCCAGGTCAGTGAAATTGTTAAATCCCCGTTTGGCTATCATATTATTAAACTGGAAGATTCCCGGATCCGCAAATTCCCAGGCAATGTCAAAGACATTCAAAAAGCCGTTCTGCAGGACAAACAGGAAAAAGCTTTCCGTAACTGGTACGGCGAGGTACGCAGCAAGGCCAAGGTCGAGATCATCAGCCACGAATTGTTAGGCAATGATTTCCGTTTTAAGGGAAAATTGGTCGAGGCGGCTGAAGAGTACAAAAAAGCTATTGTCGATAATCCGGGCAACCCCTTTCTCCATGTTTTTCTGGGTGATACATACATGGCAGGGAAACAGGCTGCCTTGGCCATCAGTGAATATGAGATGTCGCTTAAGATCGACGGGAGCAATCCGGAACTCTATATTATTTTAGGCAAGGCTTACGAAGCGACCGGGCGGGCGGATCTGGCGGACGAACAATACAAGCGGGCCTCCCTGGAAGCCGGCGACAACAAATTTATGCACCAGCGACTGCAGGCGGTCTTTTCTGCCATGAAGAAAGGGCGCTACGCAGCTAACGAAGTCCAGGAAATCAAACGGATTGAAGGCAAAGAAAAGCTGTTCCAGCAATAATTAACTGGCTAGTTTATCGCCAGCGGCCAGGAGTTGTTCCAACCTGTCCTGGGATGTCCCTTCGCAATAAATCCGCAAGAGGGGTTCGGTACCCGAAGCGCGGAACAATATCCAGCTGCCGTCGGCAAAATTGAATTTCAGGCCATCAAGTGTTTCCACCTTACTGACCGCTTGTCCGGCAAAGTCCTGTGGTGGTTGTTGGCTTAAGTTTTTTACCAGGGCCTGCGCTTTTTCTGTGTGTTTGTCGATCCGACTGTAAAAGAAATAGCCATTTTCATCCATCAGCGCATCCAAAATCTGCTTAAAAGTCTTCTTTTCATAAGCCATCAATTCCAATAGGTGCAACCCGGCCAAAATCCCGTCCCGTTCCGGGATATTCCCTTTAATTCCCATCCCGCCGCTCTCTTCACCGCCCAGCAAGACATCTCTCTCCAGCATGATTTTAGCTATATGCTTAAAGCCGATAGGGGTGACGGTAAGTTTTAAGCCATACTGCCGGCAAAGCGTATCAATCAAATTGGTCAGGTTAAAGGTCTTGACCACTTCACCTTTCATCTTACGATGGACGAATAAATGTTTTAAAAGAAGACAAAAAACATTATGGGTATTGATAAACTGACCCGTGCCGTCAATAGCCGCCAGACGGTCAGCGTCACCATCAAGGATAATACAACCGGTCAATTCATTGCGGTATTTTAGGGCAACCTCTTTAGTAAAAGAGATAGATTCATCCAGGTTGACCGGGATCGGTTCCGGATTGATCCCGCCAAATTGGGTATCCCTGAATCCCCGACACTCCATAACAGGCAGTCCCAGTCGGGCAAACAGACCGGCCCCGCTGCCATACATGGCGTCGACAACAATTTTAATGTTAGGCGACTTGATTAGCTGTAGATCGACCTTAGAACCGATGAATTTCAAATATGGTTCAATTGGGTCAAGCAGTTCGATATTCTTACGGGTAGGGGTGATCAATAATTTTTCAGTTAAGGCCTTTTCCACTGCCTGGGTTGTTTCAGGAAAAGCTGAACCGCCAAAGTTTTCTTTTATCTTGAAACCATTCCATTGGGGAGGGTTGTGGGAAGCGGTAATCATGATGCCGGCGCCCAATTTCAATTTGTTAACGGCAAAGGAAACAACCGGTGTCGGGACGGCTCGGGGTGATAAAAATGTCTTGATACCGGCTCCAGAACAGACTTCGGCCGCCGCTTGAGCAAAGTTTTCGGAATCAAAACGGTTGTCATAACCGATAAAGAGCCCTTTATCGGCCAGCTGCTGGCTCTTGAGCCAACTGACAAAAGCCTGGGAGACCAGCCGCAGGTTATCAAATGTAAAATCCTGGGCAATTATCCCGCGCCAGCCGTCAGTCCCGAATTTAATTGCTGTCATCTTCCACCTCTTCAGTTGTTTCGCTGTCTGTCTCAACCTCGATCTCCGGCGGGTCAGGCTTGGGGACGGTCAAAAGATAATCCTCTGGGCCCAAACCTTCCGGATGCGGAAAATCAAGCATGGGTTGGCCGGCCAGGACGATGGAGTTATATGATCTCCAGATTCTGGGGCAGATGGCAACTTCGGCAATGCCGCGCATCGGCCGGTTATTATCGTTGCCGACCCAGACGCCGGTAACCAGCTGCGGGACAAAGCCGATGAACCAGGCATCCTTGTAATCTTGTGAGGTCCCGGTTTTGGCCGCGGCCGGCCGGCCGATATTGGCCCGAAAACCGGTGCCGCGACTAATAACTCCGCGCATCATGTCGACAGTTATGGCCGAAACATTCGGGTCAAGCACCTGCTCCTCTTTGACTTCGTGTTCATAAAGGGTGATGCCATCGCGTCCCTCGATCTTTTTGATGGCCGTCGGCTCGATGCGGATACCATTGTTAGCCAAGACCCCAAAAGCCGATGTCATCTCCATGATCGTCACTTCTGAAGCGCCTAAAGCCAACGACAGTCCCGGCTCCAGTTTGCTTTTTATCCCCAGCCTCTGCGCCAGGGAAATGACATTTTGGATGCCCACTGTTTCCAGCAGCTTGATCGAGGGGATATTGAGCGACATTTCCAGGGCATAACGCATTGTTACCTGTCCGCGAAACTTATTGTCAAAGTTATTTGGTTTCCAGACGCCAAAAGGGTTCCAGCGGTTGACACCGACTCGAAAGGTGGTGGCGACATCATCCAAAATCGTCCCTGGATATATACCCTGTTCGATAGCTGCGGCATAGACAAATGGTTTAAAAGAGGAGCCAGGCGGCCTCTTGGCCTGGGTTACCCGGTTAAATTTACTTTCAAAAAAATCTTTTCCGCCCACCATGGCGCGGATAAAACCGGTCCGAGGATCGATCGAAACCAACCCGACCTGCGAAAAATTATATTTTTTCCCTTCCGAATCTATATACTTGGCCACAACTTCTTCGGCTGCTGCCTGCATTTTGGAATCAAGGGTCGTATAGACGCGCAGCCCCCCGTGATAAACGGCGTCCTCGCCATATTTATCAATTAATTCCTGCAGGACATAAGTGACAAAGTAGGGGGCCAGCTCACCGTAGCGTTTGAGGTTTTTGGGCGAAAAATCCAAGGTTTCAATCGCGGCATGTTTGGCGGCCTCTTCCTTGGCCAGATTGTGGTCAAGCATCCGGTTAATCACATAAATCTGCCTGATTTTTGAGCCTTTAAAGTTGCGATAGGGGGAATAGAGTTCTGGCCCCCTGATCAAGCCGGCAATCATAGCCGCTTCAGCCAGGTCAAGCTCGGCTGCATGTTTACTGAAATATAAATTAGCGGCTGATTCTATCCCATAGCAGTTATGGCCAAGGTAGACCTGGTTCAAATACAACTCTAGGATCTCTTCTTTGGTATAGCGGCGTTCGATTTGCATGGCCAGGATTGCTTCAGCCAGTTTACGGGCAATGGTTTTCCGCCTGGTCAAAAACAGGTTTTTAGCCAGTTGCTGGGTAATGGTCGATCCTCCTTCGACAACCCGGCCATAGGCAAAGTTTTTAACTGTCGCCCGGACAATCCCCAGCAGGTCAAGGCCATGATGCTCATAAAAATGGGGGTCTTCGGTGGCGACAACGGCATTAATGAAGTAAGGGGAGATTTTTGACAGCGGGACAACCTGGCGATTTTCTTCCTGATGGAAGCGGGCCAGTATTTTACCGTCGGCAGTATAGAGAATGGTACTTTCGCTGGGGACATAGGTATTTAGGGCATCAACACTGGGCAATTGGATCAGGATTTGTAATGTTAAACCGGCCAGGGCGGCTATCCCAGCCAGGAGGATCAGGATGAATAATTTGGTAAAATTCCGCCGCTTTCTTCGAGCCATGAAAAAATTATATCATTTTTACTGAAATTAAGCGTTAGTTTTAACGATATATAGGTAGAAAGAGTTTGTCCGGGCCAATTTTCGGTGTGCGCTCACAAGACATTGAAGGGCCATTGCCTGATGATCTATCAGGTAATGGCCCTTTTTATTTGGACAAAAGGAGGGAATCCACCTCGATGGATCGGCAGGAATGGTTTGAAAAATATGGCAGCCGTATCGCTTTTGAAGAAGAGCGCTACCGGGCCAATCCGCAAATCTTGTTTGAGGAATGGAAAGCGTTACGCATCATTTTGATTAAAATGGCCACAGACCAGCTGCCGAGGCTGGAAAAAAGAATCATTATTTTGACCCATTATTACGGCTTTTCAGAAAGGAAGGTAGCCGAAAAACTTAAGATCTCGCGGGCGCGTGTGCAACGTAAAAAGAAAAAAGCCATTAAAACATTACTAAAATCAGATTTTGCCAGGCTGCTGCTCCGTCACCCGGACAAAACATTTTAACTGGCTCGCTTTTTTTGACATCGATATTTATTTATCTAAGGCTAAATATTTAGGCTTCATCAGTTAGAAATCGAGCCAAATCGGCATATATAGTGGGAAATGGTTGACGTTTTACTTTTTATAGCCGGTTTATGCTTGGCGATTTTGTCTTTTCCAGCTAGAGAGATTTGGTTGGGCGGCTTTGCATGGATAGCCTTTGTCCCATTAATTTATTTGACCGAAAAGCATGAGATCCGAGACCGTTTTCTGATCAACTGGCTATTTTTTTATCTGGCTTTTCTATTTCTCTTCTGGTTAAATCCAACCTCCCAAGCCAGCCGTTTTGAAAATAGCATAGTAATAGTCCCTTTATTTATCCTATTCTTTCTCTTTCCGGTGGTTTGCACGTTGGTAATATTATTAGCTAAGCATACTGCCAGCAAGTTCCCGATATTTTCCCGGCCATTTATCTATGCCGGTATTTGGCTATCCTTCGAATACATAATGACAGTGATCCCTTATGGTTTTCCGTTGTCTATGGCCATTACTCAAGCCAATCTGCCCTTTCTACTGCAAACTGTGCCCGCACTTGGGATATATGGGATCAGCTTTTTGCTGATGACGGTTAATGCGGCCTTAGCACTCGCCTGGTTATATCGCCAACGACAATTGCTGATGATCGCAGTGGCCATATTTACCATAAATCTATTCTGGGGAATCTTTTCTCTTCAACTGGCTGAACCCATCAAGCACCCGATCACTATTGGTATAATTCAGCCCAACAAAAGCTGGGAAAAGATTTTGCTGTCAAACAATAAGTTTTTTCAATCCTTGGAACTAGATAAAATGGGCCAACTTTCCCGCCGACTTAGCCAAAAGGGTCATCCTAAGCTTATTCTTTGGCCGGAACTGGCGGCAGAAAATTATATCTTACAAAGAAACGATCAATGGTTAAGGAATCTGGCTAAGGAGATAAATACCCCCTTATTGATCGGCACATATTTTTTTGACCATCAGACAAATAAGCCCAGTAATATCGCCGCCTTGATCAGCGAAACAGGCTCAACAATCGGAATATATAGGAAGAACATCCTTTTTCCTTTTATAGAAACAGAATTATGTCAGACCGGGGAAGAGGTCTGGCCGCTTGATTTTGACCGGGGAATAGATCAATTAGGGGTCATGCTTTGTTTTGAGTCTCTCCATCCCCGTTTGGCTGGCCAGCTAGTCGATAGGGGGGCCAGCCTCCTATTGTTGATGGCCAATGGCGCCTGGTTTGGCAATAACCGCTGGCCCTGGCTGCATATGAGCTTTATCGGCTTTCGGGCGCTGGAGAATGGCCGTTATGCCATCCATCTTAATAATACCGGCCCATCGGTTGTTGTTTCTCCTCAAGGAATTTATGGGCAAATTCTGCCTCAAGGCAAGACAGCCATTGCTATGGCAGAAGTAGAAGGGCGAAAGGGACAAACTCTTTACAGGATGAGTCATGGCGCGTTTCCGATGATCATTATGTTTATCTCAACAGGGCTAATATTTTGGTCCATATTTTTCAGCAAGGGGGTGCAGGGGGGAGTCGAGAAAAAATCTTAATTTCGAGGTGCAACAATGGGAAACTGGCAAATATCAATTGGGTTAATGTTAGCAGGTTTGTTTATTCCGTTAACGGTTGGCTGTAGTCGGCCGGGCCCAACAACTGTGGTTGATGATCTTGGGCCGACGGCACAGGAGGAACGGCTGGCCAATTTTGATGGCCAATTAGGCAAAATCCACGATGAAAGCACGGCCAAAACGGCTTTGACTACGCTGGCCGATTATGTCGAGGGCAGTCCTGAAGCAACCGGGCCCGGAGCCTCAAGTGTAAAACTGTTTTCTGCTAATCTGATCGACAAACTGGCGCAGCTTGAGGTCAAGAGCCGGCAGATGATCGCCGGAGGGGTCAAAGCCAGCGATGTAAACGCGGAGGAAGGGGTAATTACGATTGACAAAGTCACGAAATCGTTAAATCAGGCCAAAGATCCCTCTATTCCGGAAATACAATCAAGCAGTGTGGAATTTCTCCAGGCAGGAATCCGCTCCGAACTTCCCAACATTGCTCCGTCAGCGGCGCAAAATGGCCCTGGGGCTTCATCGGCA
>MEUF01000014.1:7969-13172 GCA_001771615.1 candidate division WOR-1 bacterium RIFOXYB2_FULL_48_7
CCTTGGTGATTGGTTATGTGGCTGGCAGCGGGGATGATGGAAGTGCTGGCCCGGGAGCAAATAAAAACAGTATACAGGGACAAAAGGTTACAACGTTCATAGATCAGATAATTGAATAAGGGGGAAAGGATGAAAAGATATTATTTTATATTTATTTTATTATATTTAGTCATTTATAGTTGTCCAGCTCATGCCAAGAAATTTAAAAATAGTTATTCCGAGCCAGAGAAATATACATTTGAAGACCTTAAGTCAGCCGCCAAATCATATCGCGGTCATTTCTCTTTTTATAATTACTATCAACCAGATAATGCCATGGCAGCGCTTCCCGCGCAGTCCCCTGATGGCGCGCCAACTTATGTCACTGCTGCAAAAATAAGAAGGCTTCGGGCTCAGAGTTGGTATTACTTTTATCAATTTCCCTGGGATGATCCACATCTTAAAGACGGTGACATTGTTTTTATCCGGGGAGGGGATAAGGTTTCAGATATTGTTCGTTGTTTTAGTACTTGGACCCATACGGCGATGATATATAATAAGGAGAAAAGAAAATCATATGAATCGCAAAATATCAATGGTGTAAATTATTATGATTATGAAACAGCCTGGACGAACATTGTCGCCTATTCAGCAAAACGAGCCAATATCCCCAATAGTAAACAAGCGGTCATTAATTCTGCAAACACCTATATTGGGAAGCCGTATTTTCCTTCCGTTAATAAATCATCTCTGACACTAACTGGCTGGTTTAATAAGTGGAGCGACAAAAACGATAATGATTCAATGTATTGTTCCAAGTTGGTCTGGCTGACTTATAAACCATATATTGACCTTGACTCTGATCGGACGACTTCGATACTATTTGGTAGCTTTTTCCATGGGCAGATGGATTGTGGTATTTTTAACTGGAATGCCTGGATCGGAGTTTCACCGGATGATGTATACTATTCCAAGAATGTGGGGAAGGATATTGTTCTTAATGGACAAGGGTCGCTCAATGAACCACTGGCAGATTCGATTTTTTAGCTTGTTGGCGGCGATTGTATTATGGGTTGGTCAAGCGGATTGCCAAGCAAAATACGCCTATGCAATCCGCTATGGCACTATTAGCCTAGCCGGAATTGTTTATTCAACAGCGCACCTCGATCAATTTGACTTAAAAGATGACTCACTAATATCTAGCATACCAATTAATTCAACCTACAACTCAGCCACCATTTTAGATAATGATCGGATTATCCTCTGCAGTACGCAGGACACCAAGCATGGCCCTGGTGGAGCAGACATTTATAGCCTCAAGCAGAAGAAGATAATTGATAGTTTTAAGTTGAGTGGGGCTTATCCCAAAATGGCAGCTATAGTTAATGACAAGATCTGTATAACAACGGGTAAAAAAATAGAAGGGTTTGATCGACTGATCTGTTGGCCGGCGATTGAGATATTCGATCGTGTTACTCTTAGTAAAATTGCAGATTTAAATTTTCGTAGGGACGAGCGTATCGAAGAGTCAATCTCAATCGATCCAATTACTAATAAGCTTTACTTTTTAGGTTGGAATACAGCATGGGAGCCGTTTTTTGATGGGGGACTAATAGGTGAAATTGATATCAAAACAACTAAAGTTGTCAAGCAAATTGAAGCTGGTTGGAATTTTGGTGGGGGAAGTGGAATTGAAATTGCTGTAAATAATCTTTACTGTTCAGCTATTTATCCTTCTTCTGGTGAAGGATACAAAAACGAAGCAGATCGCAGACTAAATAATAGGCTCTTTGTTTTTGATCCTGTCAATTTTAAGATTATCAAGACCATTAATATTTCAATATTAGCAACCCAATTAAAATATGTTCCGGAAGTAAATCATTTATTTATCGCACATGCCAGTTGGAGCGAGAAAACACCACAGTATATTGAAATTCTTGATTGCACCACAGACAATATTATTGCTAGAATCTCAATGAAAGGAATTCGGCGAATGGCTTATGTTGGTAACCATAAGTTATATGTTTCCAACTCTGGTGGGCCGAATTTTGGTTCAAATGGGAGAGGGAATATCGCGGTAATAGATGTCCGGACAAACAAGATAATTAAGCGAATACCCGGGGAATACGCGCCAATTGCCTATAATTTTGAAGCAAAATAGGCAAATATAAGAGAATAGACAGATAACATATATGTGAGGTTATGTTAGGTCTCGAAATGGCCAGATTTGCTTAATTGACTTTCCTCTCTATTGAATGCTACCATTTTGCTAAAGGTAGGGTGTAATTATGGATATTAAGAAGAATGAAAACATGTTTGATCGGTTCATCAAGATTCTCATCGGGATCATCGTTTTATACTTTGCCATCTACTATAAAGTTAACATTTGGCTGATGCTGGTTGTTTTGTTTGGCTCGCTCTGGTTTATAATCACCGGCCTAATTGGCTATTGCCCCTTGTATAATCTACTTGGCATAAATACCGCTAAAAAGTAGGCTAAACCGCAATATAGAGCCTTTCTTCGGGATTACCCCATAAAGAGTGAAATTCCGACAATAATTTGTCGAAAAATGGTCGGACATGTATTTTACAACTCGTAAAGCTAGCGCAGTCAAACTATTTGCTCTGGATGGTTGCCGGCCGACCAGGCAAGCATTAGGCAAATATTTTAAAGGTGAGCGCCTGGATGTTGCCCATCTGGGTAGACTGGCTGTCGGCAGCGGGACCAAGGTTAAAGTCTTTGATCCGGTCAGCGGACAACCTCTAAAAGAAGTAACCTCACTTGACTTGAATTATGCTGCCACAAAACCCCTGCTTGTTCCTGTTGCTGATGCCGCCCTGGAACTGGAAACCAGCTTTCGAGCCAATGCCGGCAGAGGGGCAGGGCCAAAAGGGGAAATTATCACCGAGGCCCTGGAGCAGTCACGTCAGGCAATTGGTGAATTTTTCGAATACGACCCGCAAAATCATGTTGTGGCCTTTGCTCCAAATACCAGCACGGGGATGCATCTTCTAACGACCTTAGCCGTCAGAGACCCCCAAACCTTTTTTGTTGTTTCTCCAGCGGCGCACCATTCCACCATGCTGCCAGCCAGAGAGACAGGCCATTTTACATATTTTAAACTCAATCCGAATGGCTCCTATAATTTAGATCATATGGAAAAGATGCTTAAATATATTTATGTTTCCAGGCATCCGGTTATATGCATTGAATCTTCCTCCAACGTTACCGGTTATAAACATCCTATAAAAGAAATTTGTGCCCTGGCTAAAAAATACGGGGCCATGGTACTAATTGATCACGCACAGGGAGCCTCTTCAATGGCCATCAACTTGAATGAATTACCAGGCAGAGTTGCCTTGGCAATCTCTGGCCATAAACTATATGCCCGGGATGGAAGTGGGGCAATTGTCGCCCCCAGAGATTTTTTAACCGGCCCAGCTATCGTCCCTTCTGGCGGAACAATTACCGGAGTGACTTTTAAAAGAATCATGTATGCTGGACCACCACATAACATGGAACCAGGGACTCCCGCATATATTGCACAAGCCTCGTTGGGTAAGGCGGTAATTACTCTTACTCAAGCTGGCTTAAATGAAATCGCTGATGCAGAAGAACGTCTGACCAGGTTGCTGATGGCCCAAATTACCCAAGTTAACGGATTACGAGTTTTGGGAGAACCAAATCTTGATCTTGTCCCCCGTGGTCCCATAATCAGCTTCACCATGACTGATTCAGAAGGGAATCATATCCCGCCCGGCTTCATATTAAAAGCATTAGAAGCTTTTTATGGAATAGAATCACGACCGGGGCAATTTTGCGCTCATCCATTAGTCTATTTTTTACAGGGAGCTAGCGAAGAGCAGGCTTACGAACACGCGGCTAGGCACCAGGCAAGGGGTCGGGCAGGTTGCGCAGCATTACCAGGTGATGAAAAATATCATGCCGCTCGTCTTAGTTTTGGATTCCCTACCAATGAACAGCACTTATTAATGGTCCCACAATATCTTCAAACAGTGCGCAGTCTTTGGAGCGACGGATCAGCACTCAGGCTTGATGCCGAGCGCGGCGAATTTTTTATTCCCGGACAACCGCGCAGTCTGACACAAGGGACCTTTTCTCTCGGCCAAAGCACCCCCTACAAGATATAATAAATCCAATTTGACTGTTTTGACTATTCTGAATATAATTAGCCCAGCAATTTCTTAAGGAGATTTATTATTTTACTTATATTGGCTGCCCTGGGAAATGTCTGTTTGGGACTGTTGGTCTATCTTAACGACAGAAAAAACCAAATCAACATATCGTATGCCATTACCGCCTGTTTTATCGCTTTCTGGTCATTGAATATCTATTTTGCCATGCAAACACAGAGCCCGGCCGAGATCCTATTCTACAATAAACTGGCTTTAATTATATTCATTTTTATACCAATCCCTTTTATTTATTTCTTTTCAGTTTTCCCAAAAGAAGAAATAACCCCGCGCACTTACCAATTAACCGCCTGGATTATATTAGCTGGCTTTTTTTCCTTGTTGACACTTAGCGACCTTTTGGTTAAAGGGATAGACCCCTCCACATTAAGTATTCAGCCGGGCGATTCATATTTTCTTGTTGTCCTGTATGCAATCGGTTTTATGTTTTTTGCTTTCTGGCGGCTGGCAGAAAAATACAACAACAGCGTCGGGATACAAAGGCAACAAATCAGGTATGTCCTGGCTGGTTTTTTTCTTGGCTTCAGCTTTCCTGTTTTGGCCAACCTAATCCTTCCCCTCTTTAATCTTACCAGCCTGACGGCCTGGGGGCCGTTATCAACAATATTTACGGTAGCGGCCATTTCCTATGCTATTACCAAAACCAGGCTGATGGATATTTCCGTGGTCATAAGCCGAACTATTGCCGGAGCCATAACTATGGCTATTTATTCGGCAATATATTTAACTTTTATTTATATTTGGCGGTCAAATTACATTGCTAACCTGAATTGGCTGTTTATTGCCTCTAATCTTGGCTTTGCCTTGTTGATTGGCGAAACATTTACCTCGTTAAGACTATATATTCAGACATCCTCGGACAAATTAATCCTTCGCGGCAAGTATGACTATTACAAAGAGCTCTCCAGCATCACCACAGAAATATCCAAGCACCTTTCGATGGAAAACATCCTTAATACTTTACACAAAGCCTTTTATGACATAATTGAAGTCGCCAATCCTCGCGTTT
>MEUF01000014.1:13190-15315 GCA_001771615.1 candidate division WOR-1 bacterium RIFOXYB2_FULL_48_7
AACGGCCAGAGGTCAAGCCATTCCTGGAAATTAAGGAGATTAAACACCAAGGAGAGGAATTGATCATTCCCTGTCTGCTCGAAGAGCGGTTGATTGCATTGATTGTTTTGGGGAGAAAGTTGTCTGAAGAGCCCTTTACTGAAGATGATATCCGCTTGCTGCAGGTCCTGGCCAGCCAAACCGCTATTGCCATCGACCATACCGCCACTTATGAAAATATTCGTCGCGAATTCGCGAACAGCCAGAAGAAACTCTATGACACGGAAAGGGTTTTGGCCCGATCAGAAAAGATCGCCTCATTGGCCAATCTGATCAGGGAATATAACCATGAAATAAAAACACCTCTCTCTATTATCAGAGGAGAGACTTCGCTACTGGTCAAAGAACCGCGTGATTTGGCGGCGCTGGAAGGGTTCAAAAAACTGGTTTATGAACAGGTCGATCGGGCAAACGATATAGTTGAAAGCACCCTGCGCTTGAGCCAGGGCAAGGAGCACAAAGACGCGCTCCTCGACCTAAACAACGTTATTGACCTGGCGATCAAGGTTTTTCCCTTAAGCGGCGTCCATCTGGAAAAACAGTTTGGCCCCCTGCCGCCGATAAAAGGGGACCAGGAAGACTTGCAGATTGCCTTTGTTAATTTGTTAAAAAACGCCGTCGAAGCCATGAGCCAGGGAGGCACAATTAACGTAAAGACATATCTTGAACAGGGAGAAAAACCCTTGGTTTGTGCTGAAGTAGCTGATACTGGGATGGGGATCTCACCGGAAAACCTGGAAAAAATCTTTGAGCCTTTTTTCAGCACCCATGTGACTAAAGGGCGAGGGTTGGGGTTATCAATTGTCTTCCGGATAATCCGGGAGCACCTGGGAAATATCGAAGTTAAAAGCCAGGTTGGGCAGGGGACGACATTTATTATTAAGCTGCCAGCCAGTTAACTCTTATTCTTTTTAAACTCTTCCCGCTTGGCGATATGCTGTTCAAATGTTTTCATGGTCATTTCTGCCGAAGCCCCTTCGTGGGAAAAGAAATGATCTAAGACAGTAACCAGCTCTTCTTCTTTGACCGGTTTTTTCAAATAGCCGGAAACAAAACCAGAGGTGGCTTTGTCCCATTTATCTTCATCTTCATAAGCGGTCAGCATAATAACCCCGGTTTCACTGTATTTATCTTCCTTGCGCAGCAGAGACAAAAACTGCAGGCCATCCATTTCCGGCATTTTAATATCCAATAATATCAGGCGAATCTTATTGGGCCGAAAAAGCTGGCGGTTTTTTTTGAGGAGTTCGATCCCTTCACTGGCATTGTAGGCTTTCAGGGCTTGGTAGCGGCCGGTACTTTCGATCAGCTTGGCGACCATATCAGTTTGCTTGACTTCATCATCAATAATCAAAACAATTGGTTTATCCATTAAGCACCCCTTAGGGCTATTTTGCCATGTAAACAACGGGATTTCAAGATTGAATGAAATTTCCATTCCCCATGGTCGATGAAAAGTCACAATGAGATTAGGAGCCAAGCCAACAATCGGCATCCGGGCCGAAACCATGCATGCGTTCGAGCGCCGGGTAGCCATTACTCCCAGCGGAGTTAGAACCCTGGTCGACAATCATGGAATGCGGGTTTATGTCCAAAGATCACCCATCCGTGTTTTCCCGGGCCAAGCGTATCGGGAAGCTGGCGCAGAGGTTGTGACCGAACTTTCCCCATATGATATCCCGGTTTTCTTTGGTGTCAAACAAATACCGGCCGATATTCTTCAAGTTGGCAAAACTTACATCTATTTTTCCCATGTCCATAAAGGCCAAAAAGAAAATATGCATATGCTGCGAACCCTGATGGAGAGGTCAGCGACATTAATTGATTATGAAAGAATTGTCGATGAACACGGGGATAGGTTGGTCGCTTTTGGCTATTTTGCTGGGGTTGCCGGCATGACAGACACCTTGCACGTCCTGGGCAAACGCCTGGAACATTTGGGTTTCAAAGACAATCCGTTGTCTGCCATCAGGCAGACCCTTTGGTACCAGGGGGGGATGCAGGAAATTTTAGCCCATCTGCGGGAAATCGGCGAACTGATCAAGCGACACGGCCTGCCAAAAGAGATGGGTCCAATGGTCGTCGG
>MEUF01000015.1:0-15585 GCA_001771615.1 candidate division WOR-1 bacterium RIFOXYB2_FULL_48_7
TCTAACAGCTCCAGCAAGCGAGACGTCGAACCACTGGCTTTATAAGCCAGCCTGGGGAGGTTGACAGTCACATTTTGCAGCGCAGAATAACGCATGCGCCACGGCTCCTTGGCATCGTCAAGGTCTGATTGCTCCAGCTTGAAAGAAAGGCGGCAGCATTCAGAAATTTTGGCAGTATCTCCCCGATCAAAGACAAAATAGGTATTCCCCATCTCGGCCGCCACGTCAGAAATATGGCGCAAAAACTCTTCGTGGCGCGGCGTCTGGAAAAATTTATCGGTCATATGGACCAGCGGCTTGGGGAAAAAGAAGGGCCGGCCGGAGCCATCCCCTTTTTTGTAAACATCAAACAGCGCCCAAACAAAGCGCTGCGATTCATCCAGGTAATCAATATATTTCTTGCCGGTATATTCTCCGCCCGGGCCGATAGCCGGGACATTCTCAAAATGCTTGGGCATTTCCCAATAAAGATTGATATCCGAAAAGATTGCCTGCCCGCCGCGAGCGACCGCCTGCTGGCTATATTCATAGATCATCATTTGGGCGATCTGCAATATTTCTGCGTCGGACATCCCGACTAGAAACGGGGCGAAAAAAACATTGACCGCATCCCAGCCGATGGCGCCGGCAAAGACCCCTTGCAGGGCAGCCGAAAATTTTACCATCTGGGCCAGCAGGACCTCCGCGTGTTTGGCGGGCTTGGCGATCGACAAGGCATTAGGCAGATCCAAACCGAACTTTTTTACATATTCGACTGATTGCCCGCTGCAATAGGGGCGATCGATAAAACCAAGATCGTGCAAATGAAGGTCACCACGCATGTGGGCATCAGCAATGTCTTGCGAAAACACGTGCAGCAAGGCAAATTCTTTTTTGATATTTTCAGCCAGCGTCAAATTGGTGGCCTCCGGCCCGTGCGGCACATTGGCGTTTTCCTTATTAGGGTTAAAGATAATGTTCTTGACATCATAGAGCGGCGAACCAAGGCGGGTATGTTTGCGCCGGGCCTCTTCCAGGCCAAATTCCAGCAGCTTGACGTCGACAAGCTCACGCACCAGCGGAGCAGTCACGTTTTTTATTTTCATGGTCAATATCTGGGTTTCCACCTCACGGCCAATTTCTTCAGCCAAATCCGGCATCAGGTTTGTCTCCCGGATCAGGGCTTCAACTATTTTTTTACGGTCCCAACCGACAATTGTGTCACTCGATGTCCTGACAAATAATGCCAGATCGGTCGAGTCGCTCCCTTTTTTTTGTTCTTCGAGTACTGCCTGTGGTGTCATACTTCTCCCCCTTTAAATTGCTGTCAATTCTTTGACTTCTTTTAGGAATTCCGAGACATCTTCAAATTTCCGGTAGACCGAGGCAAAACGGATGTAGGCAACCTTATCAACCGCCTGCAGTCTTTCCATAACTAATTCCCCGACCTTGGAACTGTTGACCTCTCGCCCGGCTTCGCGGTGGATTTCCCGCTCGACTTCGCTGACAATGTTTTCAATGGCTTCAATAGAGACCGGTCGTTTTTCGCAGGCGTGTAAAATTCCGCGGATAATTTTTTCCCGGCTGAATGATTCACGCCGTCCATCACGCTTGATGACAAAAAGCGGGCGCTCTTCTATCCTTTCATACGAGGTAAATCTCTCCCGGCAAGCCAGACATTCACGTCGCCTGCGGACCGCCATGCCATCGTCTGATTCACGCGATTCCAGGACCTTATCTTCTAAATTATCACAAAATGGGCACTTCATTGCTTATTCCACCAAAACGATACATCTAGGGTGGGTTTAGATTTTACACACCATATCTAGTGGTGTCAATAGGGGATTTTCCCCTTATTTTAAAAGGGTTTCACCCGGAATCAGCTTGTGCCCAATGGCAAAATTATATCCGCTCATCGGCCTGCCCGATTCAGGTTGAACCTCGAGGATTTCAATTTTTCCCTGGCCGCATTGCACAATGAAGCCCTCTCCCCTGACAACTTCCTCCACCAACCCGGCGCGGCCGTTTTTTGTTAGTAGCGGAGAGGCAAATGGCCTGGCCTTCAATATTTTTAATCTTTTTTCCTGCCATTCAGCATAAGCCGTTGGCCATAAAACCAGGCCCCTGATCTGATTATGTATTTCCCGGGCACTTTTTTGCCAGTTGATTTTACCCATTTCTTTTTTTAACGTCGGCGCCAGCGTCGCCAAAGACTCGTCCTGCACAATATATTTGGCGCTATTGTTGTTAATGGCCGCCAAACAATTTTCGAGCCGCCCACAGCCCAGCTGAAACAATCTGGCCAATAATTGCCCGGCATCTTCATCGTCGCCAATTTCAACGGCGGCCTGATCAATAATTGGGCCGGCATCAAGCTGCTCGATAATTTTGAAAATTGTCATCCCGGTAGCTTTTTCACCATTTAACAGCGCCCATTGGACCGGCGCCGCGCCACGATATTTCGGCAGCAGCGAGGCGTGAAGGTTAATAAAGCCATGTTGCGGCAAGGATAATAGATCGGGCGGGATAATTTTACCGTAGGCCGCCACCACAACCAGGTCAAGGTTAAGCTCAGAAAAGCTCTGCTGAAATTCACGGTTATTTTTAATTGTTTCCGGCTGTTGGCACAGGAGGCCAAGCTCAAGCGCGGCCTGCTTAACGGGCGTAGCCATCAGCTGTTGCCCCCGCCCCTTTGGTTTGTCTGGCTGGCTGACAACCAAGACAAGGTCGTGTCCCAGTCGATGTAAACAGCGCAGGACTGTAGCGGCAATTTCCGGTGTGCCAAAAAACGCTAAACGCATATTATCATTTTACTACTTGAGCAGCATTTTATCTATGATAGAATTCAGGTATCAAACTAGGAGGATGCTTATGAAATATTTGGTTTTGTTTTTTGCTGCCTTGTTGGTCATTTTTACTGCCGGCTGCAGCACTACCGGCTCCGCACCAGGGGCTTATACCTTGTCTGGGACAATTTATAGCTACGATTACCGCTCCAGCGCCTCATACAGCGATAACAGCAAATTAAATACTATTATTGTCGCTGGCGCGACCATTGAGGCCATCGGGCCCAGCGGGACAAAAACGGCCCTGACCGATAGCAGCGGCGCTTTTTCCATCAGCGGCCTGCAAACTGGGACATATCGGTTGATAATCACCAAATCTGGGTTTGTCCGCTATGCAGAAACCGTGACAATTTCTGCCGCTGAATTAGGCACGGCCACCAGCCGATATTATTCTGCGCATCTCGACCCGCGGCCAAGCGTTGATTATTGCTCCGTTTCACCAGAAGCGATCGTTCCGACATCAACTACCACATTTGAAATCCGTTTCAGCAAACCGATGGACACAACAACAATAGTTCCCTTGCTTTATTTGGCCGGCTTGCGAGCTTCCGGGGTAAATGCTTCAAATGTTGAAGAGTCCGTCACCTGGACATGGGACTCAACCAACACAGCCCTGACTGTAACTGCGCCAAATGCCTTGCGGCCTGACGCAATTTATTATTTGGGGATTATCCATCCTTCAAGAGGCAGCGGTTATTTTATAAAAGGCGCTGACGGAAATTACGCTTATTTTTTCTATTCAAGCTACTTTGTTAACAGCGGCACATCCTCTCCATTGGGGGGCACATACATGTTTCTTCCTTTTAAGACTGCAGCCAGCACATCGGAAGCGCCAGGCCAGCCACCAATCCTTTATGTCCGTGACAGCTCCGGCAGCAGCGAATTGGATTATGGGGACTTCCATTATTATTATAATGGCGGGGTATATTTGAGCTGGGAGGCAGTTGCGGGCGCTAATGGCTATTATATTTATGCCCAAATCAATGGCGGAAAATCTCAGTTGGTAAAGTCCAGCCTTAACCCGTTGGCCCAAATCACTGTTAATGATCTGGATAACGCCATAGAAGATTTTGAGCGACTTGGCGGTTCTTCGGCCACCTATCCGGTCGCTCCGGGCCTCCCCTGGCCCTATTTAGGGGCGGGGGTCACCCTTGAAGTTCGGGCGTACAATGCTAACGGTCAGGGGGCTTCCTCTCCTTCAGCCCTTGCTAGGGACGCGAAGGCTCCGGTTATTGCGTATGTGACCGAGATTTCCAGTTCAGAAAAAAAATTATACTATCTAGAACCGTTGGAGCCGGCAATCGCTGAAAATATTGCCAATTATTCAGTTGCCGGACAAGTTGTCAGCAGTGCGGTTTTGTCAAATAGTTTCTCGTCCCCATCCAGCACCTACATAACCCTAACGCTCGTCCCTGGGGCAACCTCCGGGACAATTGAAACCAGCGGTCTAACTGACATTTCGGGGAATGTTAAAGCGAGCGACAGCATAGCTTTCTAAATAATTTTAAGATTGATATCCAGCGCTGGGGCCGAGTGGGTCAGTGCGCCGATAGAAATGTAATCGGCCCCGCTGGTGGCGACAGCGCGTAGATTGCCCAAATTGATGCCACCAGAGGCTTCAGAGGCCACTTTTGCCCGCCGGCAGAGCTTGACAGCCTGGCGCAGTATTTTAATATCCATATTATCAAGCAGCAGCCGGCTGGCGCCAGCCGCGATGGCCTCTCTAGCTTCAGCCAGGTTTTTTACTTCGACCTCGGGCCCCTTTTTCAATCGATATTCTTTTTTGATGGCCTGGATGGCCGGCGTTATCCCTCCGGCCAGTTTAATATGATTATCCTTGATTAAAAAGGCATCATGCAACCCGAGACGATGGTTGGCTGCTCCGCCCAGCCGGACCGCATATTTTTCTAATTGCCTTAGTCCGGGAATTGTTTTGCGCGTGTCTAAAATTATTGCCCTTGATTTGGCGCTGCGCAGCTTCTTAACATAGCGGTTAGTCAGGGTGGCAATGCCCGATAAATGTTGTAAAAAATTGAGGGCGGTTCTTTCGCCCGTTAAAATACCTCGCGCCGGCCCGCTTAATTCAGCCACAATCGTCCCGGGCTTGACTGGCGCACCATCTTTTATTTTGGGGACAAACCTTATTTTTTTATCGAGCGAAGCAAAGACCGCCTTGGCCACAGGTAAGCCGGCAATTATTCCGGCCTCCTTGGCACGAATAACCGCTCGAGCCTTAAGGCTGGCCGGGATAGCCCCTTTGGTAGTAATGTCGCCCGGCCCGATATCCTCGGCCAGGGCTAAACGGACTAAAAATTCAGCTACCTGTCTCATTTCAAAATAAATAATACAATATAATAATATAAAAGTGGAGCAGTGATGATAAACGAATCGATCCGGTCCAGGACGCCGCCATGGCCGGGGACGAGGCTGGAAGAATCTTTTGCTCCGGCATCCCTTTTTATCAGCGATTCAATCAGGTCGGAAACCTGCCCAAAAATACCAATCAGTATCCCCAGTGTTAAGGCATGGAATATTTCCAAGTCAGCCGTCCAGCTAAAGATGCTGGCGGCCACCAGGCTGATTAAAAACCCGAAAACCGCCCCCTCCCAGGTTTTTTTGGGCGAGATGGCGGGAGCCAACTTTGTCCGGCCAAAAGCCCTGCCGGCCAAATAAGAAGCAATATCCATCGCCCAAATAGTAAACAGGAGAAAGAAAAGATAGCCGCCGTGTTCAGTCAGGCTGCGAATAAAAATTATATAGCTAAAAAACCAGCCGACATAAATCATCCCCAAGATAGTGACAGCGACATCAACAATCGTGTCCTTCTCCCGCTTTAAAAAGATCCCGGAAATCAAGGCGGCCGATGCGGCTAAAGTAAAAATTGCTGAATGGGCCGGCTCCCAATTGCGCTTCAAGGCGTAAGAGGCAAAGACAATGAAAAATATGGTAATAATATTGCCGACAAAATAAGCGGGGAACAACCCCTTTTTCAGCATCAGGTTATAAAACTCATTGACCGAAATAACCGCCAGCGCCAGCACCAGCAGGAGAAAGGGGATGCCGCCAAAATAAACACAGGCCAAAATAATTGGCATACCCAGCAAAATTGTAATCAAACGGGTTATCATTTAAAGCTTCCCGAAACGCCGCTCTCTCTTGGAAAAATCATTAAGTGCCGCCAGCAATTGTTCCCGGCGAAAATCGGGCCACAAGACCGGCGTGACATAGATTTCGGCATAAGCAATCTGCCAGAGCAGGAAATTGGATACGCGAAATTCCGAGGCCGTCCTGATTACCAGGTCAGGGTCGGGAATGTCCCGCGTGTAGAGATGGGCCTGGATATCTTGCTCTTCGATCCTCTGATTTGCGTTCTGGGTTCTATGTTCTATGATCTCATTAACCGCATCAATCAGCTCTGCCCGCCCGCCATAGTTGACCATAACATTCAGGGTAATCCGCCCCCCTTGTTTGGTCTTTTCCATGGCATCATGCATCTTTTTTTTCAGTTGGGGAGAAAAATCAGCCAACCGGCCAAGAAACTGCAACCGGACCTGGTTTTTGACCAGGGAGTTGATTTCTCGATCAATGGCGAAGGAAAAAAGTCCCATTAGAAAATCAACCTCTTCCTGGGGACGGCCCCAGTTTTCGGTTGAAAAAGCATAGACAGTCAGATATTTGATTCCCAGCTCCCCGCAAGCCTGCAAAACATGACGGAGCGATTCAACCCCTTCTTTGTGGCCGGCCGCCCTGGGTAGTTTACGCTGTTTGGCCCAACGGCCATTGCCGTCCATGATGATTGCGATGTGCTGGGGCAGCTTGGCGGGGTCCACTAGACCTCCATGATCTCTTTTTCTTTGAGGGCGACCAGCTTATCAATTTCCGCCGTCTGTTTGTCGGTTAACTCCTGAACTTTTTTATCCTTAGATTTTTCTTCATCCTCGGTGATCGCTTTTTCAGCTTTCTGTTTTTTCAGCAGCTCCAGGTTGTCGCGGCGGATGTTGCGCACCGCCACCTTTCCCTCTTCCGCCTCTTTTTTTATCACCTTTAATAATTCTTTGCGGCGCTCTTCAGAAAGCTCCGGCAGCGTCAACCGAATAATGCCCGCTTCCGTTCTTGGGGTAATCCCTAAGTCGGAGGCCATGATAGCCTTTTCGATGCTTTGGATGGCATTTTTATCATAAGGGGTGACCACCAGCATTCTTGGTTCCGGGGCAGCGACCTGCGCCATCTGCTTGAGTGGCACGTTAGAGCCGTAATATTCAACCTGAATAGTATCCAGCAAAGCCGGACTGGCCCGACCAGCCCGCACGCCAGCCAGGTTTTTTTTGATCATTTCCACGGCTTTTTGCATTTTTACTTCGCATTCCTTAATAACGTCACTCATAATTAGCCTCCTATTCGTTGCTGACCAGCGTCCCGATTTCCTTCCCCTGGGCCGCCTTTTTCACATTACCACTTTTTAACAAGTCTAGAACAATTATGGGAATATTGTTTTCCATGCAAAGCGAGGCAGCAGTCGAATCCATCACCTTGAGACGCCGCTGAATCAGCTCCATATGGGTAATTCTTTTAAAGCGCTTGGCGTCGGTGAATTGAACCGGGTCTTTATCATAGACTCCGTCAACTTTGGTCGCTTTGATTATCACGTCGGCATCCAGCTCAGCAGCGCGCAAGGCGGCCGCGGTGTCGGTAGAAAAATATGGGTTGCCTGTGCCAGCCGCCAAAATAACCACCCGCCCTTTTTCCATATGGCGGATCGCCCGGCGACGGATAAACGGCTCGGCAATCGCCTTCATCTCAATGGCGGTTTGCACCCGCGAAGGGACGCCAATTTTTTCCAGCGCATCCTGGATCGCCAGGGAGTTGATGGCGGTCGCTAGCATCCCCATGTAATCTCCCGTCGCCCGGTCAATTCCGTTGACCGCCCCAGCCACCCCACGAAAAATATTTCCGCCACCAACAATGATTGCAATATTGACTCCCAATTTGTGGGTTGCTTGTATCTCTTTGGCCACAATTCTTAACAGGTCCAGGTCGAGGCCGTATTTTTTGGCCCCGCCAAAGATCTCGCCAGAGAGTTTAAGGAGGATTCTTTTGTAGGATGCCCTTGCCATGTCGACGTCATTATACTATAATCTGACCACCATGGCTATTCTTTTTCCGTACCTGGAATTGGCCGCTTCGATCTTTATTTTGATCTTTTCCTACAATATTTGGGCCCGGCATTACGAAAATAAAACCGCCCGGTTTTTCGCCAGGTTTTCCCTGGTGGCTTTCCTGGCCAGCATCATGACCTACTCTCTCCGGATTGCTTTTACGCTGGATATCGCCGCCTCAATTAATCGGGTATCGGCGCCGCTGGTCGCCCTGGCCTTTGCCGTTTTTGTTCATTTTGCCCTAATTTTTACCAAACGCGACGATGAAAAACATTGGCCGCGGGAATTATCGGTGCTTTACCTGCCAGCCGCCATCCTCACCATACTTTTCCTTTTTACCAACCTTATGTACATCCGTTATGAAATCTTTTCCTATGGCATTGCCAGCATTCCCTCCCCCTGGTATTGGCTGTTTATTGCCCAAAACACAGGCTATGCCCTCTGGGGGGTCTGGTTGTTTTATTCTTATTCCCGGACGGCTCCGCAAAGGGTGGAGAGGGAGCAGGCCAAGCTGATTGCCCTGGGGGCGATTTTTCCGGCAGTCGTTGGCATCATTGCCGACGAGTTAATTCCCATTTTATTTCAGACCCGCATAGTCTATCCGACACTGGTCCTCGATTTTGCCGTCATGTCATTTTTTATCTATTTGGCCATGCGCCGCTATTCGCTGTTTGCTATTTCTCCGGCGTTTGCCGCCCAAACCATCATCGAAACCATGCCCGACTCGCTGATTGTTACAGACCTTGAGGGGCGCGTCCTGTTTTTGAACGAAGAGGCCCATAAATATTTTCATGCCCCCAAAGACGAGATCGTTGGCCGGCTAATTTGTGACCTTTTCTCCGACAAAAGTCGCTTTGATAAGCTCTATGATGATGTCATCAATAAAAACCAGGAAATCGAACGGTTTGAGGCCACGCTTTGTAACCCGCTGGGCGAGTGCCTCCCCTCTTACATCAACGCCAATGCCTTGCGCTACGAGCTTGGCGATCTGATCGGCATTGTCTTTGTCATCCGCACCAGCTTAGGCTAGCCCGCTGATTTATAGTACAATAGTAAGGTGAAAACCTATCCCAAGAAATACGCTGTGATTGTCATTGGTGCCGGCCATGCCGGGATCGAAGCGGCCCTGGCTGCCGCCCGCCTGGGCCTGCCGACACTGTTATTAACCCTAAATGCTGACACGATTGCTTTTATGTCTTGTAACCCGGCCGTTGGAGGGCCAGCCAAAAGCCAGCTAGTCCGCGAAGTTGACGCCTTGGGGGGGCAGATCGGGCTCTCCACCGACCTCACCTATCTGCAAATGAAGATGCTTAACACCAACAAGGGGCCGGCGGTCCAAGCATTACGGGCGCAATCTGACAGGCTGCAATACCACTCAAGGATGAAACAAACACTGGAAGAGCAAGCCAATCTTGACGTCAAACAGGCCGAAGTAACGGAGATATTGGTCGCTCGCGAACAACAGCGCGTCACAGGTGTGCGGACAAAATTAGGGGTGGTATACGAAGGCAGGGCGGTTGTTGCCACTACCGGCACATTTCTTAATGGGCTTATTCATATCGGCATGGAGCATCAGGCAGCCGGCCGCCTGGGCGAATTCCCGGCAACCGGTTTGTCGACATCGCTTAAGCAACTTGGCTTAACGCTGGGACGGCTAAAGACCGGAACACCGGCTAGATTGGACAAGAAAACTATTGATTTTAATAAAATGATCCCGCAGCCCGGCGATGAACCGCCGAAAATGTTCTCCTTTATCTGGGAATATCAACAATATCAAAATCCCTCCGCCCCCTTGGAACTCCCTGCCAATCCCTGTCTCTCCCTACCCCAGGTCCCCTGTCATTTGACCTGGACAAATGAGCAAACGCACGCCATCATTCGGGCCAACCTGGACCGCTCCCCTTTGTTTCAAAAGAAAATACAAGGGGTTGGGCCCCGTTATTGCCCGTCAATTGAAGACAAGGTGGTCCGTTTTCCAGAAAAGAGTACGCATCAGTGTTTTATCGAACCGACCGGCCGGGGGACAACGGAGATGTATGCCCAGGGAATGTCAACTTCTCTGCCCGAAGATGTACAAATTGCTTTTTTACGGACTATGCCGGGACTGGAAAAGGTTGAATTGGTCCGACCCGGATATGCGGTTGAATATGATTATGTCCTCCCTTCACAGCTGCATTATACGCTGGAGACAAAAATACTTGGGGGGCTCTATTGCGCCGGCCAGATCAACGGGACCTCTGGCTATGAAGAGGCGGCGGCTCAAGGGCTGGTGGCCGGGATCAATGCCGCCCTGCAGATCAAAGGAGAAGAACCCTTAATTTTGCGCCGTGATGATAGCTATATCGGGACGCTGATTGATGATTTGATTACCAAAGAAATCCTTGAGCCGTATCGCATGCTTACCTCGCGCTCTGAATACCGGCTAATCCTGCGCCAGGATAACGCCGACCTGCGGCTTACCGCTTTGGGTCATCGGGTCGGCCTGGTTAACGAAGAAAGATATCTGGCTTTCGAAAAAAAACGGGCGGCGCTTGAAGCCAAAGAGCGGATCTCTCCCGAAATCGCCGAACAACTGGATATTCAGGATAAGTATGCCGGTTACATCAAAAGACAATTGGAACAAGTCGCTCGCTTCAAAAAACATGAGGATACCCTGCTGCCTGACGATTTGGATTACCGGCAACTTCTGGGCCTCTCCAGCGAAGCTCGACTAAAATTGGGGCAAAATCGCCCGCGCTCGCTGGGCCAAGCCAGCCGGATAGCCGGGATTTCTCCCGCCGATATAGCTATTCTCTTAATCGCGCTTGAGGCCCGCCGCCGCACTATGGTAAAATAGCTCCACATTCACTAAGGAGGATGTCAGATGAAAAAGCTACTTGGCCTGTTGGTTTTAGTTATGTTCTTGTGCGGGGTTTCCCACGCTGCCGGGTTAAACACTATCGGCTATATTGACGTGCAAAAAGTTTTTAAGGAATATAAGGAATCGGCCAAAGCCCAAGCCGACCTCTCCAAACAGGAAGAGTCATTCAAAAAAGAATTCGAAGACAGCCAAAAGAAACTGGAACAGGCTGAAAAAGACGGCAAAAAGAAAGAAGAGCTGGAAAAGATGAAAAAAGAGCTGGAAGAAAAGCTCGCCCCGAAACGGGAAGCGCTCCTCCAGTTAAATGCCCAACTCTCCACCAAACTCCAGGCCAAAATCCTGGAAGCGGTTAAAAAAGTTGCCGGAAAAGTCGGCGTCGATACGGTCTTGGACAAACAGGTTGTGATCTCTGGCGGCATGGATATTTCCGACATGGTCATAACCGAACTAAATAAATAGTGAAGCTCAAAAAAATCGCCGAGCTGGTTGGCGGCGAGCTGGCAGGCGGGGCAGATGTGGATATTCGCGGGGTGGCCCTGCCGAACGAAGCAACTTCGCGTGAGCTTATTTTTATCCTTGAATCCAAAGGCTTAGCCGAAGCCTTAAAGTCCCAGGCCGGCGCAGTGGTCGCCCCTGTTAATACTAAAATCAAGGACAAACCGGCTGTTTTAGTCAAAAACCCCCGTCTGGCCATGGCCAAAATTCTTACCCTATTTGCCCCCAAGCCGGGACAAAAAATTGGCACCATACACAAGACCGCCGTCATTGCCCCAACCGCCAAGCTAGGCCAGCGGGTGACTATTTATCCGCACGTAACCATTGGAGACCAAGTCGAGATCGGGGACGATTGCATAATTTATCCGTCGGCAACCTTGTATGACCGGGTGAAGCTTGGGCAACGGGTGATTATTCACGCCGGCGCCTGCCTGGGGGTTGATGGCTATGGCTTTGTCTGGGCCAATGACCATTACGAAAAAATCCCCCAAATCGGCCAGGTTGTAGTTGAGGATGATTGCGAGATATATGCCAATGTTTGTATTGCCCGGGGAACAATTGGGGCCACCAGAATCGGCGCCGGAACCAAAATCGACAACCTGACCCATGTTGCCCATAATTGCGTTTTTGGTCAGCATTGCGCCATCACCGCCCTGGTTGGCTTTGCCGGTTCAGTAACTTTTCAGGACCATGTTTCAGTCGGCGGTATGGCCGGCTTTAATGGACATATTACGATCGGCGAAAATACTGTGGTCATGGGCAAGGCGGGCGTAACCAAAGATCTGCCGGCTAATTCGGTCGTTTCCGGGTTTCCCGCCACACAACATAAAGATGATTTAGAGATGCAGGCCGCCCTGCGCCGGCTGCCAGAGATTCTTAAACAACTAAAAAATCAAAAGTGAGAATCGCCTTTTTTGCCGATTCATACAAGCCCTATCTCTCCGGGGTAACCAACTCCGCGGAAATCCTGGTCAATGAACTGCGCTCGCTTGGCCATAAGGTTTATGTGCTTGCCCCGCGCTATCCTGGCCACCAGGACACCGATCCTGACATCATCCGCTTCCCCTCTTTTTCCGGCGGTTATCCAAAGTTTCGCCTAGCCATCCCCTATGCGCGCAACATTCCAGAAGTCGATGTTATTCATAGCCATTCTCCGTTCCAGGCCGGCCTACTGGCCCGGTTTATTGCCCGTCGAAGGAGCATCCCCCTGGTCTATACCTTTCACACTCTTTTTACCCGGTATGTCCATTACGCCAAATTTGTCCCACGGGCCGCGGCTAAACTGGGCATTACCGCCTATTTGCGGAGCTATTGCCAGGGAGTTGATCAGATCATCGCACCGTCAGAAATGGCCCGAAGGGCGCTGCGGGCCTGGCATATTTCCCGGCCGATAACAGTTATTCCGACCGGGATTGAAATTGACAAATATCAGGACCGTCGTCAACAATTACGGCAGCGCTACAATATAAAAGAAGCGGAAAAAGTCCTGCTTTATGCGGGAAGATTGTCGAAAGAGAAAAACCTCCCCTTTATTCTCAAGGCCTTTAACAAACTGGCGGTTGGCGGGACAAAGCTTGTCCTGGTTGGCGGGGGCCCATTATTGGCGGAGCTTAAGAAAAACAAATCGCCCAAGGTCATCTTGACCGGAGAAATCGGCTATCCAGAAATATTGAGCTATTACTCGCTGGGAGATATTTTTGTTTTTGCCTCCACCACCGAAACACAAGGGCTAGTTATCGCTGAAGCCAAAACTGCCGGCTTACCGGTGGTGGCTCTTTTTGCTGGAGGGCTGGTCGGCAGCGTGCGGAGCGGGCTTGATGGCTACCTTCTTCCCAGGAATTTGGATAATTACATCCTGCACTTGCAACGATTATTAAGCGACGATGCGCTGCGTCGGCAATTTGGGCAGGCCGCCCGCGCCGATGCCGTCGAGCGGTTTGCCTCAAGAACTGTTGCAAAGCAAGTTGAAACTGTTTATAATGCCCTCATTCAAAAAGTGAGGTAAACTATATGAGAAGAAAATTGATTCTCGCCAGTTTATTGGTTTGTAGTTTTTTTGTGGGGTCTGTTTGGGCTTTCCCGCAAGTCTTCCCGGCTCCGGCCCTCAATGGGCCAACCGGCTTAACCCGGATCCCCGATGCCAATGTTATCCCCTATAAGAATTTTAATATCGGGGCCAGTTACGGCAAGGCACTAGGGGGATCGGAAGAAGCCACCATGTTTTACAATATGAACCTGGGGACATTCCACGGCGTTGAAGTCGGCATTGTCGGCGGCACCCCCAAGGGCTCAAGCGATTTCCGCGAAGGGGTCTTTGTTAACATGAAGCTCTCCCTCTCCACCGGTGACGAGCCCTACCCCCTTTTGCTGGCCATGGGGGTTGAAAACCTCTTCTCCAAAAGCCAGACGGACGTTTATATGGTCGCTTCCAAATATTTTAAGCAGGGGCCCAAGCTGACCTTTGGTTTTATGGCCGATTTTCCCGAAAGCCATTTCCGCCCGCTGGGGATCACCGGGGTCGAATTGCCCATGGCTGAAACCTTGATCCTAAATGCCGACCTGATGGCCGGAGAAACGCTTTTCCAGGTTAACGGCGGCGCTCGCTTTTATTTTTCCCCTATCTTTTGTGTCAATCTATCAGGCCTTAACCTGACCGATAACCCGCAAGCCAAAGATTCGCGCTCTGCCTTGATTGGCTTTAGTTGGGCCAACCCGTTTTAATCAGTCTTTAGGGGGGTGAGAACAGAAAATAATCCGGTTTCAAAAAAATAAATTATCGGAGGCTTCCATGAGAATAGTTGCATTAGTTTTGTCATTAATTGTTTTGTTGGCCACCTATGCTTCGGCTGAGACCCTGATTTATGCTAACACCCTGCCACAGGGAAAATGGGGAGTAGAAGCAGTTTACTTACAGGATAGTAATGTCGCCAACACCAGCGGGATGACCTTAACCAATTATGGGGTCAAGGTTGCCTATGGTGTTACTAACCAGTTAGAATTGGATCTGGCCTATGGCACCGGCAGCTATTCTGGCCTCCCTGCTGGATTGACTTCATCTATGACCCCAACAACAGCGGTACTACGATATAATATCTTGGCGGAATCGACCGCCCCGGCAACCGTCACAGTCGCCGCTGGCTACAAATCAATCCCGGTAACCACCAATTATGCCGGGAACAGCACATATGGGAAATCTGGCGTGGGTGTCATTGCCAGCAAAATGATGATCCCTTTTATCCCCTATGCCGCCCTTAGCTATAATACCCTTGATATGAGCGGGGCAAATATTCCTTCGACCGAATTGACAATTGGCACCGCCTTTGCCTGGTCCAAACAGGGACAGGTTTTGGTGGAATATACCAACCAGGCGCTGGTTAATTACCCCGGGGTGGGGAATTTTACCAGCCCCCAGATCGGCGTTGGCGTAGTCTATACCCTGTAATCATCACCATTAGTTAGGAAAAGGCCTCCCCACTCGGGAGGCCTTTTTATTTATGCTATAATTTCTCCATGGATAATCCATTGGTCAGGGGGGCTGTCGAGGGGATAAAAGAGTATGTCCCCGGAAAAAGTGTGGCCGGCGCGATAAAATTAGCGAGCAATGAAAATCCTTTTGGCCCTTCGCCCAAGGCACTTGAGGCTATCGCCAAAGAAGGGAAAAACCTGCAAATCTATCCCGACGAAAAAGCCACCTTATTGCGCGAGGCCCTGGCTACCAAGTTTGCCCTGGCGCCCGACAACTTTATTTGCGGCAATGGCTCTGATGAAATTATGCAGATCCTGGGCTCAACCTATATTAACCCCGGTGACGAGATAATAATTCCCAAAAACACCTTCAGCGTTTATGAACTGATTACCCGCATTTTTGACGGCCGCGTTGTCCTGGCCGACCTCAAAGATTATGCCGTCGACCTGGATAACATCCTGGCCAAAATAACGGACAAAACAAAGATGGTTTTTCTGGCGAACCCCAACAATCCGACGGGCAGTTATTTTACGGAAAAGGGATTGTCCGCCTTTATGCGCCAATTGCCGGAGAAAATTCTGCTCGTGATCGACGAAGCTTATGCAGAGTTTGTTGATGATAAAGAGTTCCCGGCCGCGATAAATTATGTAACAGCCGGACGCAACGTCTTCATCTTGCGCACTTTTTCAAAGTACTATGGCCTGGCCGGGCTGCGCATCGGCTATGGCCTGGCTAAACCAGAGCTGATCAAGCCAATGTACCGCACCAAGCTGCCTTTTAGCG
>MEUF01000015.1:15605-28601 GCA_001771615.1 candidate division WOR-1 bacterium RIFOXYB2_FULL_48_7
AAACAATTTGGCCGGTAAACTATATTTATACCAACAACTTGAAAAATTGGGCTTGTCTTTCAAGAAGACCGGGGCCAATTTTATTTTTGTTGAGCTGAAAAGATCGGCAGATGATGTTTTCCTGAAGCTACTAAAGACCGGGGTGATCATTCGCCCGTTAACTTCCTTTGGTTTCCCCGAAGCCATTAGGGTATCTATTGGCCGGCCCGAACAGAATGAGCGGCTGATTAACGAATTAGCTAATTTGTTCTCACGTTCGGCTTAATATTTAACAGTTTATTTTGGTCGTAAAGCGTTTCCGCCAAACAGACAAAATAAAGAAGTCTTTCAACCAACCCACCCCCATAGAGCGCTATCGTTGCAAAATCAATTCTAAGCAGGTAGAAGGCTGCATACAGACAAAGTATTCCTTGGACAAATATAGTCAGCCCGACAACCCCAAAAGATAGTATTTTTACTTTTGGCTGCCTGTTTACCTCCCTGATTAATTCGTTTGTAATGTAAAAAGTATAAGCAATAATTGTCCCCACTAATATCGGGCCACTATATATGTGAATCGCTTGCCACAGGTTGCCCTGCCGGCTGTAATAGAAAAGCGTTGCCCCAATAGTGACAGCGTATGGCATAAGGTGGCCCAAGGCCTTAACATTACTCTTGGGTAATCGATGAAAAGTCGGAATGATTGCTGCTGTGTAAAAGATGGCCCCCTCCATAAGCAGGGCAACTGGGCCAAAGATCAACCCTCTTGGCAGCCCATCAAGAATCGCCTTCTCAACACCAAAAGCGGCACTCAACATGACAACAACAAAGACTCCAAAGAATATAACTGTATAGATTATGCGGATTAAGACGTTAAGCGCGTCAAGTTTTTTTCTTTGCCCCGCCCGATTGATCAGACTATAGCCAGGGATGTGCAAGCTTGGCGGAACAGGCTTATTTAGCAATAAAGAATATATTAATGATGTAATCATGTGCTGGTCTTCCTTTTCTTCTTTGTTTGTGTACTGCGCAGAATCCCTGGAAGCCCAGGCTTCAACAATTTTATGGCCTCCGTGTGTCGGCGCAAATTTTACCTTAAATATACAAGCCCCGGTAAATGCCCGGCAAAAATTTAGCCAGTTATCGTCATAATAAATATACCAATTCTGATCCATTTCGCTTGGTGCAACTCCTTGTGTAACCTGCTGGAATTCAGCAAGAGAAAGGGAGAGGTTAAGGGGAATTTGGGCTTTTTGGCTGGGTAATTCCTGGCACCAGGCAGCTTTTTTTGTTGGTTGCAACATTAGCAATAATCTTACTAGATAAAGTCATTAATAGAAAGGCAGGCCTCATGAGGGATAAGTCCTGGTTTCTCCCGGGACCCAAAGGCCTTTGAAAATCAAGCAATCTAAGGTCGGCATTGTCATCCGCCCGCTAACAACGCTTGGCTTCTCCGGAGCCCTTAAGGCTGTCCTGGCAAACTAGTTGCCGGTAAACTTCATGACGGTCAATTTCCCCTGAGATTGGCCATCTTGAAACGCCACGTAGGGGGTGCCGTTGGGATCAACCGTCAAAGCCGGAAGGTCTGCCTCCTGGCCGCTAAAGGCCGCTGTCCCCAAAACATACCATCCAGCCGAGCTATGATCATATAATAACGTTGTGATGCCGCTTTGGTTGGCCATATCTTTATATGAAAGATACAAGTCCTGGCCAAAGCATTTGAGCCTGGTTAAGTCTGCCTCTCCATCTGATATCCCCTCTGCGCCAACCGCCTCCCAACTTGTGGTTGTGCTGTTATATTTCATTACTACCGCCTTATAAGGCGAAACCGCATTGCGTTTGAAGGCGACGAAGATATTATTTGAACTGTTGATGGCCAAGCTGGTATAAACCACGCTGTCAGATTCAACTCCAAAACCGGCCCCACCCAGCGTTGCCCAACTGCCGCCCGGTGAGTATTTAACCGTCGCGCGGCTGTTGTTGTTTGCGTCACGAAAAGCAACATAAGGGGTCGTCCCCAACATGGCCAAACTAAGCCAATGGTTACTGCCGAGGCTGACAAGGCTACTATTGACCCAGTCCCAGGTTGCCCCATTTAAATAAAATACTTTCATCAGTCCAAAATCATTGGTTGCGACATAAGGTGTTTCCCCGGTAATTTGCAGGCTGCAATAACCAGCGCTTCCTGAAACTGGCAAGCTCCCAACGTCAACCCAGGCGCCGCCGCTATATTTTCTGACCAGCAAATCGGCTCCCGGGCTGGTAATAAAGGCGGCATAAGGGATCCCATTGTTAACAATCAGCGAGGGCACATCGTTCTCAGAAATTGATACCGCTTCACTGGTTACCGGACCGCTGCCGACTTCGACCCAATCAGCGCCATCAAATCTCATCACATAAAGCTTGTCCCCCTTCCCTCGATCAACACAGGCGACATAAATGCTGCCATTGGACTCGTCACAGGCGATCGCCACCCCTTCTGCCGACCCAGTCGAAAACCCCCGTGTGCCAACAGCGCTCCATGTCCCAGAGCCGGGGTTGGTTGAAGTTGTTGAAGTCGTGCTTGTTGTAGTAGTTGTCGTTGCTTCTTGGATAGTTGTGGTGGTCGCTCCTTGGGCAGTAGTCGTGGTTGCCCCTTGGACAGTTGTGGTTGTTGTTGTCTCTCCGCCGCCTGAAGAGCCGCAACCAGCAAAATATAGGCCCGCAAATACAGCCAGACAAATAATCACAAAATATTTTTTCATAGTCCCTCTCCTTGTATTTAACAGTGTGAGGCGAATTAATTGTAGTTGATTGCCTAGAATAATCAAGGGTTGGGCTGATTTATTTGGCTGCCAATATTTGTTTCAATCTTAACCACCAACATTCTCCCCTGGCGAATGAGCTCGTATTCGTTGCCGGGCTTGAGCCCCCAGGTAGCTTTGATTATTTCTGGTATGGCTATCCTGCCCAGGCGATCAATTTTTCCGTGAAAAGCAAACCCATATAACCAGCGACGCATATTTAGCTGCCCTTCGGGAGTTGGTTGGTCGGCGACAAATCCCTCTATCCGCCTGGAAATATCTGGTAAGTGGCAGGAGGGATAAATCCTGATTTCTCCCGGCACCCAAAAGCCAATAAAAATATCCCTGGAGCGATAGAGCGGGAAAAGATCTCTAAATCCTTTAAGGACAATCAGCCTAAGGTCGGTATTTAGTTTTGCTTTTGCCCTGTCGAGGCGGAACGGCTCACGAGGTTTGAGCAGATTAAATCGGATGCTTGTCATATCTAAGCCACGGCCCCATATTCATTGTCTAAAGCATCAAGAATATTGATTGTTTGTTCTATTGATAGCCAATAATAGCCGCTCCGGTGCATTTTTGTTGTTAGCTCCTGAAATTCGTTGGAAATTATGGCTTGCTGGGTTGCGTCTGACTGCCCATAATACCCACAAAATACTCCGGAAAGAAATTGGGCAAAAGCCAGGGGGCTCTCTTTGAAGCTAAAAACATTCAAGGCCGCGGATGTTTCAAATATTTCTCCGTTTCGACCACCAAGAAACCTCTGCAGATCGCACAATCTGGCGTAATAGGCTGTCGTCCTGCCTCTTAGCTTGGCCAGGGTAGCTGGATGACCCCGTCCACCTTGGAACACTGGGACACTCGCTTGTTGTCCAAGCAGGTCGCCGACCATGGCAAAAGTTTTCATCCCTTCCAAATCAATTATATTGCCATGTATCTCGACATTCCCCTTATGCAATGACGAGTAATAGGGTTCCCTGGGCAGGCTTCCCGCCCGAAATGGTGAAGCCATGGTCCTGCCAGCCTGATGCAGTCGCCTGGCTTGCTCCCCAAAACGTTGCGCCCCTCTCCATAAAAATTGTTCGAGTGACAGCCCTTCTAGCTGCGCCAAAAGCTCATAACTCGATACGTGTTTATCTGCTCTTATCCAGGGAAGATATAGCTCTCCAGCGACCGCCCCCCGAACTAATTGGGCATGCCCCTGTAAATCCCCAAATAACGACCCAAGCGGGGTGACACAACATTTCAAGCCGTTTATAATCGTCAATCCTTCATACTCAATGGCTGCCCGTTCCTCGGCCATCAGCCCCTCAACCTGGTTGGAATTCTCATTAATTCTGCCAAAATCAACAACTGTTGGAGTCAGCCCCTTATACTCAATGCCCCGCCCATCTGCTGTTACCCAAAATCGCGCCCTGTTGCTGCGACTTTCTAGCGTAATCGCCGGGAAATAATCCTGGCGAAGTGCCGGCGGCAAAGCGGCAAAACGCGCGTCACTATTGACCATAACCCGTAAGTCTGAACGCAGCCAAGACAAGGCTGGTTGCAATAAATGAAAGCCATTTTTTACAAATAGACTAGGGCATGCCCCATCAATCACTTGGCCTATTTGCCTATCTGTAGCTTTTGGAAAATATGCCTCTAGCGCCAGCCGGTGAACATAGGCCGGGCCTCGGCCCATAATATACCTCAAAGCGGCCGGGCAGGCGTTGGCGCCCCCCAAGATATGTGTAGTAATTGGCATTTATCCAACTATATATCGTCAAAAACAAGGGGAGATTTCAGTTCTCATCTCCTTGATAAACACCGAAATTCCAGTCAAATAATATCGATAATATGGTAGCTATGGTAGAAGCTTGTCGTCTCTCGCCGGCCGCCCAAAAGATCCTCCAGCTAAAAGGGGGCTGGCGGCTAATGAAGACCACCACTAAGCACCTGGATATCCCTTTGGAGGAAAGATTGGCTGGATTACGTGGCTGCCAAATTCCCTCACTAAATGATCCGGCGACGTTTGCGGATAGGTTGTTTTTATTAGAGGAACGCCTTGGCACTTGTCACGCCCTCTTGGTTGGTCTGCTGGTCGCCTGCGGGCACGCCCAACCAGAGGAATTGTGTGCCGGCTTTACCCTTTTTGAGCAAGCCCTATCAAACGTAAAAGCGGCGCTTGACATGGAAACATATACAAAATTACATCCTTGGACAATCTCGGGTTATGTGACCAAACGAGTCGGGTTTGATTCAGCCAATTCCACGGGCGTCAATCTTGACAGCCGTCCGGCCAATAGCACCTGGGTTATGCTGCATCAACTGGCCGAGCAACAATCCTTAACCCCCATTCCCCATATTATTTCCGACTGTACAACCCAGGCCCCTCTCGTGGCATTATTTACCCTCGGCCTTGGGCTGCCAACAGCTGAAGCTCGCGTCTATCCCAGCGTTCATCCCTTAGCAGTATTTGATTTTCCCAAGCAGGCTTATATGTTTCATTGGAACGGCCTGTACCCTGATACACGTTATTTCCCGCCCAAAACAACTGAGCCGGGTTTTGCCCATCCACTCTCTTTTGTCGCCACCCACCTGGCCTGGCAAACCAACCGTTGTGTTGTCCGTCATCAAGGGGCTCTTTCGTCAGAAGAAATTGCATTAGTTAGGCTTAAGCTGGCTTGCGCGGAGGGCCTTAACCCTTTTAACGAAATAATCCCTGAAACATATCGCTGGCTGGCCAGATTAGCCGGCGACGTGGAGTTGGAAAATCTGGAAGACGCTCGCCTAAAGGCCTTAGAAGAGCTGGGTTATAATGGTTTTACTTGCGCGGTACTGCCAGGCTGATTTTTTAGTTTTCCGAAATATGATAAAATCAGTCCATGGCCGAATTAAAAAGAACTCCACTTTTATCTGAGCATCTCCAATTGAAAGCTAAAATTGTCCCGTTTGCCGGCTGGGAAATGCCGGTCTCTTATCCCGCCGGAATAATTGCCGAACATAAAGCCGTCCGAGCTGCGGCCGGACTATTTGATATCGGCCATATGGGACTAATCAAGCTGGAAGGGGCAAACGCCCTGGCCCTAATCAACCAGCTGGCCACCAATGACGCCTCTCGGCTGGCCCCCGGTCAAGGCCAATATTCAGTTCTCTGCAATGAAGCCGGCGGCACCATCGACGACATCCTGGTCTATCGCCTGCCCATGTTTTATCTGATTATTGCCAACGCCTCCAATACAGACAAGGTTCTGGCCTATCTCAAATCTGCCGCCGGCTCCGTCCAGGTTGGATTATATGAAAATTATTGCATGATCTCGGTTCAGGGCCCCCAGGCCAAGGCGCTGACAGCCAAAATTTTAAACGCGCCGCTTGACGACCTGAAGCATAACCATACCTTGTGGTGGCGAGATATTATTATTTCACGCACTGGTTACACCGGCGAAGACGGTTTTGAGTTTATCGTCGCCAAAAAAGAGGCGGCCGCACTCTGGCAGGCATTTATCAACAAGGGTGTACAACCCTGTGGATTGGGGGCTAGAGATACTTTGCGGCTAGAAGCCGGCCTCCCCCTTTACGGCCATGAATATGACGAAAAGAGCTCTCCGCTCGATGCCGGCTATCAATGGGCGGTAAAATTTGAAAAAGGTACCTTTGTCGGCAAAAAAGCCCTGATGTCGGGCCGCACAAAAACCTTGGTCGGCCTTGAATTTGAGGGCCGGACAATCCCCCGGCAAGGCACAACCGTGTTTAGCGCGTCCGATTCAGGGATTTGCGGAGAAATCACCAGCGGGACTTTTTCTCCAACCTTCAACAAGCCTCTAGCTCTGGCCTATTTAACCCGCCCGGAAAGCAAAATTTTCGTTGAATTGAGGGGGAACAGGCAACTGGGCCATGTCGTTGACAAGGCTTTTTATAAAAGAGTAAAATAAAGAAAGAAAAAGGAGATACTATGTACCCAGAAAATTTAAAGTACAGCCAAGAACACGAATGGGTCCGAGTCGAAGGCAACAAAGCTATCATTGGGATCACCCATCACGCACAGGATGCCCTGGGAGACGTGGTGTACGTAGAGCTCCCCCCGGTTGGTAAAGAGTTTAAGGCGATGCAGGAATTTGGCGTGGTCGAGTCGGTTAAGTCCGTTTCTTCCCTCTATTCTCCTGTTTCCGGCAAGGTTACCGCCAACAATGCCTCATTAAACGATCACCCTGAAAAGGTTAATCTCTCTCCCTACGACGAAGGCTGGATAATGGAAATGGAAATAAGCAATCCTGCAGATCTTGATAATTTACTTTCAGCCGCCGCCTATCAAGCAACATTAAAAAAGTGAGCCCCTCTTTTTTTGCCGACGTACCGGAAAAAGTTAGGCTGACCTCACTGCTAAACCTTCCCACGCCGCTAAGCGAGCCAGAATTATTGTCAGAGCTGACAGCTATGAGCCAACAAAACGCCGTCGCTTCTTCGTTTCTGGGTGGGGGGAATTATCAACATTATATCCCCAGTGCCGTAAAACATTTAGTTGGCCGCGCCGAATTTTATACCGCTTATACCCCTTATCAGGCGGAAGCCAGCCAGGGGACATTACAGGCAATCTATGAATACCAGTCATTAATCTGCGCCCTGACCGGCCTGGATGTCGCCAATGCGTCAATGTATGATGGCGGCACTGCGCTGGTCGAGGCCGCATTTATGGCCTGCCGCATTACCGGCCGAAAGACAGTTGCCGTTTCAATGGCAGTTAACCCCAATTATCGCCAGCTGCTCAAGACTTACTGCCAAGCGGCCGATATATCTCTTAAAGAAATTCCTTTTGATGAATCATCTGGTTTGGCGGCTGCCGATCTTGGTTTGACAGAACAAGATGCCTGTTATATTCTCCAGCAGCCAAATTATTTTGGCAACATCGAACAACCCAACCAGCCAGCCAGCCAGTGCCATAAAAATGGCTCCCTATTCATTGTCAGCATCGACCCAATCTCGCTTGGTTTATTGAAATCGCCTGGTGAATATGGGGCGGATATTGTTGTTGGCGAAGGGCAGTCATTGGGTAACCCGCAAAGTTTTGGCGGGCCTGGGCTGGGTATTTTCGCTACCAAGAAAGAATTCTTACGGCAGATGCCAGGGAGAATAGTCGGCGGCACCGTTGATCTCCAGGGACGTCGGGCCTATACCTTGACCATGTCTACCCGAGAACAACATATCCGTCGTGAACGGGCGACTTCAAATATTTGCAGCAATGAAGCGCTTTGCGCCTTGGCAGCGGCAATTTATCTGACTCTTTTAGGTAAAAATGGCCTTAAAAGCGTGGCCGAGCTTTGCCTACAAAAGTCGAATTATTTGAAAAAGAAGTTGGGCGCCCGCGTTAAGTGGCCAAAGAGCCCGAGCTTCAAAGAATTTATGGCCATCACCCGCCTCTCTCCCCCAACAGCCGAGCTTGTCTGCGTCACCGAACTTGCCAGCAAACAGGCGCTGGATAAACTAGCGCAAGAGATCCTGTCGGGTTAACGGCTTTTCTATTACCAACCCTTCGCCGCCCAGGACAACCTCTCCCTTGCCACCAATTAGGATGCGCACCTGATCAACCCCCGGATAATCGGTAGCGGTAAAAACAATTTGCAGGAGTAACCCGCGGATCATTGCGGCACTGCCGGAATAATTGGCCAACCGCTGGTCAAAATCGATAATTAATGTCTTGCCGGCTTGCTGGACAGATTTAATTTTTAATCCGGAAGGGACAAGCGTCCATAGCCCGGCGCCTGCCTCTTGCTTCGTTGGCCCAAATAATAAATATTTGATTGCTTCGTTAGCGGATTTTATCGGTCGACTGACTGGATAAAGTTTTTCAGCCTTGAAGAAGTATACCTGTGGCGTTTGCTTGGGCTTGGACTGCGGGAGCCAAAGCCAAAAACCAATTAGCAGCCCAATAATTGCGGCGGCAGCCAGCGCGGCACGCTTCCCAGCCGGTGAAAAATTAATTTTCCGGCGTTTTTTCATCGGTTACTTTTTTTCTTTTGCTTCGGCTTCTTCAATAACCGCTTCTTCAGCCTCTTTGGTAATAACCCGACCGACATCAACCAGGGAATCACCATCGTCAAGGCGTTGAATCCTGACACCTTTGGCATAACGCCCCTGGGCAGAAATCCCCTCGGCGGTTTGCCGGCTCATTGTCCCCTGGGCGGTGACAAAAATAAGTTCGTCTTTTTTCTCAATAACCACCAGGGCAGCCACCGTATCCTTGTCGCGCAATTTCATGGCAATGTGCCCTTTGCCGCCCCGGCCCTGCACCCCAAATTCTTCCATCTTCATCTTTTTGCCATAGCCCGCCTTGGAAATCATCAAGAGATCTCCTTTGGGCGTGACAATATCCATGGCCACCAGCGAATCTCCCTTGCCCAACCTAATGCCCCTGACGCCAGCGGCAGCGCGTCCCATGGGCCGGATATCTTTTTCATTAAAGCGGATCATCAGGCCATTGGTTGTACCTAAAACAACCTCCTGCTTGCCGTCGGTCTCCCTGACCCAATGCAGCTCGTCGTCTCCTTTTAGTTTAATGGCAATAATCCCGCTCCGCCTGATGTTAGCAAATTCTTCAACCGGCACCTTTTTGGTCAGTCCACCGGTGGTCGACATCATTAAGAAGCCTTTTTTGTCGAAGGAATCAATCTTAACCGCTGCCGTGACCATTTCCCCTTCGCCAACCTGGAGAAAATTGGCCATGCTCTGCCCTTTGCCGGCACGGCTGGCCTCCGGTAATTCAAAAACCTTGACCTTGAAGACGCGTCCCTTATTCGTAAAAAAGAGTAAGTAGCTGTGCGTCGAGGCCACAAAGATTTTACTGATCTGGTCTTCCTCGCGCGTCGCCATCCCGGTCACGCCGCGCCCCCCCCGCAGTTGGGCCTTGAAAGCGCTGACTGGAATGCGTTTGACATACCCATCACGGGTAATAATCACCACGACATCCATCTCCGGAATCAGCTCTTCGACGCTGATTTCCTCGGCCGCCGCCACCAACGAAGTGCGGCGCTTGTCGCCGTATTTTTCCTTGATCTCCAGGAGCTCTTTTTTAATGATCTTCAAAATCTCTTTGCGGTCCGACAAGATCTTTTTTAATTCGCTAATCAACTTTTTGAGCGCCTTCAGCTCTTCCTCAATTTTGTTTGTTTCCAATTGAGTCAGTTTTTGCAGCCGCATGTCAAGAATGGCCTGGGCCTGGATTTGCGAGAGCTCAAACTTTTCCATTAAGCCGCTACGGGCTTCGTCGACATTTTTGCTTTTCCGGATCAATTTTATGACCGCGTCAATGTTATTAAGGGCGATCAATAAGCCGTCAAGGATATGGGCCTGTTCTTCGGCTTTCTTCAGGTCGTATTTTGTCCGCCTGGTAACAACGCTTTCGCGGTGCTTGATGTATTCCGTGATTAAATCCTTGAGCTTCAGCAGCCGCGGCGCGCCGTCTACCAACGCCACCATGTTGACGCCAAAAGTCGTCTGCATATTGGTATGCTTATAAATCTGGTTGAGGACGACTTCGGCATTAAAACCTTTTTTGATCTCGATATAGATGCGCATCCCATCACGATCAGACTCATCGCGCAAGTCAGAAATTCCCAGGATTTTCTTTTCCTTAACCAGCTCGGCAATTCGCTCGATGGTCTCTGCCTTATTGACCTGATAAGGAATCTCGGTAACAATCACCGCCTGCTTATCCCCCTTGACCTCTTCGATACTAGTTCTGGCCCGGACAGTCAAAAGGCCCCGTCCAGTCAGATAGGCATCCTTGATCCCCTGCCGGCCGCAAATCAAGCCGCCGGTCGGAAAATCGGGGCCTTTGACAAAATTAAGGAGCTCTTCATTCTCGGCCTCGGGATTGTCCACAACGTGCACGATTCCATCAACCACTTCGTTGATATTATGCGGCGGCATATTTGTCGCCATACCGACGGCAATACCAGAAGAGCCGTTGACTAATAGATTGGGAAATTTCGAGGGCATAACCAGCGGCTCTTGTAATGATTCATCAAAGTTGGGGCCAAAATCAACCGTTTCTTTTTCCAGATCGGCCAGCAGCTCCGTGGCAATGGGGGCAAGCCGCACCTCGGTATAACGCATGGCGGCGGCAGAATCACCATCAACTGAACCAAAATTACCCTGGCCATCAACTAAAAGATAACGAAGAGAAAAATCCTGGGCCATGCGGACCATGGTGTCATAAACCGCCACATCACCATGCGGGTGGTATTTACCGAGCACTTCACCGACAACGCGGGCCGATTTCTTGTAAGTCTTGTTCGGCTGAAGGCCGATCTCATCCATAGCAAAAAGGACCCGGCGATGGACCGGCTTGAGACCATCACGGACATCTGGCAAAGCGCGGCCAATAATCACGCTCATGGCGTAATCGATGTATGAGCTCTTCATTTCATGCTCCAACGTAGTTTGCACTACCTTGGCCTGGAGATTGAGTTCGTTAGCTTCTTCGGTTTTCTTTCTTTTTGCCATCATCAGATATCTAACCTCTTAACTTCCTTGGCGTTTTTCTCAATAAATTCCCGGCGGGGTTCGACTTCACTCCCCATCAAGACGGTAAATATTTCATCGGCCACTTCGGCGTCTTCGAGTGTCACCTGCAGCATGGTCCTGGTTTCCGGGTTCATGGTTGTGTTCCAAAGCTGGTCGGGGTTCATCTCCCCCAAGCCCTTATAGCGCTGGATCACGACCCCGTCGCGCCCAAACTCCTTGGCGATTTTCTGCATCTCACCGTCACTATAGGCATATTTTTCGTTCTTCCCTTTACGGACAAGGTAGAGCGGCGGTTGGGCAATGTAAATATTGCCGTTCTCAATTACTTCCCTGGCGTAGCGATAGAAAAATGTTAACAACAAAGTCCTGATGTGGCTGCCATCAACGTCGGCGTCAGTCATTAAGATCACCTTGTGATAGCGCAGCTCCTTTAATAATTTTTCTATCGTCATCTCGTCTTCCTTGTTGCTGTCGCCGTTCCCATTCCCCTTGAGGCCAGAAATTACCCCTGGTCCGATAGCCGTTATCATGGTGCGAATTTCGTTGTTGGCCAATATTTTGTCAAGACGCGCCTTTTCAACATTAAGTATCTTGCCGCGCAAAGGCAGAATAGCCTGAAAACGTCGGTCCCTCCCCTGCTTGGCCGAGCCGCCAGCGGAATCGCCCTCAACAATAAACAATTCGCATTTAGCCGCGGCGCTTTCTGTGCAGTCGGCTAATTTGCCTGGAAGCATGGCAGTATCAAGAGCAGACTTTTTCCGTTCCAGCTCCTGCGCCTTGCGGGCCGCCATCCTGACGCGATAAGCCAAAATAGATTTTTCTATCATCCCCCGTGCCGCCGAAGGGTTTTTGTCCAAATAAGTCGAAAGCCCGTCCATGACCACCGAATCAACTATCCCCTTGACCTCACCATTGCCTAACTTGGTTTTTGTCTGCCCTTCAAATTGGGGGTTAGGGACCCGGGCGTTGATAACCGCAGTGAGCCCTTCGCGGACGTCTTCGCCTTGGATGGTTTCATTTTCTTTTAATAAGCCGTTCTTGTGGCCGTAATTGTTAACTACCCTGGTCAGGGCGGTCTTGAAGCCGACTACATGCGTCCCCCCTTCTTTTGTCCGGATGCAGTTAACGTAAGAATAAACATTTTCGTCATAATAATCCTTGCAGTGTTGCAGCCCGACCTCAACAAAAACATTCTCTTTTTCCGCCGAAAAAGCGGCCGCCGGGCGATAAAGCGCCTCTTTTCCGCGATTAAGGTGCTCAATGAATTCGACAACCCCGCCTTCAAACTCAAATGTTTCGCCCTTTTTTTCCTTTTCGCGTTCGTCGATCAGGACAATTTTTAGTCCTTTATTTAAAAAGGCTAATTCCTGCAGTCGGTGCTTGACCGTGTCGTACTCATAGACCAGTTCGGTAAATATTTCCGGGTCTGCCTCAAAAGTGATCAACGTTCCGGTGTCTTCGCCCTTATAACTGCTGATTTCCGGCTTGGCGGCAATACCGCGCTTAAATGATTGTTTATAAATTTTTCCATCGCGCTTGATGGTTACATCCATCCATTCTGACAAGGCGTTAACGCAGGAGACGCCAACCCCATGCAACCCACCGGAAACTTTATAGCTGCCCTGCCCAAACTTGCCTCCGGCGTGCAGCGTCGTCAACACAACCTCGGCCGCCGGCTTCTTGGCCTCTTTATGCATATCAATGGGGATGCCCCGACCATTGTCATCCACAGAGACGG
>MEUF01000015.1:28668-28873 GCA_001771615.1 candidate division WOR-1 bacterium RIFOXYB2_FULL_48_7
CAGGTGTAATGATTTTATGCTGCTCAACACCATCAATACCTTGTTTTCGACTAAATAAAAACCACTCTTTAGGATTGTCAAATCGCCCTTTTTCTCGTCCTCTTAAAAACACTTCATTGTCTTTAAGATATTTATAACCGTTGGGGAAATGCTCTTGAATGTACACTTCGCTTATCGGCTTTGCTTTTGCATTTTCGATGATATA
>MEUF01000016.1:0-10039 GCA_001771615.1 candidate division WOR-1 bacterium RIFOXYB2_FULL_48_7
GTGGCTGTAACCGAACGGACGCGGGAAATCGGGATCCGTAAGGCCATAGGAGCAAAACAATTCGATATCTTTCTACAGTTTGTTTTTGAGTCGGTCTTAATTACCATGACCGGGGCGATAGTCGGCATCATTATTGGCACCCTGGCCGCTTGGGGAATTATGACAGCCTTGAAAATGCCGGCGGTCATTGCCTGGGGAGCCGTTTATATCGCCTGCTTTGTCGCTTTTTTGGTCGGGACATTTTTTGGTGTCTATCCGGCTATGCAGGCGGCCAGGATGAACCCGGTTGACGCTTTGAGGTTTGAAGCATGATCTTTTTCTTGTTGGAAAGCATTAAACAGGCTTATCGGGCCTTGTTGTCAAACAAGGTGCGAAGTTTTTTGACCATGCTGGGTGTCATCATCGGGATATTTTCGGTCATCACTCTGGTGACGATCGGAGAAGGGGCAAAAACCTATATTACCGACCAGATCAAGACCATGGGGGCAGGCTATGATTCGTTTATCGTTGTGGCCGGAAAAGACGCCAACACCCCACCCAGCCCAAAATTTGTTTATGGGGACATCAGTTTTCTTAAGGCCCGTTTGCCGGAGATAAAGGATATTGTCGCGCTCAATCCGAGCTCTGGTGATATTTATTTCGGCAAGAAAAAATTTAAGGCTACCGTAATATTCGGCACAACCGCCAATTATCTGGATTTGATGGGGGGGAAATTGATCGCCGGGCGCTTTATGAGCGTTCCCGAGGTGGAATCAAGGCGCAAGGTGGCAATTGTCGGCCCCAAAGTGGCCGACGAGCTGTTTAACGGGATCAGCCCAATTGGTGAAAAAATCAAGATTAAAGGGGTCCAATATTTGATCATTGGGGTGACTGAAGCCCGCGGCAATTTTGGGCCGATCGATATGGACAAAAGGGTAATCATCCCGATTACGACCGCAAAAAACATGATGGGCAATGACAAGATCATGCGTTTTAATATTTTCCCCAAAGATACCGAGACAATTGAAGAGACCCAGAAACATGTGGCGGTGATTTTGGAGCGACGGATCGGTTCAGATGATTTCCGCATTTTAAACCAAAAGGGGATATTATCCATCGTTAACAATATTTTGGCGGCCCTGACCGGTTTTGTGACCGGTCTGGCGGCCATATCCCTTTTAGTCGGCGGGATCGGCATAATGAATATTATGTTGGTAGCAGTTAATGAACGGGTCCGGGAAATCGGGGTGCGCAAGGCCATTGGCGCCAGACGGCAGGATATTGTCCTGCAATTTTTAGTCGAGGCCATGTTAATAAGTTTATTGGGGGGGATAATCGGTATCATCTTGGGGGTAGGGGGAGGCTTTTTGATTATGTTTGTTATCAAAGGGACATTAATCATCCCACTCTGGGCGGTTGTTTCTGCTACTTTGGTTTCTGCCGGGGTGGGGATATTTTTTGGTGTTTATCCGGCAGTCAGGGCGGCAGCCTTGGACCCGGTCGAAGCCATCCGCTACGAGTAAGCTACCTGTTTAACCATTCTATGATGCTGTTTTTAACATTCGCGTCATAATCAACCAGGACTTTATCTATTTTCCCGTCCCGGTTGATGCAATAGGTGGTCGGTAAAACCAGGATTTTATAATCATCGGCTGTAGAGAGTTTTTTATCGGAGACAACGGCAAAAGGGAGGTCGGCAGCCGCCAGAAATTCCTTCAGCTCTTTGGCTTTTTTATCATAAGAGACGGCAATTATCTTGACCGTTGCCTCGTGGCTGATTTGAATTTCCTGTAACCCTTTGAGGGCTTTTTTACAGGGATCACTCCAGCTGGCAAAAAACGTGACGATAACCGGTTTTTTGCCCAGGAAATCATTCAGCGTGACTTTTTTTCCGTCCAAAGCGGGGAGAGAAAAATTGGCGGCCAGCTCTTCAGCCAAGACCACGCCGGCCAGGGAGCAGGCCAAAATCAGAATAAACAAGATACGCTTCATTGGATAAAAATTATACCCCTTAACCCTGGCTTGTCAACCCTTCCAGGTATTCGCGGGCCGATTGGGCGGCGATGGCTCCATCAGCGACCGCTGTCACCACCTGGCGCAGGGCTTTGACCCGGCAATCACCGGCTACAAATAACCCGGGTGTGGCTGTGGCCATTTTTTCATCGGTCATAATAAATCCTCTGTCATCCTGCTTGACCAGTGGTTTAATTAATTCAGAATTGGGTTTGGTCCCGATATAGACAAAAACTCCTTCGGCTGGGACGGAACTGGTATTGTTGGTTTTGACTTCGCGTAAAACAACTGACTCGACATTCTTGCTGCCGACTATTTTTTCCAGGACTGAATTCCAGAAAAAATATATTTTTGGGTGATTTTTGGCCTGGTCAGCGACTAACTTGTCTGCCCGTAAGGTGTCCCGCCGATGAACTATCCCCACCTTTTTGGCAAACCTGGTTAAAAAGAGCGCTTCTTCCACCGCCGAATTCCCGCCGCCAATCACCATAATATTTTTATCTTGATAAAATGGGCCGTCGCAGGTGGCACAATAAGAAACACCGCGGCCGCGAAATTCTTCTTCCCCAGGTACATTGAGTTTTAGCGGTTCTGCGCCGGCAGCAAAAATCAGGGCTTGGCAGGTTAAGGTCTTGCCCGGTAAATGAACCTCAAATCTATTTTTATGATGAACAATCTTATCGACGTTCCCCCAATCAAACTTCAAGCCGAGTTTTTCCGCCTGTTCAGACATTTTCACCGCCAGGTCCAAGCCGGAAATCCCGTCCGGGAATCCGGGGTAATTATCGATATGATAGGTTGTTGATGCCTGTCCGCCCAGGACCATTTTTTCCACCAGTAAAACATCGAGCTTGGCCCGCAAAGCATAAATGGCCGCGGCCAGGCCGGCCGGACCGCCCCCCAGAATAATTAAGGAATAATCTTTCTTTTGCCCCTGGACAGCCGGTTTTAGTTGCGGTTTGGCAGCTACGGCTAAACTCATGGTGTTAATTCCTCCTCTGAAATAATGACCCGGCTTTTCCCCAGGACGGAAATTTTATTTTCCTTTAACAAAACCATTATTTTATTGCCGGTCAGATGGTTGTCCCCTTGCTGTGCCTGGGCCTGGCCGGAGAGGACAATCTTTTGTTGTAAAGTATAATAGTCAGCCGTATCGCCGCTGGCAGAGATATCTTTGTAATTTATGGTTACATGGTCTTTAAAAGTCAGGCGTTTATCTGCTTGGTGGTAAATAGCCTGGCCGGCAGTAATCCTGGCTTCCAGCCAACTGACTACCGGATTGCCTTGCGCGGTAAATAATCCTTGACGACTGTTTATAAGAAACGACTCTGCTTCAAGTGTAATGGGGGCATTTTGGCCGCGCTGCATTACCAGGCGAGGTGAGCCCTCAAGCCTGATATTCTCCAAGCCAACATCGCTGCGTAATTGGTCAGCATAGCCGGAAACCTCGCCTTTGTTAAGGACAATCCCGCCGGAACAGAGCAATTGTTGGTCAGACAGTTTCCAGCTAAGGTTTTTTGCCTGGAACCAGTAACTGGCGCCAGCCCGAAAATTTTCCGGCAGGGAAAAAAGTGAGGTCCGGTTGGTTGCGGCCTGTTTGGTCAGCTGTTGTATCCGGTTGGCCAAGGTTACATCGTAACCGGTCGGTTTGTCCAGATAAATCTCTTTCTTTTTCATGTCCCAAAGGGCGGCCGGGGCGCTAAAGAGCAAAACCGGTTTCCCCAGTTTGAAAAATGTCCCGGTAGAATCTTGCAGGGTGGCCAGGCCGGTTGATTTATTAACTGCTCCGGTTGCCGCCTGGAGCTGCCAGTACTTTAAGCCATTGGAAATCTCTTCAAAGGCGACCTGTTTGAAAAAAAGATCGGAATGTTGGGTCTGTTCTTGGATAGTTTTATAAATTCGCTGGGACATGTCGTCTTTGGGGACAAACAGCGCCCAGAAAAAAATACCGGCTAAAAAGATAAAAGCCAGGCTCAATATCAGCCGACTAAGGTTCATTGGTTAATACCCCAGCGCTCTTAATCTTAAGGCCTCCAGCCTCTCTCCCCAGCCGCGGCCGCCATCGCCTTGTTTATAATAACCTTCCGACAACAACAGGTGCAAGGCGGCGACATTGGAATCAATTTTTAATCCTCGGCGGGTATAGTCCATGGCGGTGTCGATATCGTTCAATTCTCCATAAATAAGGGCAATGTAGCCATAAGCCCAGACGTTGTAGGGGTCAAGGATAATCACGTTTTTTAATTCCCGGATGGCTTCCTTTTTCCGTTCGTTAAAGTAATAGGCAAAGGCCAGCCGGAAACGGAGCCGCCAATCACTGACATTTTCCCGGACTTTTTGTTCATAAGTATCCAGCCCGACCTTCCGATAATTCGGGTCAAGTTCGACCGTTTTTTTCAGGTTTGCCCAGCCATCGATCAGGTTATTGGTATAGGCCATGGTGATAGCCAGATCAAAACGGGCAGCTGGGTCTTTGGGATTGGCCCGAACGTTGGCCTGTTTTTGGTCCAGCTCTTTTTGCAGCTCCGGGGTTATTCGCCAGGCTTCGGCTGGCCCGATTATTAGGGACAAATTACCGATCATAAGCGCAATAAATAAAAACTTGAATATTTTCATTACTTTTTCCCCAGTATTTTCGCGACAATATTGGTGGTCGAGCGCCCTTTAATCGGGGGAATGACCACAACTTTGCCGCCTAATGATTCCACCAGCTTTTTTTCCGGCAGCTCATCAATTTTGTAATCTCCCCCCTTAACGTGAATGTCCGGTTTGATTGCTTTGATCAAATTATCCGGGCGAAGTTCAGAGAATATAACCACATAATCAACACATTCCAAAGACGCCAGGATTTCCGCTCTTTCCAACTCCGAAACATAGGGCCGGTCTGCCCCTTTTAGTGCCGTAACCGAACTGTCGCTGTTAACCCCCACAATCAGGACATCGCCTAGTTTTTTGGCTTCCCGCAGATAACGGGCGTGCCCAAGGTGCAAAATATCAAAACAACCATTGGTAAAAACAAGCTTAGCCCCTTCCGTCTTAAGGTTCTTGGCGATCACTGATAGTTCGCTGCGCAGTTTGATTTTCTTGGCTACCGGTTCGTGCCCTTCCATGGCTACTTCAAGTTCAGAGAGCGAGCAGGGGGCGGTGCCGATTTTACCGACAACAACCGAGCCGGCGTGATTGGCGATAATCGCGGCGTCTTTGGCTGCTGCGCCGGCGGCCAAAGACAAACTTAAAGCGGCAATGACCGCATCGCCGGCGCCCGTAATATCAAAAACTTCCCTTGGGATAGCCGGAATATAGGTGCTGGCCTTCTTATCAAACAGGGTCATCCCATCCTTACCGCGGGTAATCAAGACATACTTGCTTTTTGTCTGGGCCAACAATATTTTACCGGCTTTGTTCAAGCTTTGTTCTTCAAAAATAGCCATCCGTGCGGCAATCGCTGCCTCTTTCAAATTGGGAGTAATAAAGGTGGTCCCCCGGTATTTGGTAAAATCGACCCCTTTTGGATCAACAGCGACAGGGAGTCCTTTTTTTTGGGCCATTTTAATCAATTTCTGGCAAAGTTCTTCAGTTATCGCCCCTTTGGCGTAATCAGAAATAATGACCGCATCAGCTTTGTTGATTGCTTCCTGAAGGCGCCGGACTAGTTTGCCGGCCAGCGGTGGGGAGACATAGGAGCGGTCCTCCCGATCAACCCGGACAATTTGCTGGGATGCCGCAATGATTCTTGATTTCAGGATAGTCGGGCGATTGGCATCAACCACTAACCACTGGGTGGGGACATTGAATTTTTCCAGGGCGGCCATCAATTTTTCGCCCGAGCTGTCCTTGCCGATCAAGCCGACTAATATCGGGCTGCCGCCAAGAGCGGCAATGTTCACTGCGACATTACCACAGCCGCCGGGAACATGGGTTATTTTTTGTACGTCAGCAATGGGGACCGGGGCCTCTGGTGAGATGCGCGAGACCCGGCTCCAAATATGCTCGTCCAGCATCAGATCGCCAAATACCAGTACCTTTTTTCCCTGGAATTTTGGCAAAAACCGTTTCAATTGTTCCATTTTTAAGCTCCTTTTGACAAGATCCAGTCGGCGGCAGCTGACAAATCAGCCGCGGTAAAGTCGGGAGGATTTTTGAGCTGGGCCTGTTCTTCACGGCCGCGGCCAGTCAATACCTGGATGCTTTTCACCTTAGCCCGCTGGCCGGTTTCAATATCAGTTGCCTTGTCGCCAATCATAAATGATTGAGCCAGATCTATCGACAATTCTTTTTCGGCCTTGTGGATCAGGCCCGGATGTGGTTTGCGGCAATTACATTCCTGTTGAAACGGATAGACGCCATGTTCGGGATGGTGCGGGCAATAATAACTGGCATCAATGTGGGCGCCGCCGTTGAGAACTTGCCGGTGAATAACTTTGTCAACTGTTTGCAGCTTATCTTCAGAAAAGAGCCCGCGGGCAATGCCCGCCTGATTACTGATAATAATGATTTTAAAACCATGTTCCTGTAATTTCCTGATGGCGGCAATTGCCCCTGGAATAAAGGTTATTCTGGCCGGAGAATCGATATAGCCGGTATCTTCGATAATTGTGCCGTCCCGGTCCAGGAAAACTGCCCTGTTTTTTATGCCCATGACAACTATATTATAGCCTACGATCTGGCTGGAGAAAAGAGCTAATGAAAATAGGGTGAAATTTTCCCGGGAAACGTCCGATATATTACTGGAGGATAAAATCTCCGGTTGCAATTACAGCAATCTGTGTCATAATAGATCAGTAAAGTCGAAGTTAATGGTAATGTTACGTTAAGTTACATTGAGATTTAAAGAGACTGTATCTTTGTCATGTTGAGCCCTCTTGTTAGGCCTCTTCAAACCGTTAATCACAGTAAAAAATTTTTAAGGAGTACATACACATGAAAAGTATATTCGTAGGGAATTTGCCCTGGAGTGTTACCAATGCCGATTTAGAAGCTAAGTTTTCTGAATTTGGCGCGGTTTCCTCTGCTCGGGTAATGACCGACAATATGACCGGTAAATCACGTGGATTCGGTTTTGTTGACATGGAAGATGGCGATGCTGAAAAGGCTATCGCTGCCATGAGTGGTTTCAAGTGGGGCGATCGCGAGATCACCTGCAATGAAGCCCGCCCAAAAACAGAACGGTCTGGTGGTAACGGTGGCGGTCGCAGAAACCGCTTCTAGTTGTAATCGACTAGTTTAAATTGACCCCGTTGTGCCTTGTGCCGACGGGGTCTTTTTTTGGCTTGTGTAAATTCCCCGATCCGTGTAGAATCAAATGATCAAAAACGAAGAGGAGAAGCAACCATGGTAGTAGAAAGATCAGAGTTCAAGGGAAACCCGATGCTGGTGCTCAAGAGAAATGAAGATGATAAATTTCCGTTCTCGTTTGGCTTGACCAAGGCAAAGATGATTTTGGAAAATCTGGAAGAAATTAAAAAGTTCGTCGCGGAAAACGAAAAGTAATTCTCTAGATTATAATCTGATAAAAGGCCGGCTAATGGCAAAATAATAGCTACTGGCCAAGAGGTTGTCTTTGACGCGATAAGAGTTGTAGCCAAAAGCCACATCACAGCGTCCCAGCCCGAATCCAAAATCACGCTGCAGGCCGCAATAATATTTCCAGCCGAACCCTCCTGATTGGCCATTGGTGCCAAGTAAATTGTAATTTAAGCCGGTCCCGATAAAGGGATCACCTTCCCAGAAAGAATTCTCCAGCAGGTACAGGGTTGCTTCCAGTTGGCAGGGAATTGTAAAAAATCCCTGCTGATTAGCCGCTTGGCCAAAAATGAACCCAGTCCCAAGTTTGTAGACAAGGGCATCTTCGGCCAGGCCAAGGTAATTGCCGGTTTTGAGCGGATCAGCCAGTTTGAGGTTGACCCAACCACCTAGATAATTTAACAAGCCTAACGCGGCGCCGATTTCGGACTCCTTGTGCCAGCCAAAAATACCTGGAGAGGAATTAAAAGTGGGGAACTCACTGGTTGGTTGGGCTGTTGGATAGTTGAGAATTTCCCCGCTCGGTTCGGGAGGCGTCAAGGGGGTCGTGGGCGGGTTAAGGGGGCTTCCCCAGATGGCGGTGGCCAAACAACATCCCAGCAGCAGTGCGCAAAGAATTTTCATGTCAGTCATCGATACAATAACAAAACTGAAATTTTTGTCAAGCGGGGCCAAATTGAGGTAAAATATACTGATGCGGCGATTATCCTGGCTTATCTTGCTTTTTCTTATTTTGCTGACAACGGCTAGAGCCGATTATGAAAGCTTGAACCTGATCAACCGGGCCAATTGGGGGCGCTTTGTCGACGACCTTATCATGCCTCTCCCTCCCAGCCAGGGGGCGCTTAATTTTACGCCAGTGGATATAAAATTACTTTGCCGTCTGCTGCCGGCCGGGACCCCTTTGACGATCAAACCCTATCGTTTGCCAAACAAACCCTCCCTTAATCCGGCTAAAGTTCCCTACTTGGTTAGTCAAGTCCGCAGCCGAGCTGACCTTGATCAGATTTATAAGATATTTTCGGCTCAATCAACTGAAGTCATTGTTTATCCCTCCCTGAATCGGTTAATAATTTACGTTAATCAACTCCCCTTTGCCCAAGTGGTTGTCCAAGCCGGGCCGGCAGAAAGTCGCCGCCAGGTTAAAGGGGTAAATGACTTTATCAGCTGGGAATCAGTAATAGCCGCCCCGACGCCGGTCGGCCAATTCACGGTTTTAGGCAGTGCGAACAATTATCTTAGCGGCAGTTATTACCGGCAAAGTGTCATCCCCTTTGGTGCCTGGCTTGTTAGGCAGCAAAACAACTGGGTTTATCAATACGGCGAACGCTGGTACCAGGCCCCTCCCTGGGTGCTGTCGGACCTTAGTTTGCCGCCGGCCCAGCGGCAATTTAAATATTTTGATCTGGCTGTGGATGGGCGGGCGTTACGTTGGGGAGAGAATCCCTTTGGCGCTGACATACTCTATTGGGGGAATGCCAGTAGCTATGGCTACCCCTTTCTGGCTTATGCCCCGGGGGAGCTGGCCTTAACGGAAAAATTATTAGTCAAGGATTTAGTCGATTTGCTGACTCTGCCTGGACCGGATGACTTTGATTATTGCGTGGGAAACAATCGTGATTTCCAGTTGCTGCCAACAGTGGCTTTGCCCCAATTCGCCCCACAGATCGTCGCGGCCGTAAAATTGAAGCGTGACAACCGGCTGCCCAGAAGTTTTCCGGCCAGACAAGAAATATTGGGGCTGGCTGATTATTATCTGATCCAGGAGCAATGGCTTGAGCGCTATCACCATTGGTATCGTGCCATCAGGAAAGATTGGGACTTTTTCCGTTTGCTGCGGAGCCAGCTCCGGTCAGACTTTTCTGCCATGGGGGTCTACTCACAGGAAAACCGGCAGAATATTTTGGAGAATTGGCTGAATAATCGCTTGGCTTTTGACTTGGCCACCCCGCCAGCCGAAGCCAAATATGTCCAGCAGCTGAATTTCAGCGACTTTTTTCGTCCGTCGGAAAAGCCGTCAGTTTTTTCCGCTCGTGAAAAAGAATTTATGCAGCAAGTTATTCGGCAAGCCATACAGGGAGAAACATCGAGTTTAAACCTTCATTCTGTCGCGGCATTGAACGATTATAATTTTGGCCGGATCCTAAATGACATCCTGGGCAACCTTTATCGCAGCCATGGCTGCCTGCACGTCTCCCCCCGACATAGTTATTTTCTTTTTGAGATCTTGCCGTTGAAAACGCCTATCAGGATTTATCCCTATTCCCGGGCTATTAGTCCCGAGGCGTTTAGTGATATTCCCCAACTGTCTGATCTGGTTAATTTCCAGAGTGACCTGGAACTCCTAAAAACCCAGCTCTCAGGGACAGCCGAAGTGACAATTGATGTTTATACCGATACCGGGATTTGGGTTCTCTATTTAGACCGGCGACCTTTGGCCAGGCTTGACGTGAAAGGTGGCCCAAGAAAAGCTATGTACCAGGTCATCAACCGGGATTCACAGGGGCGGCCGGTTTTCGATAAA
>MEUF01000016.1:10058-15989 GCA_001771615.1 candidate division WOR-1 bacterium RIFOXYB2_FULL_48_7
CGCCTGGATATTTCCAGGTCTGGCGAAAAACAACTGATTATCTGTCCGGACTGTACCGTGATACGACCTTGGTCCCCCAGGGAGGGAAGATTAAAAAGGAGCTGGGTAGCTGGTTGTATCAGGATAAAACCGGCAGTTGGCGGCCGCTGCCGGCCAGCCTGGCAGTAGATCTGGCTAAACCGACTGAAGTCAGGGAGTATACGTTTTACGATGAAAAAACCAATGCCAGCGGTGAAGTGGTTGAAGTAAGCTGGGGGAGCCAGCCGTTTGGGAAATATGTGGTACAAATGTCGGCCAACGGCAAGACTCCAGTCCCGGAAATTATCCACTCGTCGGGAGACCTGATCATGGAAGAGCGTCAGCTAATCAACGACTTGATTCAGATAATGGCTGCCCCAAATGATGATTTTGATAAGTGTGTCGATGAAAATAGTAATTTTTCCTATTATCGCGCCTGTTATGAATTTGTTAAAGAAGGCAAACAGACCGAGCTTTTGGATGAAAAACTTCTGGCTTATTATAAGCTCTATTATGGCCTGCCGCTTAGCAGCTTTGAGGCCGGACGACTGCCGCTTGATTCGATTGCCGCTGACAAAATGATCAGGGGAGGGCGATTGTCTGAACAGGAAAAGCAGGCTTTGCTGCAAGCCGGAGTGGCCCGCCAGGTGAAAAAAACTCTTATTTATGACCAGCCAAAACTTCAAGGGTTGCGCTACGATACTTACCAATATGTGGTTATGATGGAAAAATATGCGCACCATTATGCTACCTTGAAACGTTATTGGCCGGAATTGCACCCGCTGCGCTGGGCCATGCTAGAAGATTTTAATAATTTTGTGTTGAAGGATCCGCAGCTGTTTTACGCATTTATGCGGGAATTGATGCTGGGCCGGATCAGGCTTGAGCAGCTATCGCAACTTGGGGCGTTAAAGCGCCTGGATGAACTGATCAATCAAAGCAGTGATTAGTTGCTGATAAACTTCATGACGGTAATCCGGTTTTTGGTGCTGTCATTTTCCATGAATGCGACGTAGGCCAGGGACTCTGAAGAAACGGCCAATGACAAGACCCGTGATTCGGCCAGGCTTTGATCAACTCCATATGGAGAAAAACCGGCTGACCCGACCAGCTGCCAGCTGTTGTTAACAAGGCGCTTGACAGTAATCTTGCTGTTATTATCGCCGTCAACAAACGCCACATAGGCAGTTGAATTATAAAACTTGATGACCGGGCTAAAACCGCTGCCGCTGGAAACGGCTCCCGATCCAAGGGTGTGCCAGTCCCCGCTGAAATAATATTTCACTTTTATCTTGTTATTGTCTGAACTGTCGATAAACGCAATATAGGGAATATCATTGGTTGCAAATAATGACGGATAGGGTGAAAGATCTCCAGGCGAGGTTAATTCTGACCAAGTGCCGCTGGAATACACCATGACATGGGTTTCATTATCAGCGCTGAAAAGAATAAACGGTTTTCCGCCACCATCGATAGACAGAGCGCACTCTTCTGCCGTGCCAGTCGTAGAAATCGTATTGCCAAACGTTTGCCAGGCTGATGGCGGTTCTGCGGTATATTCAACCTTGACTTGATTGTTCACAAAGCTTTCGACGCAATATGCTGTATCACTGGAGAGGACAACATCAGGAGAGGGATTGGTCCCGCCGTTAAGATTGGGCCAGGCAACCCAGCTGCTGGGTGTGGAATATTTATCCCAAATATAGGCTTTTACGATGTGAGATGGGTTGGTTGCGGCAAAAACAAGCAAAGGGCGATCGATTGTTAAGGCCATGGAAAATTGCCCGATAAAATTGGCCTCAACGGTAATGCCGCGATCTCCAAAATAGTGCCAGTCATCGGTGTAGTACATAACTGAAAGCTCTGGGGTGCCGCTCAGTGAAACCTTATCAACTATGGCAACAACCGGGGTCCCCTCGCTGCTGACCAAAATGAGCGGCGCTGAAACAGCAATATTGCTGCCGGAAATCCCGGCCTGGCCGACTACGGTCCAACTGCCGCTGATGGTTGTGGTGGTTGTCGAGGTAGTAGTGGTTGTTGTGCTGGTGCTGCTGATGGTCGAGGTCGTGCTGGTCGTTGAAACAGTTGAACTGGTGCTGGTGGTTGTTGTGCTGCTGGTTGTGGTCGTTGCCTCTTCAACAGTCCCGCAGCCGAGAGGGCTGAACAACCAGATAGCCATAAAACTGATTAGTATAAGCCAAGGTTTTTGCTGCATGCAGTAATTATATACTAGAAGCTGTTTTTCTTGCATCTTATTTAATTGAATGGTATAGTAATGAACGTATGTTCATAAGGGAGGGGAGAGATGCGGCCCAAAAAAACTAGAACAATTTGTTGTTCTACAAATGAGCGTTGCTTTAAACCGCAATGCCTGGCAACCAGTCGCCTTAAGAGTGTTCAGATAACATTAGACGAATTTGAGGCGGTCAGGCTGGCCGATCTGTTGGGCCTCCAACAGGTAGAAGCGGCTAAACAGATGAAAGTATCTCGGCCGACATTTTCCAGAATATTATCATCAGCTCATGCCAAAGTCGCTGATGGATTGGTGAATCTAAAAGAAATTCTGATTGCCGGCGGTTGCTGCGTGGTAGCACCCAGAAACAGGAGGAAAATATGAAGAAGAAAGCGGACGAAATCAAGGAAATTGTCAAAGCTAAATATGGCGGTTTTGCCAAACAGAATACAAGCTGTTGCCCTGCCAATAATTGTTGTGGCGGAGAACAGTCCGCTTCTGCAATCAGTGGAAAGATCGGCTATAGTGCTGATGACATCAACAGCGTCCCGGAAAATGCCAATTTAGGCCTTGGCTGCGGTAATCCCTTGGCCTTCTCGGCGTTAAAAAGCGGCGAGGTGGTGCTTGATCTGGGAAGCGGGGCCGGCTTTGATGCCTTCCTGGCCGCCAAAAGGGTCGGTGATACGGGAAAAGTCATTGGTGTTGATATGACTGAGGAAATGATCGCCAAGGCCAGTGAAAATGCAAAAAAAGGCAATTATAACAATGTTGAATTTAAATTGGGGGAGATTGAAAAACTTCCGGTCGCTGACAACAGCATCGATGTTGTTATTTCCAACTGTGTTATTAACCTATCCCCGGACAAAGAACAGGTCTTTAAAGAGGCTTTCCGGGTCTTAAAACCGGGAGGCAGGCTGATGGTTTCTGATCTAGTCTTGCAAAAAGAGCTGCCAAAGCAGGTCAAGGAATCAGTGGAAGCTTATGTCGGGTGTATTGCCGGGGCGATTCTAAAAAATGATTATCTTTACTTGATAAACAAGGCTGGATTTCGCGACACGACAATCGTTGGGGAACAAGCCGCTTATGAAGGGGGCCAGGTGGTCAGCCTTCAAGTGTCGGCGATAAAAGGGCATGAATAAATTAGCCTTTTTAGATAAATATTTAACTTTATGGATTTTTGGTGGCATGCTGCTTGGGGTGGCGTTGGGTAATTTGTTCCCGGACATTGAAAAACTGATCAATCGCTTCTCCATCGGCACAACCAATATACCTATCGCGATTGGCCTGATCTTGATGATGTATCCCCCTTTAGCCAAAGTTAAATATGAAGAGTTATGGGATGTATTTCGCGATTATAAGGTGTTGGTTTTATCCCTGATCCAAAACTGGGTTATCGGCCCGCTCTTGATGTTTTTACTGGCGATATTGTTCTTAAGCGGCCATCCCGAATATATGGTCGGCCTGATTTTGATCGGGATTGCCCGTTGTATCGCCATGGTTATTGTGTGGAATAAGCTTGCCGGAGGGGATTCGGAATATGCTGCCGGACTGGTAGCTTTTAATAGTATTTTTCAAGTTCTATTTTACAGCCTTTATGCCTGGGTTTTTTTCACTTTCCTTCCTCCGTATTTTGGTTTAAGTGGTATGCTTGTCAACATCAGCCTGGTCCAGGTTGCCCAAAGCGTTTTTATCTATTTGGGGATCCCCTTTCTGGCCGGATTTTTGACCCGTTTTGGCTTAATCAGGTTGAAAGGCGGAGCCTGGTATCGCACCGTTTTCCTGCCCAAAATCAGTCCTCTCACCTTGTTGGCTTTACTCTTCACGATTGTGGTAATGTTTAGCTTGAAAGGCAGCCTAATTGTCCAAATCCCCATTGATGTCCTGCTAATTGCCATCCCGCTGCTGATTTATTTTGTTGTTATGTTCCTGTTAAGCTTTTTTATGGGCTGGTTAAACAAAATTGATTATGCTAAAACTGCCACGCTGTCATTTACTGCCGCCAGCAATAATTTTGAACTGGCGATTGCTGTAGCGGTCGCAGTCTTTGGTATCGGTTCCGGCATGGCTTTTGCGGCCGTCATTGGCCCGCTGGTAGAAGTTCCGGTGATGATTATGCTGGTCAATGTTGCACTATATTTTCGACGGAGGTATTTTATGGAAAAAATGAAAGTATTATTTATTTGTGTCCATAATTCAGCCCGCAGCCAAATGGCCGAAGCTTTTCTAAAAAAATACGGTGGGACAAAGTTTGAGGTGGAAAGCGCCGGTTTGGAGCCGGGGCAGCTGAACCCGTTAGTGATAGAGGCGATGAAGGAGGTGGGTATTGACATCTCCCATCACCCAACCAACAGTGTTTTTGACTTCTACCAGCAGGGCAGGCGTTATCAGTATGTTATTACGGTTTGTGATGAATCCCAATCCGGTCGCTGCCCGGTTTTTCCCGGGGCAGGTCAAAATATCCATTGGAGCTTTGCTGACCCTGCATCTTTTACCGGCACACAAGCCGAAAAACTGGCTCAAACCAGGAAAGTCAGGGACCAGATAGAAGCTAAAATTAAAGAGTGGCTGAAGAACCAGCCTGATAGCCTGTCGTCATAAACGTTGCCCAAATGTGATCAAGTAATTGCTTGCCAACTAAAATTATATTTATTATAATATAGAGGTTGCATATGAATAAACTCAAGCTTAAGGAATTTGAGGCGTTTTATAAGCAATTTGTGCCCCGAGATTATAAGAAAGGCGAGTTGCTAATCCGAGCTGACGACGATCCTCAAGGTATTTTTTGCTTAACCAAAGGATTTGTCAGGCAGTACACAATTTCCAAAGCAGGGACAGAATTAACCCTTCATATCCTCAAACCGATTTCCTATTTCCCCATGGTCTGGGCGATTAACGGTACGCCTAATGTTTATAACTATGAAGCCTTAACCCCAGTCCAGGTTGGACGGGCGCCCCGGGAGCAAGTGGTTAATTTTATCAAAGACAAGCCCAAGGTCATTTTTGAGCTGATGAGTGAATTGTTAGCGGATTATGCGGAAACGCTCATTCGGATGGAACATTTGGTATTCAGTGACGCGCATCGCAGGGTTATTTCGGTCTTGTTATATATAGCCAAGCATTTTGGAGAAACCAGGGATAAGGGAGTGATTGTTCACCACCGTTTTACGCAGCAAGATATTGCGACGCTTGTTGGTGTGGCTAGAGAGACAGCCAGTCTTGAAATGGTTAAACTGGAGAATAAAGGCTTGATTAAATATATCAATCATTCGATCCTCTTTGAAAACATTAATCATTTAGAATTAGAATTAATCTAAAATCAGCCGCCAGCGTAAGCCAAGCCGCAAATAACTTGTAATCTGGGTTGCCTCTTTTCATCAATTATTATTACAGACCGCCCTCTTGTAGCTCTTTATACTGAATGCTAGTGAACAAGCTCAAGCTAGATGAATTCGAAGCCTTTTACAAGCAATTTGCGCCCCGGGATTACAAGAAAGGTGAGTTGCTAATCCGAGCTGACGACGAGCCCCAAGGCATTTTTTATTTAACCAGTGGGTATGTCAGACAGTACACTCTCTCTAAAACTGGGTTGGAGCTAACGCTGCACATTCTTCAGCCGATTTCCTATTTCCCCATGGTCTGGGCGATTAACGGTACGCCTAATGTTTATAACTATGAAGCCT
>MEUF01000017.1:0-10760 GCA_001771615.1 candidate division WOR-1 bacterium RIFOXYB2_FULL_48_7
GAAGAATTAGTTGAGGAGAACCTGGCCTATTTTTCAGAGCAGATGGCCAAAGCCGGGATAACAATCACTAAATCTTACGCTAAGCTCCCTCCCATTGAGCTGGATCGGGGGCAGATGTCCCAGGTTTTTTCCAATTTAATTCTTAACGCAATTCAAGCCATGCCCGCAGGCGGGAAATTAAGCATTTTAACGCAGCCTGGCCGACAGGTTGATGGTAATCTGCAAAATATCAAGGTCCAGGTGACAGATTCCGGCCCGGGAATTCCGGCCGAAATGATTCCTCGATTATTTGATCCTTTTTTTACTACCAAATATGGTGGGACCGGCCTGGGCTTAACCATTACCCACAGTATCATCGATGGCCATAAGGGCTTTATTGATGTAGAAAGCCAAATCGGGCAGGGGACAACCTTTACCCTGACTTTACCTGTCCATCAGGGGTTGGTATAATCGGGAAAGGTTATCAGGGGATCAGGAAATCAGGTTATCAGGAAGTCAGGTTATCAGGAAGTCAGGGTATCAGGAAGTCAGGGTATCAGGATATTAGGAGATCAGGGAATGGAAAACAAGATAATTGCAATTTGCACAGAGGCAGGGCTGATTAATTCACTTAAAGAAGCCTTATCCGCGTATCGCTTCGAAGCTTTTGGTACAGTCGAGGCGGCCAGCCAAAGCTTTGCCCAAGAGCTGCCCAATTTGATTTTGATCGATTATGACCTTAAAGAAGGGGACGGTTTACAGTCTTTCCGCCAGCTCCAGAAAATTTCACCTCGCACCAATGTCATCATGTTGGCGACAGAACATAATATCCCCTTAGCTGTGGCGGCCACAAAAAGCGGGGTGGCCGATTTTTTACATAAGCCGTTGGCGACCAAGCAGCTGCTAGCCGCTGTGGAAAAAAACCTGACCAGCTATGGTGAAATATTTTTACCTCCGGCAGAACCGGTCTGGTTGAGCGGTGAAGGGCCGGTCCTGGTTAAGTTATACAAAGATCTTAAGCAGGCGCTGATAGCCAATCAAAACATTTTATTGACCGGCGAGCGCGGGATCAACAAGTTGGACGTTGTCCGCTTTATCCATGAACATGGCTTAAAGCGGCAGCGTAATTTGAAGATCGTCGACCTGCATAATTTCTCCCGTCCCGAGCAAGAGGCTTTGTTTTGGACCAGTTTGCAGGAAATTATGGCTAATTCTGCCCAGATTGAGGAAGAGCGCTGCGGCACGCTTTTCCTTGATAACCTGGAAGCGGTTGAAAAAAACTTTCGCTTGAGCGTCTTGGAGTTTTTCCGCCAGAAAAAAGAGAACGTTGACCAAACCATCATGGTAATAATCGGCTTGTATGACAAAGTGAGCGATGAACGCTTCCCGCAGGGGTTTGGTTTAATTGACTTGCCTCCTTTACGTCTCCGAAAAGATGATCTGCCGCTACTGGCGGCGAAATTAATGGAACAGCTGGCCAGCAAGCATAATAAAAAGGTCAGGGGGCTAACCCGTCAGGCACTGACCTATCTGATGCTTTTTGATTATCCCGGCAACTACCAGGAATTAGCCAATATTCTTGACCAGGCGGTCCTGGCTGCTGCTGGTGAGATGGTTGAGCTCAAAGATTTGCCCCTTGACCAGCAATGGCTATTGTCGGCCACGGCAAAACAAGCCCTGAAAAGCGGCAAGATATCCCTTAAGGTTGGGCGGCGTGAATTTGAAAAAGAACTATACTCTATTTTGCTGGCAAAAGCTGATGGAGATATCGCCTTACTCTCCAGATATCTGGATATCCCCCGCCATAATTTGCAGGAAAGAATAGAGGCGCTAGGCAGTAGCCCGCTCGATTAAGGCGGCCGCCTTGGCTTTGGTCGTTCCTTCGGCAATCAGTCTAATAATTGGTTCGGTATTGGATGGGCGGATATGGACCCAGGCATCAGGCAAAACCACTTTTATCCCTTCTGTTAAAATTAAGTCACTGCCGGCGAAGCGGGCTTTGACCTTTTCCAGATAAGCATTGGCTTGCTCCAGGCTGGCGCACTCAATCTTGGTTTTTATCATTTCATAATGCGGCAGCTCCTCAACCAGCCGGGATAATTTTTTCCCGGAAAAGGCCAGCAGGCTCAAAATCAAGCCTGCGCCAGTGATAGCGTCGCGGTTATAACCGACTTTCGGGTAAATGACCCCGCCGTTCCCTTCGCCGCCAATGAGTGCTTTAACGCTTTTCAACTCTTCCGAGACATTAACCTCGCCGACTTTTGTCCTAATTACCCTGGCACCATTGGCCTGGCAGATATCATCAATTGCTTTGGTCGTTGAAAGGTTGATGACGACAATTTTCTTTTTGGAATTGAGGTGAATTTTCTTGCCGATGACAAACTTTGTGACCAGGGCCAGCGTGGCCTCTTCTCCCACGGCCTCTCCGGCGTCTGAAACGACGGCCAGACGGTCGGCGTCAGAATCCATGGCAAATCCGACGTCAGCTTTTTTGGCCTTAACCAGCTCGACAAGCTCTGACAGGTTTTCTGCCGTTGGTTCTGGCGGGTGCGGAAAGGGTAATTTGGGGTTGCAATTAATGGCGATAACTTTACAACCGAGTTTCTCCAGGAATCTTGGTAAAATTATTGACCCAGCTCCGTTACAGGCATCGACAGCGACCTTCAGCCGGCGTAGTTTGATGGCCAGGGGATTGCTGGCCTTCAAGGCCTTGGCGATGTGGATATCCAGCGCTTTATTGTTTGAGCTGACGCCGCCGGCCGGGGCGGGCTTGAATTTCTTTTGTTCATAAATTGCCAGAAACTTGTTGGCCTGTTCCTGGTTGAGAAAAATACCGTCGCTGCGCATAAACTTGAGGCCGTTCCAGGGGAGGGGATTATGTGAGGCGGTGATGACAATGCCACCAGCGGCAGCTAATTCTCTGGTCATTATGCCGACGGTAGGAGTGGGGGCAATGCCTAGATCGATGACTTTGCAGCCGGTGGCTAACAGGCCGGAAAAAACAATCCCTTTGATGAACTCTGAGGTTGCCCGCGAATCGGTCCCGACGACAACCTTGCCGCCGCCCAGGTAGGTCCCAAAGGCTTTTGCCAGGTCCAAAGCAATTTCCGGGGTTAATGAGTCCGGGACAGTCCCGCGCACGCCGGAGATAGAAATTTTAAGTGGCATCTGATCTTGATTATAATTTCAGATTTGCAGTTTTGCAAGTTTTATATTATATTTATTATCACAAAAAATGAGCATTGTTTTTGCTGCGATCATGCCGCATCCGCCAATATTAATCCCCGCTATCGGGGGTAAACGGCTGGCTCAGGCCGAAAAAAGTAAAAAAGCCCTGGAAGAGGCTGCCCGCCGTTTGAAAGCGGCCAATCCGGACACAATTATTGTTATTACTCCCCACGGGGCAGTCGGCCAGGCATCTGTCCCGGTCTATACCAGCCGGGTGTTTGAGGGTAATTTTGCCGCTTTCGGGTCGGCAAAATTGTCTTACAGTTTTAAAGGGGATTCAGAATTAGCGCTAAATATTATCAAGGATACCCATCTCTCCGGTGCCTGCCCGGAAACCCTCCTGGATCACGGGGTCTTGGTCCCTCTCCACTATCCCCTGGTGGCCGGAGTTAAAAAACCGCTTGTGCCGATAGCGATTGCTTTTATGCCCTTGTCACGGCTTTTCGATTTTGGTAAATCACTTCACCAGACGATTGAGCGGCTTGGCCGGCGGGTGGCGATTATTGCTTCGGCTGATATGTCGCATCGCCTGACGGCCGATGCCCCGGCCGGTTTTTCCCCGCAAGGCAAGGTGTTTGACGAGAAACTGGTGGAATTGGTTAAACATAACGCTGTTCAGGGTATTTTAAAATTTGATGCCGACCTGGCCGAAGCGGCCGGGCAGGATGCCCTCTGGTCGATTGCAATACTGTTAGGGGCGCTTGATGGCCAGTCTGCCCAACCGGAAGTTCTTTCTTATGAAGGGCCTTTTGGTGTTGGTTATATGGTCACCGCTTTCACCCAAAAATGACAAATACATCATGGCCTGTTCAGCTAGCCAGGCAGACAATTGAAACTTATGTGATTGAACATAAGTGGCTTGAGCCGCCGGCCGAGCTGACGTTGGAAATGAAAGAAATAGCCGGGGTTTTTGTTTCACTGCACCGTCAAGGCGCCTTGCGCGGTTGTATCGGGACATTTAGCCCGGTCACTAACAATATTGCGCAAGAAATAATCAGAAATGCGGTTGAAGCGGCAACCAGGGATCCCCGCTTTAGCCCTGTAAAGCAGGCGGAATTGGCCGACCTAGAAATCTCAGTTGATGTTCTTAGCCCTCCGGAACCGGTCAGTTCGCTTAAAGAGCTTGACGCCAGAAAGTTTGGTGTTATTGTTAAGTCAGGTAACCGGAGAGGCTTGCTCTTGCCTGATCTTGAGGGAGTAGACACTCCGGAGGAACAGATAGCCATCTGCCGACGGAAAGCGGGAATTGGCACGCTTGAACCGGTGGAGTTGTTTAAATTTAGTGTAAGGAGATATACATAATGATAAAGGTAGGTATTGTTGGCGCGGGGGGGTATGCCGGGGTCACTTTGATCCAGCTTTTGTTGCGGCACCCGGAAGTCCAAATTGTCTGGCTAATGTCCGAAGAAGCCCATCGGGGAAAAAAGATCAGTGAACTTTATCCCCATTTATCTGGCGAACTTGAACTAGCCTGCCAAACTCTTGATGAGCTGGAGAAAATTGTCAATCAGGTTGAGCTGGTCTTTTTAGCCCTGCCGCATGGCATCGCCATCAATTATGTCCCCAAAATTATTGAGGCCGGGAAAAAAGTCATTGATTTGGGGGCTGATTACCGGTTTTCTGATAACATGGTTTTTAAAAAATGGTACGGCCTTGAACATACGACTGAAAAATATCTGCAGCAAGCGGTGTTTGGCCTGCCGGAGCTCTATCGGGCGGAAATCAAGAAAACTCGACTTGTGGCCAATCCGGGTTGCTACCCAACCGCTTCAATTTTGGGAGCGGCACCTTTGGTCAAAAAGGGTTTAATTGGCCTGCCCAGTTTGCTGGTTGATGCCAAGTCCGGTGTCTCTGGGGCGGGGCGGGGGGCCAATCTCAAGACTATTTATTGTGAGCGGAATGAAGGGATTGAGGCTTATGCCGTCAATAACCACCGCCATATGGGGGAAATTGAATTTCAACTAAGCCGGGTGGCCGGTCAACCGTTCAATGTCACTTTTGTGCCCCATCTTACCCCGATGACCAGGGGAATATTAGCGACGATTTATGGCAAACTGAAAAAACCGGTCAGCGCAGAGCAGCTGACGGCGCTCTATAAAGAATTTTATCAAGGGGAACCATTTGTCAAAATATTAGAAGGCAGGACACCCAATACCAAATTTGTCGACGGCACAAATTATATAAATATCGCGGTGGAAGTTAATGAAACAACCGGCACAGTCATTGTCATGTCGGTGATCGATAATTTAATTAAAGGAGCTGCCGGCCAGGCGGTACAAAATATGAACCTGATGTCTGGCTTGCCGGAAACAAGCGGCTTGCGGCAGATCGCCCTCTACCCATGATTACTTCCCCCAAAGGTTTCAAGGCTGGCGCACTGGCCTGCGGCATCAAGCAATCAGGCAAGCTGGATCTGGCGATTGTAGCTTCGGATGTGCCGGCCGTCGCAGCGGCAGTTTTTACAAAAAATCAATTTAAAGCCGCCCCTATCCTGGTTTCACAGCAACAAATAAAATCTGGCTTCTGTCAGGCGATCATTGCCAACGCCGGCAATGCCAATTGCCGCACCGGCCAAAGAGGCTTGAAAGATGCCTGGGCAATGGTAAAAACGACCGCCCAGGTGCTGGGGCTGGAGCCCAGGCATGTCCTGGTTACTTCGACCGGGTCAATCGGTCATTTTCTCCCGATAGAAAAAATCATTCCAGGCATCAGGCGTTTGGCCCAACAATTGTCTGTCGGGGGTGGTGAACTGGCCGCTCAAGCGATATTAACGACCGATACTCGAAAAAAAGAGATCGCGATAAAAGTTGGCGGGTACACCATTGCCGGAATAGCCAAGGGATCGGGCATGATACATCCGGATATGGCGACTATGCATGCTTTTATTACTACCGATGCCGCGATCGATAGGGCAACCTTGCAATTGATGCTTAAGCAGGCGGTAGCTAATTCCTTTAATGTTATTACTGTTGACCAATGCCAGTCGACCAATGATTGTGTTTTTGTCCTGGCCAATGGCCTGTCTGGTAAAAAAGTCAAAGGCGCAAAATCCCGGAGCCAGTTTTATCGGGCCTTGGAAAAGGTTTGTGTTTATTTGGCCAAGGAAATTGCCCGCGATGGTGAAGGGGCGACGCAGTTAATTGAGGTTAGGGTCAGTGGGGCGCGCAATGATAAAGAAGCTAAAATTGCCGCCAGGGCTATTGCTGGTTCTGACCTGCTCAAGTGCGCTGTCTACGGTAAGGATTATAACCTTGGCCGGGTTTTTGCCGCCGCAGGAGCTTCGCCAGCCAGGCTAAATATGGAGAAAATGCAGGCCGATATGAAATTCCTCAAGGGAGAAACGATTGTGACCTGTGATCTGGGGGTTGGCCGGGCCAAAGCAACCGCCTGGGGTTGCGATTTGACCGAAGGTTATGTCAAAATAAATGCGGATTACCATACATAATGCATAAGCAACTGATAAAAAGAGCAGAAACAGTCATAGAGGCCCTCCCGTACTTAATTAAATTCCACGGTAAGACTATTGTCATTAAATATGGCGGAGCGGCTATGCAGAGCGAAGAGCTCAAAGCCGGGGTAATCCAGGACGTCGTTTTGTTAAAGATGGTTGGCATGAATCCTGTCCTGGTGCATGGCGGAGGGCCCGAAATAAACAAATACCTGCGCCGACGGGGGATCGAACCAAAATTCATCGGTGGTTACCGGGTAACCGATAAGGCGACCATGGAAGTTGTCGAAAAGGTCCTGGGAGAGAAAATAAATCAACAGATTGTTTCTCTGATCAAAAAAGCCGGCGGGAAGGCCAAAGGTTTTTACGGCAAGAAAGGCAAGGTTATTAAGGCCTTCAAATATTGGAAAAAGGATGAAAACGGCAACAAGCTTGACCTGGGTTTTACCGGTCAGGTTGGTGGGGTCCGTTTTCGGTTTTTGCAAAAATGGATGAAGATGGGTTATATCCCCGTCTTGACCTCGATCGGGGTTGGCAGTAATGGGGAAACATATAATATTAATGCCGATAAAGCGGCTGCCGCCATTGCCGCCTACCTCAAGGCCGAGAAATTTATCATGATGACAGATGTCCCTGGGGTTTTGGACAAGGTTGGTAAAATTATTTCTGAAATTAATACTTATAAAGCTGATAAAATGATCAAGAATGGGGGGATTTCCGGAGGCATGATCCCCAAGGTCAAATCAGGTTTATATGCCTTGCGTAAAGGGGTAAAAACTACGCATATTATTGATGGTCGAACGCCGCATGCAGTCTTGCTTGAATTGTTTACTGATTATGGTATCGGCACAATGGTTCGCAAATAACAAGGGGGCGGTTAGGATGAAAAATTGGTTTTTAGTGATCGGTTGTCTGTTGCTGGTTCTCAGTTTCTCGGTTGGTTGCGGGACTAGCGGCGGGTCAGAGGCTACGACGACTACGACAACAGCCACCACCACCTCAACAACAACAACTCTGGCTGGTGGAGCCTCGATCAGCGGCCAAGTGGCGGCTGACGCCGGTGATTTGTCTGGTTTAGGCATTATGTCCACTGCCAAACCAAAATTCAGAACTTTGGCCAACTCCGTTATGGCTGGAGCGACTGTCAAGCTTTACCAAATTGGGGCTGATGGGGCAGAGACTTATACCGGTAAACTGGCGACTGCTGATGCCAGCGGTAACTACACCATTGCTGATGTGACCCCTCTCACCGCCGGCATCTATAAGGTTGAGGCAACTAAAACGGTTGGCAGCAACACCGTCAAGGTTGAAACCCTTTCGGTGGTAAATTCAGTGACCGCTGAAACTGCCAACATTGCCCCGGAAACTTCTATTGCGGCCGCGATGTTTGACGATGTCATCAAGCAGGATTTTACCAAAGTGATTGTCAACCAGAACACCATGGGTGAACTGCAAAATCTGGTGGTCGATGATACTGAAAACCTGGTCAATAACGGCCAGTTAGCTCTTCCCTCCATGACCACCTCCAATAATGTGCAGGTGGGGCTGGCCGCTTCGGGGATTGCTGAAAACAAGGGGAATGCCGACAAAGCCTTCAAAAAAGTCAAAATAGAAAACATGGGGAATACTGCCAAACTCGATAGCAACCTTAACCTGGCCACAAAGTATTTAAATGAAGTGACTATTACCGGGCCAGGGCAGGGATACATATTGCCAAAAGAAGCGACCAAGGCGATGGGGCAGGCTTACATTAATAGTGAGACCAAGACTATTACTGAAGTGGTTAATGCCCTAAGCCAGGCGGCTGGGACCTCGATCAACTCTGCCAATGTGGTTAACGGCCTTAATCAACAATTAGCCGGCATTAAAACAAAATATGACAGCCTGGTTGCCGGGAGCAGCGACGCCCTGATTACCGAACCGGAATATATGGTTTTTAACGCCGGACAAACTCTTACTCTGACCGCCACCAGTACGCTCGAGGTCAGCCAGCAGCTGGCGGTTGAAAATTATATCAAACAGAATATATTACCGCAGGGAACCGCGGTTGATGAAATTAAATTTATTGACCAGCTCGGTTACATCACCGCTGGATCCGGTATTGCGACCAATGAGCCATTCTTCCAGGAAATCAACCTCTACTACGGGAGTTATGGCGGTTGGAAGTTGGGGGGCGGCATCCAGCTTTATTTCCCGACCGGATCAGGGATCACCGCTACGGCAGTAAATATCAGAAGTTCTGACGGGACAACAAAATCATTAAGCGCTAACGCTCCCGGCTCGACGATGTACACCTTGGCTTCAGAGACGGGCCCGACAGTGGTGAGCGGGACTAATTATTTCACCTTGGAAGCGACACTTTCGAATTCGGCCCTATTGACGAAGCCGGTAACCATCGAAATGGTCGAGATCCCAGAGCCGACGGTTCAACGAATTGATGGGAGCCTGTTTGAAAATTTAAACAGCCCTGTCCCTTACTATCAAATCACTACCGTCAGCGACAAAAGGCCGATTATCAAATGGAGTACCAGCGAAGTGGCGGTCGTGACTATTCCCACCGGCTATGCCTGGGCCTATGCCCTGGAGGTGTCCAGATACGGGACAACGGTGGGGGCAACCACGCTGGAGGTAGATGATGCAGACAACACCCCTGTTTATGCGACCGGGACCGATATGGCAAAGTTGTTAACCAATAATTCGTTTTTGATGCCGGTTGACTTGAGCACGGAGGTCAGTGGAGAAAAAGTTGCCTACAGACTTTATGTCCAGCGAATCCTCTTGAACCCGGAGGGGAGATTTAACGGCATCGCCGCGGGAGCCTTCAGGTTCCTCCGTTACGTGCCTTAATCAGGAGTTGAAATGGAGAATTTACTAACCAGAATTAATGCCGATCTGCAGGCGGCGATGAAAAGCCAGGCGGAATTCCGCCTGGGGGTCTTGCGGATGATGAAAAGCAAAATCCTCTATGTCAATGCCCGCGGTGATTTGCCGGAGGCAGAGCTGGTTAAGATCATCACGAAGTATTCCAAAGAGCTTAAGGACGGGATCGAAGAATTTAGAAAAGTTAACCGCCCTGATGATGTGGCCAGAATAGAAAAGGAACTGCAGATTGTCCTGGAGTACCTTCCCAAACAGCTGGCTCCGGAAGAGGTCAAGAATCTCGTTACTGCGGTTATCGCTTCGGTCGGGGCGACATCAATCAAAGAAATGGGCAAAGTCATGAAGGAAGTTACAACTCGGCAGCCCGGGATTGATGGAAAACTGGTCAACCAATTTGTCAGAGAATTGCTCAAGTAAATGGAAATAATCGGCTTATTGTTGGTGGGGCTGGCAGCCGGGGTGCTAAGCGGCTTCCTGGGCATTGGCGGAGCCACAATTATAATTCCCGCCTTGATCATGATCTTTAAAATGTCGCAGCACCTGGCCCAGGGGACTTCATTGGCGGCATTATTGCTGCCGGTTGGTATTTTGGCCGTGCTTAAGTATTACCAGGTTGGCCAGGTTAATGTGAAGTTTGCTTTGCTCATTGCGGGGGGCTTCTTAATCGGCGGGCTGTTTGGTAGTATCTGGGCTCAACCGATCGCCCCAGAACTTTTACGGCGGCTTTTTGCCGCTTACCTGATTATAATTGCGCTGCAATTACTACTTTTTAAGTAAAAACAGTTTTTGGCCGTACTCAACTGGCTTGCCATTTTCGGCCAGGATCTTGACAATTGTTCCGCTGACTTCGGATTCGATCTCGTTAAACAGCTTCATCGCTTCAACAATACAAACCACTTTGCCGGCAGCGACATGGTCGCCAACGTTGACGAAGGCCGGGGCTTCAGGGGAGGGGGAGCGGTAAAAAGTGCCGACCATTGGTGAGGTGATGGCTACAAGCCCCTCATCTTCATCGGTTTTGGCTATTGGTTGTTGGGTTGTTGGGTGGCTAGGTTGATGGGTTGATGGGCCAGAAGGTTGATGCGCCGGCAGGACATGTCCCTTTTCCCGCCTGACTTCATATTTGACTCCTTTTTCCTCGATTGCTAAACCAGTGATATCTTCGTCTTTCACCATCTGAATCAGTTTCTTAATAATGTCAAAATCAGCCACGGAGCACCTCCAA
>MEUF01000017.1:10779-14296 GCA_001771615.1 candidate division WOR-1 bacterium RIFOXYB2_FULL_48_7
GATACTTACCTTCACGGGTATCAATCCGTAATTCGTCGCCGACATTAACAAAAAAGGGGACCTGGATGACCAACCCGGTCTCCATGGTGGCCGGTTTGCCGCCAGATACTGTGTCTCCCTTGAAGCCTGGGGAAGTATCGGTAACTTTAAGTTCCACCGAGGCCGGGATATCAACATCCAGGACCTCTTCGCCAAAGAAGGAGATATTGGCCACAAAACCCTCTTTTATGTACTTGGCAACGTCAGCCATTTTGTTGTTTGGGATGGTGATCTGTTCATAGGTTGCCTGTTCCATAAAATGATAGCCTTCGCCATCAGCGTAGAGGAATTGCATTGGCTTGAACTCAATCCTGGCCCGCTCCACCTTTTCATCTACATTGAATGTCCGCTCAATGTTGGCCCCAGTCCGCAGGTCTTTGAACTTGGCCCTGACCCTGGCCTGCTGGGCCCACTTAATGTGGTTATACTCCAAGCATTTATAAAGTTTGCCATCAATTTCGACCGCATTTCCCGGTCTGACTTCGGTGATTGGTATTGCCATATCTGACGTGAAATTATACCTTATCTTGACCTCTCATTTCAAGTTAAGTAGAATGAGCTGATGCCGACTATGTACATTTTATTGGCCTATCTGCTGGGTTCGATCCCTTTTGGCTGGCTGGTCGCCCGCTTTTGGCAGGTTGATATCCGCCGGCATGGCTCCGGAAATATCGGGGCGACTAATGTTTTTCGGACTCTTGGCCCCCTGGCTGGCGGCTTGGTTTTTGCTCTCGATTTCCTCAAGGGTTGGCTGGCGGTCTATTTGGGGTACTGGTTGGGTGGCGATCCTGTTTTTGTCCTGTTACTTGGTTTTGGAGCTATTCTTGGCCACATGTTTTCCATTTTTCTTGGGTTTAAAGGGGGGAAGGGAGCAGCGACCGGACTGGGGGTCTTGGCTGGCCTGGCACCCGATATTTTTATCATTGCCATGGTGATGGCGATTATTCTAATTACTACTACCCGTTATGTATCAGTTGCTTCAATGGTGACAGCCCTGGCCGCTACCATAATGATGTTTGTGTTTAATAAACCACTTCCGTTCACGTTGCTAGTTGCCCTGGTCACCGCTTTCATCATTATTCGACATCGGACAAATATTGCCCGCTTGTTAGCGGGGACAGAAAACAAGGTAGGCAGGAAAAATGGCTAAAGTTGCAGTTATTGGCGCGGGGGCGTGGGGAACGACGCTGGCAATTATTCTGGCCGAGAAAAAACATCAAGTAACCCTTTGGGCGTTTGAGCCGGATTTAATCGCCGAGATCCTGGAATATCGGGAAAATAAACGCTTTTTACCTGGTTATCCGTTAACCGATGGGGTAAGGCCGACGGCCAATCTGGTGGAAACTTTTGCGGCCGAGATATTCTTCTTTGTGGTGCCCACTCAACACCTGCGATCTATAGCCAGGCAATTTAAAACCAGGATTTCTCCAGCCGCAACGATTGTGTCTGCCAGCAAGGGGATTGAGGACAAAACATTTTGCCTGCCGTCAGAAATTATCAGTTCCGAAATTGGCAGCCAGCAGATTATTGCCCTGTCGGGACCTAACCTGTCAAGTGAGATTGCCAAAGGATTGCCGGCCGCAATCGTAGCCGCCGCCAAAGAGAGGGCTTTAGCCGTCAAAGTGCAGGAGAGCTTAATGTTGGAGCGTTTTCGGGTTTATACCAATGATGATTTGATTGGGGTGCAATTGGGCGGCGCGCTTAAAAATGTGATCGCCATAGCTGCAGGATTGGCGGATGGTTTGGCTTTGGGTGATAATGCCAAGGCGGCGTTATTAGTCCGCGGCATGGCTGAAATATCACGACTTGGGAAAGCACTCGGTGCCCGGGAAGAGACTTTTGCCGGGCTATCCGGCATGGGAGATCTGATTACAACTTGTTCCAGCCAGCTCTCCCGCAATCATCGGGTTGGCCAGGCTTTGGCCCAAGGGAAAAAACTTTCCGCCATTCTGGCCGAAACAAAAACTGTGGCTGAAGGGGTCCCGACCACTGTGGCCGCTTTGGGCTTAAGCCGGAAGCTCGGAGTTAATATGCCGATCAGCCAGGAAGTCTATAACGTTCTCTACGAAGAAAAAGACCCCTATCAGGCACTTACCGCCCTCATGACCCGCTCTGCGACTAATGAATAATCTTGGCGGTACTATCCATGGTCTTTTTGGTCATCTCTTTTATCGGAGCATTTAGCTCGTCCAGATAAGCCTCGGTAATGATGTGCGGGGTAACAAAGACCAATAATTCATTCTTTTCTGTTGAGGTAACTGACTTGCGGAACAGGCTGCCGATCAGCGGAATATCCATTAAAAATGGAATGCCATAATCAGTTAAAATATCTTTTTCCTTAATTAAGCCGCCTATCACAAAGGTCTGCCCGTCTTTGACCAGAACTTCATTATTGGTTTCGGTCGTATCCTCCTGCGGCAGGCCGTTAACAATTTGCCCTTCGCTGACTTTGGGATAAACCCTCATGCGGATAAAACCGCTTTTGGTAACGTTCGGCTTGATGGTCAAAGAGGTGCCAACATTTAAAAAATTAACCACTTGAGTGGTTGAGGTCTGGGAGATGACATCTGTTTTGTAGCCCAATTTGGAGCCGATCAGGAGGGTGGCTTCCTTATTGTTGAGGGTGGTTAATTTTGGTGAGGCGACCAGGTCAGTTTTCTGTTTGGTTGCCAGGGCTGAAACAAAAGCCTCTAAGCTGGCGGTCGAAAAAATGGACATGGCATGTGCGTAGAGCCCTTGCGCCGCCGAGTCGGTCTTGCGGCCGGCTAACCCGGTTGTGTCGACGTAATTATTGTTGGTGCCGGTTTTCTTGTAGCTGGCGTCAATACCGACGGTGCTGCCATCGCTGTTGACCAGTTGAAGCATTTTGACCTCGATCATAACCTGGGTAGGGGGGATATCCAATTCTTTGATTAATTTTTCCAATCGGGGAAGATAATCAGAGGAGGTTTGGATGACTAATGCGTTATAAGAATCATCAGCGGTGACGACACTGCCGGTCGGGAGGATCGAACTTAGTGTTGTTGACAGGTCAGAGGGGCGGGCATTATTCAGGTAGTAAGTGCGCATAATCTTTTTTGTTGAAATGAAAATTGTGCCGGCGTCCTCGAACCAATCCAGCCCCTTGGTCCGCAATATTGCTTCGAGCCCGTTTTTCGGGTCGACACCAGAAAATGTGACTGTTACTTTGCCTGTGACATCATCACCGGCCACAATATTGATCCCGGTGGCTTTGGCAAAGATCTGCAGCACGGATTTAATATCGGCATCTTTAAGGTTTAAGTAAACCTTCCCTTTGGCGATACTGACATTACTCATCTCTTTCGCATAGAGCGGGACCATTAAGCTAACCAGCAGCAGCAACAGTACTAACTTTTTCATTATTTTGCCTCCATCTTTAATGTTTTAATATGTCCGCCTTTTTCTAAAATCACCTGGTCTTTGAGAATGGAAATGATCCTATAGCCCATTATTTTGC
>MEUF01000017.1:14323-14580 GCA_001771615.1 candidate division WOR-1 bacterium RIFOXYB2_FULL_48_7
TAAAAGCGACCCGCATGCCCGAATCTACCCAAACCCCCTCGAGCACCGGTTCGGCCGGTTTAACTTGATCAACGGTAGCCGGAGTGGCATCTTTCTTTTTGACGCCAATTTTTACAACAAAAGGGTCGGCCAGGTTGATCTGGGCGGCGGTCAAGTTTTCATTAACTTCTTTGACCGCTTTTTTGGGGCTGCCGGCGACCTGGTCGACAATGGGCAGGGTGGTGGGGGTGGGGCCTTGGGTTGCGGCTGGGAAAATG
>MEUF01000018.1:0-14287 GCA_001771615.1 candidate division WOR-1 bacterium RIFOXYB2_FULL_48_7
AAGGAAAAAGGTCCTTTCCCGCACTGATGAACGCAGGGTCCAGGACATGATTCCAGGAGGAGCACGCTAATGGTTAGAGTTAAACGTGGTTTTGTTGCCCGCCGGCGCCGGGCCAAAGTTCGCGCCAAGGCAAAAGGCTTCAGGATTACCCTAAGGACCCAATTTAGGCGGGCCAAAGAAGCGGTCATGAAGGCCATGACCCATGCCACCCGCCACCGCAAAAACAAAAAACGGGAAATGCGCGCACTCTGGATCATCCGGATCAATGCCGCAGTCAAGGCGGCGGGGCTCTCTTACAGCAAATTTATCAATGGCTTGAAAAAAGCCAACATCAAGCTCGACCGCAAAATTTTGGCCGACCTGGCAGTCCACGACCAGGCCGCCTTTGCCAAGATTATCGAAGCCATCAAGTAAGATGATAGAGATGGTCATCGGGGGGCTGGGTTTTGACCCCCGCAATATGTCCCCCATAGTTTTGCTGCGAGATGCCGAGGAAATCAATTTTCTCCCTATCTGGATCGGCGTATTTGAAGCCGCCGCTATTGCCATGGAGCTGCAGGGAGCCAAGCCCCCCCGCCCCATGACCCATGATCTGCTAAAAAGTTCGATCGAGACCCTGGGCGGCTCAATTAGCCGCGTTGTGGTCAATGACGTCAAAGACGGCACCTTCTTTTCTTTTGTTGAGATCAAAAATGCCGAGGGTAAAACGATCAATCTCGATGCCCGGCCGTCTGATGCCATCGCCCTGGCGGTGCGCAGCAATGTCCCGATATTTGTGGCCGAAGTTGTCATGATGCAATCACGGCTGGTTAATTCAGAAAAAGATGCCGAAGAGACCAAGAAGTTTAAAGATTTTATCAACAACCTAAAGCCGGAAGATTTTACCAAGTATTATAAGCAGGATTAAGACCGGGGAATAATTCTGACTAAAAAGCTCCGTCCTTCAATTTGATCTTTATATTCGGCCAGCGGTTTTGGCCAAACAATCCGTCCTTTGACCACCTTTGTCAAATAGGCCTGGTTGTTTATGTTTAATTCAATTTTGGTCCCATCCGGCAGATAACGGACAATTGGTGAAACTAAGGCCCCCTTTTTGCCAACCACAGAGAAAAGCCGCCCATCGGCCAAATAGCTTTCTGCCAGTTTTAATAGAGTCTCTGTCTCTCCCTGACAATCCAGACATTGGATAATAAGTGTCTCAATTTCCATTGATAATTCGGGAGACAGCCCATGTTCTGCCATTTTGAGCGCCTCAAAGAAATATTGATGAGCTGCCCGAAACTCCTGCTGGCAAAAAGCCACCCGACCCAATAAATAATTGGCCTGCGCCCTAAGCACGGCATTGTCCGAATCTAAGGGAATTTCAAACAATAATTGCTCCACTTTGATCCTGATCCACTCAGCCGAATCAGAATTAAGCATCCCTGCCTGGTCCGCAGAGACAAAAAGATTGGATAATAATTGCAGTTTAAAGACATACTCGTCCTCCCCCGCCGTAACCAGATGCTCCCCAACCATCGCCAGGCTTTTTTCCAGCTCATGAGCCAGAAGCAATCGGCTTAAAGTTGCAGCCAACCCAAGGTTTTCCGGGTTCGTTTCCAGGGGGGCGCCATCGTCCGCCCAGGTGGGGTCGATTGAGGTTACGACCAAGCCCTGCGAGGTTATGGCCGCCAAAGTGATAAATGTGTGGCTTTTGCCATAATCAGATATAGCGACAATATTGGCCAGGCTGCCATTATGTGCTTTTAGTTCTTTAAACATGGCCAAAAATATCATCGTATAATTTCGGCAAACAGCTTTATCAAAATCGCCCCGGGCAATTTTTTCCTCAATCGGCGTACAATTTTCATCCGCCAGCGGGGACTCCTGGTATTCCTTAACCGTTTCCAGGGTAAAATCAACCAATAAATTAATCGCCTGGACACTATCTACCAACCTGGCATCAAGCCCTCTGGCCTGGGCAAATTTTTCAAGTAAACCAAATAATTTGGCCCGGTCTTTGACCGGATATTTAAGTTCGTACTGGTCTGGCTGCCTCAACAGCTCTTCCGCCTGCAATACGGGCAAAGAAGGGAAAACCGCCTGGCTGGTCCCCGGGAAACAGTCGGGAGAGCGATAGACGACCGCCAATTCTCCATATGGCTGCGGGCTCCGGGTCACGGCTGACATATGGATTACCGCTAACAATTGCCAGCGCTCAATTAACTGGCGAAACGCCCTGGCTTCGGCTGGCAGGTTAGTTTTTATTTGTTGCAGATACTCGGTAATATTCTGGTCAATATCCGATTGTCTAAAAATTCCATCTTCCAGCAAGATCAATACATTAGGGATGGTTGGAAAAGCTGCAACCTGGTCTTGAATAAGCCGGCCGGCTTGTGCCATATATTCGTCCGCCTCGGCCATTTTTGCCGTGCTAAGTTCTGGGTTTCGCCTAGCTTCTGGAGAGACGCTTTCGCTAATAGCGATTGATGCTCTGATCCCATACGCTTCGAGATAAAAACCCTCCTGCACGGCAATCTCCGCCAGTTCTTTTAGTTTGCCCAGCTTCTGCCCGGTTTGATATGTCTTCATTAAATAAACAACCGCCGCTCTTTTTGTTTCCTGATCTCCATTTTTTAACACAAAGGAAAAAAGCTGTTCAGCGTAATCATATTGGCATTCTTCATACTTAATGCAGGCATATTCGAACATCAGCTCCGGCGTTTCTTGGAAAGGGAGCAGGCGCAGGCGCAACAATCCGTCGCGGGCTGCGGCAGCTTCTATCGCTTGCTTTGCTTCAGCCATTTGCTCTTTATTGTTTGTCTGCCTGGCTGTGTTGTAGAGTAAAAACCAGCCTTCTAAACAATCGGGAATGGCCCTGACAATCTCTATGGCTATCCCTTCCGCCGCCTGAAACATCATTAAACCATAATAGGTCTGTGCCAGGCCCAGCATAACCATCGGACGTTGCGAGTCCGGGAGGGGCTCTTTTAACAATCCTTTATATTCGGCAATAGCCTTGTCATATAAGCCAAATTGGGCTAAACAGGCGGCCTTTAACAATCGCTCATCTATGGTAGAGGCAGACAAGGCTTCTAGGTACGCCAGTGAGTGAGCAAAAACAAATCTGGCTAGTTCATATTGATATTGTTGCAGGGCAAGTTGCCCCAACATATAAAGATGGGGAATACCTTTTTCCTTGACTAAAACGTCGATTAAGGCGACAACCTGATCATCATTCCCATCTTTGATTCTGCCAATAAGCTTTTCATAATCCGCCTGCACTTTTGACCGGTCAGTAAGGACCGCTGGCCCGGCAGCCACTGTTTCGCGCGCAACGGGCAGGTCAGATTGTTTGACTTTTTCTTTTGGCTTTGGGGGAGCCGCTTCTTGGGGCCCTACACATAAGCGCCTGGTAATTAAGGCAATCGAAGCATCCATATGTCTTATTATCGTGATAAAAAGGGGAAAACTTGTACCTAGGAATTACGATCGCGAGATTAAAATAACCCCGGCCACAATGACAAAAATACCCGCCCAGCGGACCAAGGTGACACTCTCTTTAAAGAAAAACATCGATAAAAGCGCCACCAGGACATAGGCAAAACTGACCATGGGATAGACCAGGCTTAATGGGAGCCGGGAAAGCACCACCAGCCAAAAAAGCGAAGAGAGGCCAAAGCAGACAAACCCAAGAAAAACCCATGGATTAAGTATCATAGGAATTATTTTAAACAAAAGCTGGCTGGCCGGAAAGGTCCCAAAAATCATCATCCCTTTTTTCATCAAAAGCTGGCCGGCGACTGCCAAAGAAACTGAAATAACCAATAAAACATAATTCATATTATTAACTGTCTCCTAAATCTCTCTCCACTCTATCACCTTTTGGCTGATTGGGTCAAATTGAACTTTGATAATTACCATCGCCTCCCCCTGCCTGCCTATGCCGTATAAACAACTCTTTCCCAGCTCCCTGACAGCCAAACTGCTTTTCGCCTCAAAGAATTGCAGCTTCCCCTTTAACCAATCCCTGTCATCGCTGGGATAGTGCGCGGGGTCGGTGAACCAGCCGGAATTATGTTTTAGCTGCCAGCGCCCTTCGGCGATGGCCCCTTCTGCCAGCCAAAAAGCCTTTTCCCGCTCAATCAGCCGGGCGGTTCCCGAGCGGCTGGCAACAATAAGTGCAGCCCCGCCAAAAACCAAAGACAAACAGACGGCTGAAATAACTATTGTCAATAATAGTGCGGCCCCACCCCGATTATTACTTTTTGCGGATGGCAATTGTTTGTTCATAATTATCCACACACATCCTGACATATTCATTATTCACCACAAATTCAAGGTGCTTTATCTCCCCCTGATTGGAAAGCGGTTGTCCATCCCGTTTTAGCAGCCCCTTGTCCCAGCAATAGTTAATCTGGTTATTTTTAATGTGGAACTTCAGGCAATTATGGGCGCTTGTGGCCTCAAAAGAGTGCCCATTACGGATTTCTCTACCCAATCGTTCCATGATAATCAAAACTACCTGGGCAGAATTATTGTTTTTGGCGGTTTGGCGATAGAAGCGCCATGTCCTCCCAACCAAAAACAAAAGTAAGCTAATTACCATTAAGGATAACGCCAAGGACGACAGCAGTTCGACCAAAGTAAAGCCGTTTTTCTTCATGGTCCAATCCGCAAGGTCGATAAACAAATGGTTGGCTGGCTTAAGTGCACGCTGACCGAGAACAAATCGGGGGCCAAAGCCTTAACGGAAATATGTTTTCCGTTTAATTTTATTAACTCGGCTAATGGCCTGGCCTGCAGGCTTTCCATTTGGCTTCTTGCCTCCAACAAAGCCATTGTGACCCGCTGGTTATATTGTTGATTTGCCTTCAAGGAGCGGAAAAGCGGCACAATTGTCGCCGCAACTGCCAGCAATAAGGCCATGGCAATCATTACTTCAATCAAGGTAACGCCTGATTTATTCAATCCTGACCCTCCCGACCGAGGAAAGGATTACCTTTCGAGGCTGGAATTTGATCGTGCCACTTTTTCCCGGAATAGCGTGGCCACTGGCAGAAAAAAATAACTCTTTGCCAGCAACAGTCAGGCCGCATGGTTCCCCTTTTGATAGCGCCCGCGCCTGCCTATTATGGAGTTCAGCTCGCAGTGATTCTGCCTGCAGTTCTGACTGGATTAAAGCCCTGAAGGAATGAAGTGAACTGAAAGCCAAGGAAATAAAAAGTACAAATAAGCCAACAACCACCAGCAGCTCAACCAAAGTAAATCCCCTCCGCATCGTCTGTCCCCCCTGTTAAACAATTATCAACTTACAACGCTCAACTCACTACTTGCCCACTATTAGGTTATCAATCAGCCTGGTTTTACCCAGATAAACCGCCAGGGCAATAACCACCCTCCCCCGGATATCAACCACATCTTCCAGGGTTTCGGGATCAGCAACGGCTACATAATCAATGCGAACCGATGGTTCAGAGCCGATCAAGGAGCGGATTTTAAAAGTAATCTTACGGGCATCCCTCTCCCCTCCCTCAATTTCTTCCTTGGCCATCTTCAACGATCGGTAAAGGACCACTGCCGCCTGCCTTTCACGATGATTTAAATATTTATTGCGCGAGCTTTTAGCCAGTCCGTCGAGTTCGCGGACAGTTGGCATGGTCACTATTTCCACCGGCAGGTTCAGGTCGCTTACCAGGCGGCGGATAATTAATTGCTGCTGAAAATCTTTTTCCCCAAAAAAAGCAATATCCGGGGCAATAATATTCAATAATTTAGTCACCACCGTGGCCACGCCCCGAAAATGGGTTGGCCGGCTTCGGCCGCACATCTTTTTCGAAAATTCTTCCACCTCAACGTAAGCCCGAAAACCCGGAGCATACATAGCTTCGGCCTCGGGAACGAATAAAGCATCCACCTGCAGCTCTTTGAGTAATTTTTTGTCGCGGCGCAGATCGCGGGGGTATTGGCGAAAATCTTCGTTGGGAGCAAATTGGGTCGGATTGACAAATATACTGACCACAGCTATATCGGCCCGCCTTTTACACGCTTCGATCAGCGATAGGTGCCCTTCGTGCAACGCCCCCATCGTGGGGACAAGGCCGACTTTTTTACCGTGGTTTTTAGCCCGCAGCGTATATTGATAAATATCGTTTGGCTGCTTAAATTCGCGCATTACTTGATCAACCCGTTTTTGGCCACAAACCAGAGCAACCCGGCCAAGGCCACAGCTAACAATTTTAAGGCCAGATTTCTGGCCAACAAGTCCTTAAGCATCATCTTTTCCCTTGATATTATCCGGTGTCGGCCTCTGCCAAGTGGCAAAATCGCACTTGGGATAATTGCTGCAGCTGTAAAACAGTTTGCCCCGTTTGGTCCGGCGCTCTACCAAATCTCCGCCGCATTTTGGGCACTTGACCCCAACCTTTTTTAGGAGCGGTTTTATGTTTTTGCATTGGGGATAGCCGGAGCAGGCAAGAAACTCCCCAAAACGGCCACGCTTGACCACCATCGGTTTGCCGCATTTTTCACAGACTTCCTTTGGCTGCTGCGGCCCCCCCTCGCGCTCATCCAAATTTCTGGTATATTTGCATTTCGGATAGGTGGAACAGGCCACAAAATCACCATAGCGCCCTTGCCGGATGACTAATTTATTCCCGCAATCGGGGCATTTTTCCTCGAGCACCGTCTCTTTTTTAACTTTTTCCATTTTTATATCTGCCTCCGCCAAGGCGGCTGAAAAAGGACCATAAAAATCTTTCAACGCTTTGGTCCATTCCAATTTGTCTTCCATGATCTGGTCAAGCTCATCTTCCATCTGGGCGGTAAATTTGACATCCATAATTACCGGAAAATGCTTAACCAGCAAGCCATTAGTCGTCATACCTATTTCGGTCGGCTTCAGGGCCCGACCTTCTTTAATCACATAGCCTCTATCTTGAATAGTAGAAATGATCGGGGCATAAGTTGACGGCCGGCCGATCCCTTTCAACTCTAATTCCTTGACCAGCGAAGCTTCTGTATAGCGCGGCGGTGGCTCTGTAAAATGTTGCAAGGGTAATATTTCCAGCATTTTCAGGTTCTGTTTTTCGCTTAAATTGGGGAGAAGGGCGGTCTCTTCTTCTCCCGGCTCACTTTCATCCCGGCTCTCTTCGTATAGCTTCAAAAAGCCGTCAAATTTAATTATCGAACCGTTCGCCCGCAATAAATATTCTCCGGCCGCGATATCAATCGAGGTCTGGTCAAAAACAGCCGGATTCATCTGGCAGGCCACAAATCGCTTCCAGATCAACTCATAAACCTTGAATTCGTCGGGCTTAAGGCTGGCTTTGATGTTTTCCGGGGTACGCAGGGCAGAAGTGGGACGAATGGCTTCGTGGGCATCTTGGGCCTGTTTCTTCTTTTTATAATGAATAGGGGCCTTTGGCAGATATGGTGAGCCAAAACTGTCATTAATATATTGCCTGACTTCATTCTCCGCCTCTGTGGCAATTCTGACCGAGTCTGTTCTCATGTAGGTAATAAGACCGACATGCCCCTCCCCTTGAAGATCAATCCCTTCATACAACTTTTGGGCAATCATCATCGTCCGTTTGGCCGAAAAGCCCAATTTTCTGGCTGCATCTTGCTGTAGGGTACTGGTGATAAAGGGAGGCGCTGGATAGCGTTTCTGCTCTTTCCGCCTGATCTCTTTAACCAGGTAATGGGCGGTTGCCAGCTCCTGGCTGATTTTATCGGCTTCGGCCTTGGACGAGATCAGCTGACCTTTTTCCTTTGGCCTGACTCCCAGGGGTTTATCCCCCTTGGCAATTAACCTGGCCCAAAATTCTTCCTGGCTGTCAGTTGCTAATTTTGCTTTAACATCCCAGTATTCTTCGGGCTTGAACCTGCCAATCGCTTCTTCACGCTCACAGATTAAACGGACTGCCACCGATTGGACCCGTCCGGCTGACAGGCCTTTACGTACTTTTTTCCATAAAAGCGGGCTAAGCTTATACCCCACCAGACGGTCAAGGATCCTGCGTGCTTGCTGCGCATTGACCCGATCAATATCAACTTCCCTGGGATGCTTAACCGCTTCGGTAACTGCCTGCTTGGTTATTTCGTGGAATTCGATCCTCTTGATATTTGGTTTATCCCCTAATAGGACCTTGAGGTGCCAGGCAATAGCCTCACCTTCTCTATCAGGATCTGGGGCAAGGTATATCAGCTTGGCCTTGGCGGCAGCGGCTTTTAAATTGTTGACTATCTTCTCTTTACCCTTAATTATCTGGTAAGAGGGTTCAAAATTCTTGTCAACCTTAACTCCAATCGATTTGGCCGGCAGGTCACGGACGTGCCCCCCACTCGCCTCTACGCTAAAATCCTTCCCCAGGAACTTTTCCAGCGTTCGGGCTTTAGCGGGACTCTCCACAATAACTAAATTTTTTGACAAACCAAATCTCTCCTTCTTTTCTGGTTTATGGTATCACGCACATTTTTATAATGCAATTTTGTTGCCATAAAGATAAAAACAGTAGGGTGACGAAAACCAGTCAATTATCGACCGAATTTCCGTTCAATTTCACTTTTAGGGAGGCGAAACATCGTCGGTCGACCATGGGGACAGGTTAGCGGATTGGTAGTCAGATACAGGTCACGGATCAATTGCCCCATCTCAACCTGGCCAAGCTTGTCGCCCGCTTTTATTGCGCTATGACAGGCAACCAGCTTGCGAATAGTCTCTTTATTAACCTCTATCTGGGCAGAATTTCGTAACTCCTTTAAATCATTTATAATCTTTAAAATTAGCGGTTTTATCACTGTTTTTGATGATAAGGCCGGGACAGCCCGGATCAAAAATGTGTTAGTACCAAACTCTTCAATTTCGAATCCCAGTTCATTCAGACTAGCAAGGTTGTTTTTGAGTGCTATCGCCGCTGACGGTTCAACCTCAAGCGTCTCTGGTGATAACAACTGCTGTTGCCAGCCTGAAACTGGCGCCTCGCACTTGGCACAAAGTTGGTCAAAGATAATCCTCTCGTGCGCAGCATGCTGGTCAATCAGGATCAAATCCACCCCATCGGTTGCCACGATATAGGTATTTTGCAATTGATAGACCGGTATCAATGGTTGAATGGCTGAAACTTCTAACTGGGGAAGAGGTTGGGTTAGGGTTGGGAGACCAGCATAGGTCAGGTCAAAAGGAATTTGGTCGGCCATCCCCGGCTCAAGGCCCTGCCCGATACTATCACCGATTATTTTCTCCTTATCCACCAAGACCGCCTTGACCGCCTGCCGAACAGCCTCCATGACAACCTGGTTGTTGGAGAACTTTACCTCCCGTTTGGCCGGATGGACATTAACATCAACCAACTTGGGGTCGATCTCAATAAAAAGGACAGCTATTGGGTAACGGTTATTGGGGATGAGCGTACGATAGGCCTCTTCCAAGGCCCGATTGAGCAAAAAATGTTTGACATAGCGCCCGTTAACAAAGAAATTCTCATAATTCTTATCAAGTCGACTTACGGTCGGCTTGCTAACATAACCAAAGATCTGCCCGGCCGGGAAGGCATGGTTAACCTGCAGTAATGACCTGGCAACCTCTCCACCATAAATGGCCAGGATGGCATCCAAAAGCTGGCGGTTGCCGGTGGAAGCCAATAAAGTTTTCCCTTCCGAAATTAATTTAATGGCTATCCGCGGATAAGCCAGCGCATATTTAGCCACGATATCGCCAATATGGCTAAGCTCCGTACTATTGGCCTTGAGAAATTTCTTGCGAGCAGGCGTATTGTAAAACAGCTCTTTGGCCGTAATGGTCAACCCCCGGCCGGACGCGTTGGGGACAATTTTAAATTTGGTAACACTGGCAATTGACGGGAGCGCCTCCCCCCTAAAACCAAGCGAGTGAATATTGAAAAGATCGCTGTATTGTTCAATCTTCGAAGTGGAGTGCCGTCGCAGGGCCAAGTCGATCTCATCCTCCGTCAGCCCGCAACCGTTATCAGTTACCCGGACTAGCTTCTTCCCTGCCTCTTCCACTTCAATAATAATTTGGGTAGCCCCGGCATCAATTGAATTTTCTACTAATTCCTTAACAATTGAAGCCGGCCGCTCTACCACCTCACCAGCGGCAATTTTATTAATTAGGTCATCAGAGAGGATTTTGATTTTAGCCGTAGCCATAAAGGTATTTTAGCTCTCCGGCAAGGGAAAGACAAACGGCTGAAATTATCCTCCAGGCAGGTCGACATATTTCTGTTATGAGTATCTCGATCAAACAGGCCGGGCAGATTTATCAACCGCATTGCCAGGCAGTTGGCATTAACTGGCGCGAATACGACCATAAATTGATTCAAAACATCGGCTTAACCAGGGAGCATAATGATGCCAATATTGGCTTTGCCTTGCAACAAAGACCGGAAGCTCACGTATTAATCCTGGGGTCCGGACGCTGCCGGGACTTTTCCTTGGCACCAATTGTCCAGCGAGCGAGAAGCGTCACCTTGGTAGATTTGAGAGACAGTCCCTTGAAGGCCGCGTTCCGCGCTCTTCCAGGAAATTTGCAACCTCGTGTGCAGCTGGTAACTGCTGATCTCTCCCCCTTTGACACAAATGATTATTACCGACGGGTGGCTGACATCCTTAGGAGTACAACCAATCCACTGACAGGGGTAAGCCAGTTTTTAAGATTGCTGAGCCGGGAGCTCCCCTTGGATCGCGATCCCTTAACCTGGCTGGATACCCGGCCTGATATAGTTTTACTTATTGGGACTATTTCTCCAATGTTTTATGACTATATTGTCCAATTTGCTAACCTTGGGGCACAGCGCTGGGGGCCATTTAATGGAGATGGCCTATTTCCAACTAACCGGTATTTTAGAGACGCTGTGGAAAAACGTTTTTTCCAGGCGTTTACCGGGCATTTAGCGCAAAATGTATCCCCAACAGCCCTTACATATGGCGTCTTCTATCGGGAAATCGACTGGGAAGAAATTTATGATGTAGCTTATTATCGTGATTGCTTTTCCCCCGGCTTTCAGCAATGCGAGACCCCACTCCCCCACCCGATTCCTGAACAGATACCTGCCATCGGACATTCTAACCATGGGCTGTTATTTGAAAAAGCCTGAAATTATCCAAAACATCTGCAGACAAATATCTGTTAATACTTCTTTGGGAGGCAAAATATGGCAAGCGTAAACACAGATTGGCGAACATTAAGAGCTCAAGTTTCCGGGGCAGTAGCAGCAAGGACAGCTCCGCACTGGTTACAACAATTAGAGACAACCGTGGGGGCCAGGAATTTTTCTCCGACAGCAGCCAGCTTATTAAATATCGCCTCACTCCTGCAGAGCCATAGGAATCTAAGCATCCATTTAGGAGGTAGGCATTTGGTTGAAACTGGCCTGATGGCCAGCCTGGAAGCGGCCAGTCTCTCTCGCGGACAGGCGCATCAGACCCTCATGGCCTTGGCCAGGACCGAAGGGGCCACAACCTTGAGCCTGGTCAACCTGGAAGACGCAGTTGCCATTGATCGGTCTTCACGCTTGACTGTCCGTCGCCTGATCCAAATTCAACCGTTACGTGAAGTTGTGAAGTCGCTGCAAGCTGCTTTGGGGGTTACCATCACCTGGGCTGGCACAAAGACCCCTCTGCACCAACAAAGCGCCCGCGAACTTGATCATACACTTGATGAAGCCCTCACATTTATTTCCGGGGGGAAAACCTTGGCTGGCGTTATCACTGATTGGGGCAACAATTATAATCCATCAGCAGGAAATTACCTGTTGGATAATATTATTGACCTAGCCGGCTAGAAGTCCCTTGGGTAGCCTGGTTGGCTTAAAATTGCTGACATTCAAAGCACAGAGAGTGGTTTTAGCGCTGACCAAAAGCTGACCACCCTTTAATGCCTCTTGTTGAAAGATTATTCTGACCGGGGTAGTCTCTGCAATTTCAGTCGTTATTGTCAATTCATCGTCATAAACTGCCGGAGCTTTGTAATCACATTCCACCCGATTGACTGCGAAAACAATTCCCAGCTTCTCTTTAACCTGTTTAAGGTTGATCTTCATCTGTCGCAATAATTCGGTCCTTCCCCGCTCAAAGTAGCCCAAGTAGTTTGCATAATAAACAACCCCTTCAGCATCTGTATCTTGATAAATTACGCGGTGGGTAAATACGTGCTTCATGGGAAAAGTATAACATAATGATTACACTCAATCCGGAGAATGGCGAGGCGGTTTGGGTGGTGGCCGGGGGGTTACGGCCCGACGTACGTCGGGCGAAGGGGGTGGTTGCGGGGTTGGTGGTGGGGTGGCGGTCGCCGAGCATTGATTTTTGCGACGGAACAGTGAAATTATCAGCGGTGATAAGCGATATAGAGATGTTATGTTAAACCTTGTTCAACCAGCAACCCTTAATTGCCGCCTGGATCGCCTCTCCCCCTTTCTCCAGGCTGCCAAAGCCCCTTCCCCTCCACAGGCGACAGTGGCTGGATTTCATCGGCTGCTAACACTAACAAGTGGTCAATCAATCCCGGCATTTACAGCCTATCGCTGCACAGAAATGGAAATGTACCTTGGCCTGGCGGCCCGACAAGGCGACCTGAAGCTTGGATATTTCCCTTTAATTGTTCAGGCCTACCCAAAAAGAGCCTCTAGCCTAACTTGTCCGCCAGAACTTCAATCTCTCTGGTTAGAAATTGACTCTGTTAGGCTTGTCTATGAAATTGATACAAGTTGGATCCATAATTATGGGAGCGATGCCGGAATAATTATGCAACCGCTGACAATCGCTGGTGTTGATGTCACCGGTTGGATGGTGGCTATTAATAAAGATAAACAGCAAGCCTTTTTAAGCCGACCAACCTGGCAAAACATAAGGTTAGGATTATCACCGGCCGATACTGATGAAGCAATTACTCGCAAATTGATGGGATTAAATTTGCACGAGACAAGGGTTTTTCCCCGTACCAGCCGGTAAGATGGGCAATAATAATGAAGCAATTAGATAGTTAAAGAATGCAAAAGCTTCTCAAAGCCGGGGAACGAGGTTTCAATACATGCGGTGTTTTCAATTATTGTCTCGCCGTCAGCGACCAAACCGGCGATAGCCATTGCCATGGCAATTCGATGGTCGCCATGAGAATCAATTTTTGCTCCATGCAGCCTGGTTGGCCCATGAATAATTAAGCCGTCCTCTAACTCTTCAATTTTAGCGCCAAATTTACGCAATTCCGCAGTCACCGTTGCCAATCGGTCACTCTCTTTAACCCGCAGCTCCCTAGCTCCCCTTATTTCGGTTACTCCTGCCGCTTGAGTGGCTAAAACTGCAATGATTGGTATTTCATCAATGATATTAGGGATGATTTCACCAGCCAGTTTGACCCCGCGCAATCCTTCTTTTTGGGTTTTAACAATTATTTCCCCCCGGGGCTCATTGCAAATTATTCGCTCATTTTCCACGGTAAAGCCTCCACCCATCTGCCTGATCACATCGAGGATGCCTGTTCTGGTCGGATTAAGGCCAACATTATGCAGACGAAGCTCCGCTTTTTGGGCTAGTAGAGCGGCCACGATAAAGAAAGCTGCCGAAGAGATGTCGCCTGGGACAGCCACTTCCTTACCGGTAAAGTCACTGGTAATTGGTAACTGGTAATCGGGGATGGAAAAGTATTGCATCATCCGTTCTGTATGGTCGCGGGAGGGAATTGTTTCTATCACCCTGGTCTCGCCTTGAGCATACAAGCCCGCCAACAGGACCGCTGACTTGACCTGGGCGCTGGCCACCGGCAATTCATAAGTTATCCCCTTCAATTGACGCCCATAGATTGTTAATGGGGGATAAACTTCCGAATTACCAGTTACTGGCCCCCGATTACCCACGATATTCGCTCCCATATCTGATAATGGCCTAACAACTCTGCCCATCGGCCTTTTTTGGATTGAAGAGTCACCAGAAATCTTAGTTTCAAACTCCTGGCCGGCTAATATTCCTGTCATTAAGCGGATAGTTGTGCCGGAATTACCAACATCCAAGGTCTTGGTCGGACATTTCAAGCCGCACAACCCTTTTCCGTAGATTATTAATTTACAGTCATTGGACATTGGACCTTGGACATTGGACATTTCCCCATGAATCCCCATTTGCCGAAAACACTCCAGAGTAGCCAGGCAATCGGCGCTCATGAGGAAATTATTGATAGTGGTTGCCCCCTGAGCTAATGAACCAAACATAATTGCCCGGTGGGAAATTGATTTATCGCCGGGGACAAAAAGTTCCCCTTGCAGCCTTGAGGCTTTAGCCAGAGTGAGGTTAT
>MEUF01000018.1:14298-16193 GCA_001771615.1 candidate division WOR-1 bacterium RIFOXYB2_FULL_48_7
GATGCTGTCAAAGGCGGCTAAATGGGCTTGCCGCTGTTGTTCGGTAAATTTTTCTTCCCAGATTGTATTTTTCTGGTCAGTTTGCCAGGTACCGTAATCGGCATAGCCCAGGTCAAACCAGAAAACATAAGTATAGGCCCCTTTTTGCAGTAGATAAATCACCGCAAACCCGCGCGCGGCCGTAAAAATAATTCTCTCTCCGGCATTGCCGCCAATGTTGGCCGCTGTGGTGTTAAGGTTGATCCCGCGGCTGCGTTCCATATTCCTGATGCCGTCAATAAAATAGCTCCAACCCATGTCATTTCTGGCATCGGCCCCGGCCAATGACGCCTTTAACCCATCCATTGTCTGGATGCCCGCCGGCAATTTGGCCGTTTCCACCCCAAAGCCATTCAAAAAATAGCCTATCGGATAGGTGGCATCTTTATCATGGCCGGTCGAAAACCCGCTGACAGTCACCGGGGTGCTATAGTTACTCACATCACTCCCTTTGGGGACCAGGTCGCTATAAGGAATTGCCCAAAGGCCACCTTTATCCTCAAACCCGTTCGCGACAGCCGATTCTTTCTGAATAATGACGACTTTCCCCTTGGAGATGGTGTTTCCTTTGCCATATATTGGGGTTTTCTTTTCCACCCAGGCTTTGTCCCAATCATCCCAGACAGTTTTTTTGCTGTAACCGGTAATCTGAAATAAGGTAACTGTCAACATGATGGTCTGCTCCTTGACCCCTTCCCGCATCGGCTTACCAGCAATATCATCCATGGTCATCTCTTTATATTCATTAAAATCCTTAAACTCACTGCCGCCACTGGCGTTAATCACATCAAAATCCATGTAATTAACATTCATCCAGCGTTCGCCGATGTTCCCTCGACCAACGGTGAGCCCCTTGTATATCCCGGTCCCATCAACATTTTCCAAAATTACCTGCATTTTATCAAACTTCATGGCCCCTAATTTTTTAGGGAAATGCGCCCGGGCATACAACTGGGTAAAATCACCGGCTTGAAAAGATTCCGCGACATTCCCATCAGGGAATGGGGCATCGGCAAACTCAATTTTGCCCGCAGCCGCATATAATGGGACCGCAACTAGTAACGCCAAACAAAGACCAATCAACCTCTTCATTTTAAATCCTCCTTATTAATATATACCTGGTCACGAAAAGCTTTTGCCAAACTTAATTGCTTATTCAGCCCCTCATTATCCCTGGCACGAATCATATTTTCCAGTGTGGCCAATGATTTTTTAAAGCTTTTTATCATTTTCATGACGGCTTTTTGGTTGGTGGAAAACATGTCCACGCCTAGAATCGGATCACCCGAAGCCACCCTTGTAGTATCGCGAAAACCGGAAGCCGCACAGCGGCCCATCAATTCTTTTTGCTCTTCAGCGGCAACGGTATTAACCAGGGCGGCTGCCAAAACCAAAGGCAAATGGCTGATCGCCGCCACCACCAGGTCGTGGGTTTTGGGATCCAGATTAACGGTCAAACCACCCAACCACCCAATCACCATCTCCAGTTTCTCCAGCGCCTTTGAGCTGGTACGCGAAGTTTTTGTGATCAACCATTTCCTGTCCTTAAAAAGTGCCGCTTCGGCCGCAGATAGTTTGGTTGTTTCTTTGCCGGCCATTGGGTGGCCGCCTACAAAATAACAGCCTTTTGGGAGCAGTTTTTCTGCCTTGGCCACAATCTCCTGTTTAGTACTCCCCACGTCAGAAACAATCGTCCCTTTTTTTAAATGGGGGGCGATCTCTGTAATCACCGGGATAATCAGGTTAATCGGGGTACAAACAAAAATTAAATCGGCTTGCGCCACCCCTTTGGCCAGGTCGGTTGTCCCTTCATCAATAGCGCCAAGCCTGATAGCTTCCTGGATGGTTTCTTCTCT
>MEUF01000018.1:16199-16395 GCA_001771615.1 candidate division WOR-1 bacterium RIFOXYB2_FULL_48_7
AATACCGATCACCCGCGACTCATGATTGGCGGCTTTTATTCCCAAACCGATCGATCCGCCGATTAATCCCAGTCCGATGATGGCAATTTGCATAGCAAGGTTATCTTAGGACATTACCCGTCTAAATTCAACTGAAATCTAAAGGCTAATCTTCCGACACTAAAAATAGATATGAAGACAATTATCTCTCCCTGTT
>MEUF01000019.1 GCA_001771615.1 candidate division WOR-1 bacterium RIFOXYB2_FULL_48_7
CATTTTACGCTGCCGATAGCGAAGGAGGGGAAATAAATGAATAAGATTCTGGTGGTGGACGACGAACCGGTGATTTTGCGCGCTATCGCAGACCGTTTGAAGGCCAAGGGCTATGATGTCCTAACAGCCGAGACCGGCGAAGAAGGTTACGACAAGACTATGCAATTCAAGCCTGACCTGGTAGTTCTTGATGTCTTGCTCCCCAAAATCAATGGTTGGGAGGTTTGCCAAAAGCTCAAGGCGGACGAAAGCGTTAAGCATATCCCGGTGATTATCCTGACGGTCAAAGCCAAGGAAATTGATGAGATCAAGAGTTTTGAGTGTGGGGCGGAGGCTTACATGACCAAGCCGTTTGAGTTTGACAGGTTACTGGAAAAGATCGCGGATTTATTGTAATAAAAAATAATGGAGGTGCTGAAATGATGAATCAAATGGTGTTTATGAGTGTCTTGTTGGTGTTCGTGTTGCTGGGCTTTGCTTATATAGTCTTGGTCATGGCCAATAAAGAGGCGGGAATAATGAAAACCAGTGGCCAGGTGATTGCTGCGGTTATCGCGGTTGTCGCCCTGGTGGTTTTTGTTTACGGCGGCAGCCAGATGGGAAAGATGGGCGGGATGAACTGTCCAGGGATGATGGGTGAAGGTAAAATGATGAAAATGCCGGGTATGCAAAAGATGATGCCGGGTAAAATGATGCAACAATGCCCCAAGATGCCTTAAGAGATATTGTTATTGTCGGGGCGGGGCCGGCCGGGATTACGGCGGCTGTTTATGCTGCCCGCAAACGGCTTAATTTTAGTGTTGTTAGCGCACATATCGGCGGCCAGGCGGCCTGGTCAGGGGAGATAGACAATTACCCCGGCTTCCAATTGATCAGCGGCCCAGAGCTGGCGGTCAAATTTCGCGAACAACTGGACAAGTACTCGATTGATATGCGCGAAAGGGTGGAAGTTACGCGCATAGAGCGGGACGGCCAGAATTTCAAACTCTATCTTAGTGCCGGTGAACCACTAATGACAAAGACGGTCATTATCGCTTCCGGCAAAAAGCCGCGCAGCTTGAATGTCCCCGGTGAAAAAAAATATTTAAACAAGGGAGTGGCTTACTGTGCCACTTGTGATGGGCCACTGTTTGCCGGCAAGGATGTCGCGATTGTCGGCGGCGGCAATTCAGCCCTGGATGCCGCATTGCAGATGGTGCGTCTTGCTAAACAGGTCTATTTAATCAATGATCAGCCGGCTTGCACCGGGGACCAGGTCATGATCGATAACCTGAATAAGGTCGGGAACATTGCTTATTTTCACCAGGCCAAGGTTTTGGAAATTATCGGCCAACAATTTGTCCAGGCAATCAAGCTTGAGCATGAGGGGCAGATAAAAGAGCTGCCGGTTGCAGGTGTATTTATTGAAATCGGGTTGATTCCCAATGCCGGATTCATCGATTTTGTAACTAAAAACCAGGTTGGGGAAATAATGATCGATTGTTCCGCGCATACCCAGGTGCCGGGCATCTTTGCGGCTGGGGATGTTACCAGCGTACCGGATAAACAGATCGTGATTGCCGCCGGAGATGGGGCCAAGGCCACGTTATCAGCTTTTCGTTACCTCTCAACACACTAACCCTCAATGATCCAGCGTTCGTTCTGCCGGTACCACTCGCCTGGGTCGTTGAGATAGACCAGGGTTTCTTGCAAGATGGCAAAATGTTCCCGCTCTTCCAGGGCCAGGGCGGCATAAAACTTCTTGACCAGGGGGTCGGTTGCTTCGGCATTAATCTTGTCATAGAGCTTGTAACTGAATTGTTCCATTTCTTCAGCCACTTTATAAGCCATATTCATGTCAGAGGTTGAACTAAAATCCTTGGCCAAACCTTTTTTTAGGTGATGCAAAATAGGGGCAAGCAGCTTGGCCCGGCTGATGGAAATCTTGTCAGCTAAATCGGCTGGCAGCGGGACCTGGCCGGTCAGGTTCTGGTAGATACTCTTGGCCCGCTCCAGATGGAGCAACTCCCGCTCGGCTAAGCTGTTAAAAGTGGAAACAACCAGCGGATTGCTGGTCTTGCCGGCTGTTTTAGTATAATAATCAAAACCCCTTTGTTCCAGGTCAACAGCCAATTTGAGGTCATTTAATAATTCCATAAGCCAACTCCTTTTAATTCATTAATGTGAAATAAACATACAACACATAGAGTACGTGGGCGGTAGCGAAAAATACTGTCGCGGCTGCCAGAGATTTGTGGATTATCAGCTTAGCCTTCAGGATGCCGGTGACAACAGTGAGGAACCCGCAGAAATAGCCAAGCCCCCCCAGCGTCATGATGATCAAAGTTGTATCCATAGTGAGGCAATACTAACAAACCGCCCCTCAATAGGCAAGTGGGGATGATTGAATCTGCTGTGCGGAAGGAGTAAAATTAGCTCCAATAGGGGTGATGTTTATGGCAAAGGCGAAACAATTGGGAGTTTATAAATGCCTGGTCTGCGGGAATATTGTGGAAATGCTCCACACCGGTGATGGAGAACTAGTCTGCTGCGGGCAACCGATGGAGCTGTTAACAGAAAATACCGTTGATGCTTCCAAAGAAAAGCATGTCCCGGTGATCGAAAAGACGGCTGCCGGTGTTTTAGTCAAAATAGGGGCTGTCCCGCATCCAATGGAAGAAAAACATTATATTGAATGGATTGAATTACTGGCCGATGGCCAGGCCTACAGAAAATTCCTCAAACCTGGAGATAAACCAGAAGCGGAATTTTGTGTGGCGGCCAAGCAAATGACCGCGCGGGAGCTGTGTAACATTCATGGCTTGTGGAGCGCTGCACTCTGATGAAAAAATACGTTTGTAAAGTCTGCGGTTATATTTATGATCCGGAAAAAGGGGATCCTGATTCCGGTATAGTGCCTGGAGTTGCCTTTACCAGCCTGCCGGATGACTGGACCTGTCCGATCTGCGGTGCGGCCAAGGACCAATTTGAGGTAATGGCCTAAGAAAGGGGTTGGGTTGACCTATGGTTAGAAAAATCTCTGAAAATATTTTTGAGGTCGGGGCCATTGACTGGGATAGGCGGTTGTTTGATGAATTGATCCCTTTGCCCAATGGGACAAGCTATAACTCTTATTTGATTAAAGGGAGCGAAAAGACCCTCTTAATTGATACTGTCGATCCCACCAAAACAGCTTTTTTGTTGGCTAATCTGCAGCAGCTGGGGATATCCAAAATTGATTACGTTATTGCCCACCATGGTGAGCAGGACCATTCGGGTTCGCTGCCCGATGTTTTAGCGGCCTTTCCCATGGCAAAAGTCGTGACTAATGCCAAATGCCGTGATGAGCTAAAAGAACATCTCTTGCTCTCTGATGAACAATTTATGGTTATTGAAGATCGGCAGGTCCTTTCGCTGGGCGATAAAAACCTGGAATTTCTTTTTGCCCCCTGGGTCCATTGGCCCGAAACATTTTTGACTTACCTGAAAGAAGAACAGATATTGTTTACCTGTGATTTGTTTGGCTCGCATTTGGCTTCGGCTGAGCTGTTGGCTGTCAATGAGCCGGAGGTCTATCGCACGGCCAAGCGCTATTATGCGGAAATAATGATGCCCTTCCGGACGAACATCAAAAAACACCTGGAAATGCTGGCCCCCTATCAAATTAAAATGATCTGCCCCAGTCATGGCCCGGTCTACCAGCGGCCGCAGTTGATTCTTGACGCTTATAAGGATTGGACTTCGGATAAGGTCAAAAATGAAGTAGTTTTCCCCTATGTTTCCATGCACGGTAGTACGGCTAAAATGGCAGACCGGCTGATAGCTGCTTTGCTGGAGCGGGGGGTAATTGTCCAGCCCTTCAATTTAAGCCGGACCGATATTGGTGAATTGGCCATGGCCATGGTTGATGCAGCCACGATTGTCATCGGTTCACCGACGGTTTTGGCTGGCCCGCACCCGTTGGCCAATTATGCCGCTTTTCTGGCGAACGCTCTCCGTCCCAAGACCAGGTTTGTTTCCATTATCGGATCATTCGGTTGGGGAGGGCGGATGGTCGACATCTTGGCTGGAGCGATCCCTAACCTGAAAGTTGAAATCATCCCGCCAGTGGTCATCAAAGGAGTGCCCAAAACAGCAGATTTGGCGGCACTGGATGCTTTGGCGGCAGTTATTGCACAAAAACATAAGGAGGTCGTGTGAGGTGAAAAGTCTCAAAGGCTCCCAAACAGAAAAGAATCTTTTAAAATCATTTGCTGGTGAATCCCAAGCCCGCAACCGCTATACATATTTTGCCAGTGTGGCCAAAAAGGCCGGTTTTGAGCAAATCGCGGCGATTTTTCTGGAAACGGCTGACAATGAACTGGAACATGCCAAGAAATTCTTCAAATTTCTGGAAGGTGGGGCGGTCGAAATAACCGCGACTTACCCGGCTGGAGTAATCGGCGACACGGCAGCTAATTTGGCGGCGGCGGCGGATGGGGAAAAAGAAGAATGGACGGTTCTCTATACTAATTTCGCTAAAATTGCTAAGGATGAAGGCTTTGATGAAGTTGCGATCATTTTCAAGGAAATTGCCGAAGTGGAAGAGCAGCATGAAAAGCGCTATCGGGCGCTGCTGCGCAATGTTAAAGGCGGAACGGTATTTAGAAAAGATATCCCGGTCAAATGGCGCTGCCGGAATTGCGGTTATGTCCATGAAGGGAAAGAGGCCCCATTAAAATGCCCTGCTTGCAGCCATCCCCAGTCATACTATGAACTGCTGGCAGAAAATTATTAAACTACGGTGAAAATATTAATCGTCAAACTGGGCGCGATCGGGGATGTCTTGCGTACCACTTCGATTTTGCCTGGTTTGAGAAAAAAATATCCTGACAGCCTGATTGATTGGTTGACCGCTTCTTCAGCCAGCGACTTATTAATAGAAAACCCTTATCTCAACCGGGTGATTATCTGGGACAAACATCAGGAGCTGGATAATTTCTATGATTTGGTGATCGGGCTCGAAGACGACCAGGCAGTCTGCCAGTTTATCTCCACCCTCAGGCACAAAGAGATCCTGGGGGCTTATTACAGCGACAAGCGGGTCATCTACACCCCCTCGGCCTGGTTTGATATGTCAATCATTTCCCGTTTTGGGTTGGCCGAAGCCAACCAGTTAAAAAAAGCCAATCAAAAGAGCTATCAGCAGCACTTGGCAGAATTGCTGGGGATCGGAATTTCTCCCTATGTATTTAAACTTCATCCGGATGAAATCAAATGGGGGAAAGAGTATGTTGCCAGCCTTGGTTTTAGTTCGGGTGAAAAAATTCTGGGGGTTAATACCGGAGCCGGCCTGCGCTGGCCGCAGAAGAGTTGGGGGATAGAGCAGACGATTGATTTGATCAACCGGGTCAAGAAAGAGCTGGGGATCCCGGCAATGATTTTGGGCGGCGACCAGGAGGCGGAACGCAACCAACTGATTGCCAAAGAGACAGGCATGCCGAAAGCCAAGCCGCAAGTGTTGCGTCGTTTTGGCGCCGTTATTAACCAATGCCATTCCCTGTTATCGAGCGATAGTCTGGCGATGCATTTTGGTATTGCCACCTGGAAACATCTGACGGTCTTTTTTGGGCCGACTTCGGCAGCCGAAATAGAGCTTTATAATTTGGGTGCCAAATTAGCCCCGCCGCTGCCTTGCCTGGTTTGTTATAAAAAGAGCTGTTCCATCCATCCCAACTGTATGGAATCGCTAAAGGTTGAAACTGTTTTTGAGGCGGTAAAAAAAGGGTATCAATGACCCTATTGACGATTGGTATCCCGACTTATAATCGGGCGGCACAACTCTCTCGGCTGCTGGCGGACATCCTCCCCATGTGTCAACAACTTGGCATAGAAGTACTGGTTTCTGATAATAATTCCAGTGATCCAACTCCGATGGTTATCCGGCAATTCCAAAACTTTGGTTGTCTGCGTTCGCTGCGCAACCAGAGCAACCTGGGGTTTGACGGTAATGTCCTTAAGCTGATCGAACAAGCGCACGGCGAATTTCTCTGGTTGATGGGGGATGACGACCGGCTGGTTAGTTCTGCCCTGCCGGCGCTGGTCAAATTAATCGCAGAAAACAGGGAGGCCGGGCTCTACTATATCAATTATTTATCCTCTCCCTGGACCCCCAAAGGGGAGGGGCCACTGCAAGTTAAACAGCTGACTCCGCAAAGTTATCTTGATGAGTACCTGCATCGGGCTTCACTTATTTCGACCAATATCTTTAATCTCAATCTGGTAAAAGGCTTCACAATAAACCAAGCTTGTTTGCATCATGGCTGGATCCATCTCCATTTATTGCTGCTGCTGGCGGAAGAGCTGCAGGCGAGAGGGGCCAAGATCACAATTGTCAGAAATTGTCTGGTCAGTCAAGGGCTGGGGATGGAGCCGGAACCGATTACCAAATGGGAAAAGGCCTTTGTCGATAACTTCCCCTTTACTGTGGAGCAAACACCAGCTAGATCATTAAAACGCCACCGCTTCATCAAACACTTTTACGATATTAATATCCGTCCGACATATTTGACCCTGGCCAAGCTGCTTACTCATCAGCAGCCTTTAGCCCTTTATCGGAAAATTGCCAAATTTTACCGGCCCAATTGGAGCGGCCGGCTCTCTTTTTGGCTGCAATACAACCTGCTTTGGAAGCCCGCTAGGCTTTTCTGGCCGCACTAAAATAATAATTTATCAGTGAGTTGGTATCGTGGTAGCTTCCAGGCTGGTCTTTGACCAAAACCGCCCGGCTGGCAAGATAAGAGCCGGTCAATTGTTGGGCCAACCAGGGCATTATCCCGGCCGAATGGCCAACCTGATGGATAATCAAGGTGTCGTGGCTGATAAAAAAATCCAATAATTCGCGGAAGTTTTTTCCCTGGGTCAGATAATGGCGATAGTTACCAGCCTCAAGCCAGCCGGCCAGTTTTTCTGCCCTGTCCCGATTGCTTTCATCATGGACGATGGCCATCCCCAGCGCCTGCTTTGCCCAATGATGTAGTGCTTCTTCCCGGGAGATTGCTCCCCCTCCCTCTAAAACAATAATGGACGCATCAATTACCTGTCGGGCCGTTGCCTGGGCGGCACCCAACATCGGCACAACAACCTGATGCCTGGTTTGCCAGGGACCCCAACGCAAGGGGGTGGCTTTCCGGTTTTGGCAGATCATGACCAGCGGGATATTTAACAGGGCGGCCAGGTGGGTGGCCCCGGTATCCATGCCGACAAAAAATTGGAGCTGGCTGATTGCCCTGATCAGGCCGGCCAGGTCCTGTTGCCCGGCCAAATTGATTACCGGGCCGTCACAGGCGCGCATAATGGCCTCTCCCTTTTCTTTGTCGGCCGGCCCACCAAGCAAATAGACAATCTTTTTTCTCTCTTTACTTAACCAATTCGCTAATTCAATGAAACCGGCCGCTTGCCAGCTACTGCTTGTCTTGGACCCAATATGCAGGCCGACTGCCTTGTCCTGTAACGCGGGACCGGCGGGGATATTAATTTTTGGTTTATGTTCACTTATTTTAATGCCCAGAGGCTTAAGCAGATCGAAATTAAATTCCACTTCATGCCGGGTAAAATCGTCCCAGCGGCGAAAGACTTTGAGGTTATTCATCCAGGCCGTTAAAATACGCGAACTATCCCCAAGCCGTAAGGGGATCCCGGCCCGATAAGCCGCGTAAGTGTCATTAAATTGGTTGTAAAAATTGATTGAGAGGTCAAAACTATATTTCTTCAGATCATAATCATATATTACCCGCTGGACGGGCGAATAAGCGGCCAGGAGTGGGGCGGTATAAGGGGTGGCCAAGAGGGTGATTTCGGCCTGGGGGAATTTATCCTTGACAGCTTGTATGGCCGGAAAGGTTAAGACCATATCGCCGATGGCATCGGGGCGGATAATCAGGATCTTTTTTGGCTCATCCATTGTTGCAACTCTGGGGCTACCCGGGAGCCGGACTTTAAATGATTGACCAGCGTCCCGTTGAGATAGCCGCTTTTGATCCTACGCCATTTAAAATAATCGTGGATCACCGCATCGCAGTGCCCATAGCAGTGATACTCTTTAAAGGGAAAAAACTTAAACTTCAGGGTAGTCATCAGGCGCTGGCCGGTCATGGCCATGATGGGGCCGGCCACATTAGCCATAAATGGGACAGCTACGCTAAAAGTCTTGCCGTTTTTGCCGGTTAGGGTTTTGGGTGGGAAAAATAGGTAGATTTCCGGATTGCAATCGTTCTTTTTGTAACGCATACCCAAGAGGCCCAATTCCGGAAGGTTCACGACCGCTTCCGCCAAAAGGTCAAAACTTAGCTGGTCAAAAATAATATCAGGATCCATTACCCAGACTGATTTTGGCAGGTTATTCGGCCCGATATGTTCGGCAATAAATTCGTTCACTGCCCGGGGGCGGCCGACATTGTCCGAGCGCAAGTGGAGTAAAATATTCTTGTCCGGCAGGGTTTTGAGGTAATTGACAAGTTCCGGCTGCGAGCCATTATCGATGATAACCAGCAAAGCCTCGGGCCGGTTTTTTATAATCGGCAGGATATTTTCGAAGTAGTAATAAATAGCCGGACCGACGTAATCGGTCATCTGGTAAATGGTTTTGCCATTTTCTGAAACTGACCCACCAAGGTAGGTAGTCACAAAAATCAGGTGCCGGTCTTTGAAAATTGCGCGTTCCATGCTCCTGATTATATCATAAGGGGGGAGGACCCTTGTGATATAATCGTCTTAAGCTTTTTATTATGAATGAGCCAAAAGTTTATATAATAATTTTGAATTGGAATGGCTATGCGGACACCCTGGAATGTTTATCCTCTGTTTTGAACTTGGCTTATCAGAATTATACCGTTGTAATTGTGGATAACGGATCGGAGGATGCCTCGGTCGAGCGGCTTAAAGCCGTTCCGGGGAGAGTGACAGTCTTGGCAACCGGCAAAAACCTGGGGTACGCGGGCGGCAACAACTACGGTTTACGTTATGCCCTGGACCAGGGAGATCTGGATTATGCCTGGATATTGAACAATGATACTGTTGTTGACCCGGCAGCCCTTTCCGCCCTGGTGGAACGGGCCCAGGCAGATCCCAGGATAGGATTATGCGGGTCCATGGTCATGCATTATAGTGACCGTAAGCGTATCTCCGCCCTGGGGGGCGGATATTACGACCGGTGGTTTGGGCAATCGGTCCATCCCGGCTCAGGACAGCTTTACGATGATGGGGCAATAAACAGCTATCTCAAGCTGGAGAAAAAAATCAATTATATCGAGGGTTGTGCCACATTGGTTTCGGCGGCTTATTTGCGGGAGATCGGTTTGATGAACGAAGAATATTTCCTTTTTTTTGAAGAGATCGATTGGGCTGTTCGCGGGCGGAAAAAGTTTCGCCTGGGAATCGCCCCGAAGAGCCTGGTGTACCACAAGGGAGGAGCCAGTATTGGCCAGCTGGAAACAAACCAAAAGATCAAATCGCCAGCCAGGTTTGGTGTTTTATTTGATCGCTATAATACTAGGAACCGGCTGCTTTTTACCTTAAAATATTTTCCCTATGCTTTGCCGATAGTCTATTTGAGCGTGTTGGGTTATTTAATTGACCGGCTACGTTGCGGGGCTTGGTCGAATGCCTGGGTGATCATCCAGGCATTTGGGCGACACCTGCTTAAATTGTTTCGAGTACAAGCCTGACAATCCTCTCCGTTGCTCCCCATTGTGGTTTGCTGGCCTTGCCGATGGCGGCCATCTCTGCCATGGCAACAGGATTATTCATAATCGCCAGGATGGCTTGGGCTTTTTCGGCGGCGGTCCCGCTGATAATTTCCATTGATTTGCCGGTAATATTTTGAATTTCCTGCCAGCGGCGCAAAGTAGTTTGGGCGCCTGTGCCGACAAAACAGACGGTTGGTTTGCCAAAGGCGACCGCCTGCTCATTGGCAATCCCGGCCAAACCGATGATCAAGGTGGAATTTTGGCAGACATCGCCAAACTTGCCTTCGACCAGCCTGGCTTCCAACCCGCTGGGATGGATTAGCTTTGCCTTGATGCTGCCGGCTTCGGCGGTTTCCAGTAATTCCCAATCGGTTGAAGCGAGCTTTTCCCTGATCTTGTTCAGTTCCAGGGTTGAAGCGATTAACCCGGTAAGCTTTTTATGGCGGGAGAGTTCAAGCAAGACTTCCAGGCTCAAGACCAGGTTGTCATAAGCCTCTCCCCTGGTGCCGGGTAAAATGCCGATCACCGTTTGGTCCTTTTCCAGGCCAAAGTTATCTCCGGTAACGGTGACATAGTCCATGACCCAGGAACCCAGATATTGTGCCGGGAGCCCTTTGGCAGCCAAAAAGTCCGCGGTTGGTTGATCCTGCACAATTATTTTTTTACAAAACCGTTTTAAAAGCCAAAGCTCAAAGGGCCAATAACCGGCGATGCGAACTGATTTTGGCCCATCAACAAAGAGGAGCGGCCGGCCAATAAACAGGCCGGCCAAGGCTACCAGATAGGCATCTCCCACGCCGACAATCAGATCGACTTTATTTCTAAGTCGGCGGAGGAGCCTGATCTGTTCACTAAAGTTGGCCAAAAGGCCGGCGGCCAGATCTTTTATCAAATAGAGAAAGCCTTCTTTGGCAAAACCGCCGGAGGGGAGGATCTTCTTTTCTCCAAGCGAGTTGATGCCTGCCCGGTCATAAGCTTTGCCCAGGCCAACCAAGGGGAGGGCGATAAGGTTGACTCCCGGGGCGGCCAATTTCAGCCGCTTGCCAATCTCGGCAGCCGCCAGGTCTTCGGCATGACCATTACTTATCAGTAAAATATTTCTCATCAACTTTTTATCCTTTGTGTCATTAAAGCCACGAAGACACTAAGCAGTCAGAGCATAATGTAATATTTGTATATATGCCCTGAATACTTCTTTATGTTTAAGGAATGGGTAAAATATGGCTGAACCGATAACGGCCAGAATCAAGCCGATAATTAAGAGTAAACGATAAAGCCAGTAGATCAAAAAGCCATAATGTTTGCGGGCAAAGTAGAGGCCCCCCTTAAAACCTTCAACAAAGAGTTTTTGATTGAACTTCTTTATGGTATATCCGCCATGATGAATGATCTCTGCTTCGGGGAGAAAAAATACCTGCCAGCCGGCACGGCGGACCATGCGGCAGTAATCCAGGTCATCATTGGAGAAAAAGTAATGTTCATCTAACCCACCCACAATATCAATCACTTGGCGCCTGATTAGTAAGGCTGCCCCCAGGACATAGTCAACTGCAACCGGAACAGGGGAGAGCCAAAACTTTTTGGCCAGCAAGCCACCCTGATGCTGGGGGGTGCCGTCGGTATTGAGTAATTTAGGTCCCAGGACCCCGATTTTGGGATGGGTATCCAGGAAAGCGACCATTTTTTCGAGTGCGCCGGCCTTAACAATCGTATCGTTATTTAGTAACAGGGCGTAGCGGCCCTGGTAAACTTTTAAGCCGGCATTATTTCCGGCGCAGAAACCTCGATTTTCAGGCAGCTCAATGATTCGCACCGCAGGATAGTTGTCTTTGACCAGGTTGACAGAGTTATCAGCAGAATGGTTGTCAACCATAATAACCTCTATGTTTAATTTTGTGGGGTTTTTTGGGAGTGAATCAAGGCAACCGGGAAGGTATTTTTCGCCATTATAATTAACAATGATTATCGACAGGTCGATCATGACAACCGAGCAAGCCTTTTAAGCTTATATAATGACAAAGCCAAAAGATGGCGCAGATAGCGTTCGGTTTCCAGCCAGCCCATTTTACTCTCGCCTGCCGCCCGTTCGGTAAAAACGATTGGGTATTCCACAACTTTACCGTGATGATTGCCTTTGACCATCAATTCCAAACCAACCTTGCAGCCGACGGGAGAAAGTTTGACCCCTTCCAAGATTTGTTTGTCAAACATAAAAAAACCGGAGGTCAGGTCATTAACCGGAGTGAGAAATCGTCCCAGCATTCGGGCCCCCCAGGAGAAAAATTTTCGATACCAGATCCAATCCGAGGTCCCGCCACCGCTAATATGCCGGCTGCCGATTACCAGCAAAGCCTGGCCTTCTTTTATTAATTTATACATACCTGGCAGGGCTTCCGGTGGGTGGCTTAAATCTCCATCCATGGTGCAGGTAATGGGGGTGTCAGAAAGGCGGATGCCGTCCAGAATTGCCGGACCAGGGCCCTCTTTTACAGTCCGGATATAGACCTTAACCGGGTATTTATCGGCCATCTTGGTGGCCAATTGCGCGGTGCCATCCGGGGAACTGTCATCAATGATCAATACCTGGCCGGCAATACCCGCTTGGCGCAGGGTATCGCAAACCCGGATGATCATCAGTTCAACATTTTTGGCTTCATTATAGGTAGGAATCGAGACAGTTAGCTCTGGTTTAGTCATATGAATATTATACCTTTTAATAAGAAAAATTGAAATTTATAATGCAATCATATGATAATTCTTATATGCGTGTGACATTAGATCACAAAACCTTAGCTAGCTTTGGGATTAATCAACGAAGTGCTATTAGGAAACAAGCCTTTGCGCTTAATGTGCGAGACTGTGCTTCTCTGCTTTTGGCTTCATTTTTAGTCTGGAATAATTTAGTTCATCGGAGAACTTTTCAGAATGTAAGTAGCCTTGGCCTTATACCAGAACTTGAGAGATCAATTAGTGCCAATAATGCCTTTGATGCAAATAGAGGAGAGTTTAAAACAGAGGCTATTGAGGATCTTGCGGCAACAATTGGAACAATACAGATTTTGCCAATAATCTTCATAAATAATCAACCGATTGGTTATATAATTAAAATAGCTCATCAAGCTATTGCTGAGGCCCGACAAGCAGGTTGTAGCCCTTATGCCGCGGTTCAAAGATTAATTGAAAATACCTGGTTTATTCGAAACAGTCATAATGAGTCTTTTGGTCGAGTATGGCAACGTCGAATAGCTGCGTATGATCTTGGAAGTACTACTGATCCCCGCAATTGGCCAATCGACCGGGATGAGCGGCCTGTTGCTAATGAATTAGGGATTATGGATATTTCTGAATTGGAACAAGAATTTATTAGATTAATTAGTGGTGGGCCAAGACCGATAATGGAATCCTCGAAAGAATATCTAAAACTAACGTTCCCACTTAGAGGGTTTATCGATATGCTCTCCTTACATTATGGAGAAATGGATCATCATTTTCGTTCTCCAATTGGACGCTTAGTCGTATTGAAGAGTGCTCTAGACTTGATGGGTGAATCGCAGCTTGATAAAGATGAGATGACTCGTTATGAGGAATTAATTTCCAAAGCCTATCGTTATAAGGCATTTATTAGAGAGCTGATAAAACGTTGGTTATAGCGCAGCTTATTTTAGAACTGCTAATTCACCTTTACTGCAAAAAGCGGGCAGGGATTCTTTCTTATTCCCGATCAATTTAATTAGGTTGCTTTTCTGGGTAAACAGATAACCCTGTTTGTGTTTAAGAAAATATCTAACTTCTGCTTCACTGCTTAGTAATCTTACTGGACGGACATTATAAAATATCACCCCCGGTCGATTACCGATGTCATAGGCGGCGATCAGGTCAGTTGGTTTTAGGAGTTGAGTGACTGACTGGGCCAACTCTTTTGTCCCTTTGAGCGGTTCAACCTGTGGCAAGGCGACACTTATCAGGATAAAAGCAAAAACAAAAACTGTCGCCGGGATGGAATAGAGAGTCAATGAATAACGTTTCAACGCATAAAAAGTAATTGTCGCGACAGCGCCAATTGCCAGTACAGCCAAAAGAAGCTGCAGTGTGGGGACCAATTGGGCATATTCCCCCGGATAATTTTGCGCGGCCATGAAGCTGCCGACGGCAATCAGACCAACGATCACAGCATACGAGAGGACCGACCAAAACATTGGCCGCCTGGGTTCACGCTGATTTAAATAGTCATCCCAGCATCGGGC
>MEUF01000020.1:0-10323 GCA_001771615.1 candidate division WOR-1 bacterium RIFOXYB2_FULL_48_7
ATCTTAACGCCGTGCTGGGAATCGTCAACGGCTATCCGGATAATACATTCAAACCGGAAAAAGGGATCACCCGGGCAGAGCTAGTCACCTTGCTGGTCAAGAGCCTGGGGACCCCGCAGGCCACGCTTGACGGGATTGGGACTGATGAAGTTTTCAGCGACGTCAAGTATACCCATTGGGCCCACAAACACATCACCCACGGCAACAGTCTCCGATATGTTACCGGCTATCCTGATGGGACATTCAAACCAAATAAAGTTTTAACCCGGGCAGAGGGAATCACTATTTTGGCCCGGTATGCCGGCCTGACCGAAGAAGCCAATGTTGCTGGCGCCCCCTTTCCTGATTTAACGCCTGGATTCTGGGCCAACAAATACATCGTGCCGGCCAAACAGGCTGGCTTGTTAAATTATCTCTCCGGCAAAGAATTTGAATTTAAAAAAGAATTTACCAGGGCTGAGGCCTGCGAAATCCTTATACAAGTCCGCCATATCAAGGATAAAATCGATGCTTATTGGGACACCGGCCTCATTTCTGCGGGACAATAGAGTAATTCTCCCCGTCGGTTTTTAAGGTGATATTCCCTTGCCGGTCTGTCCGCCAGATTCTGATTTGGGCGGCGGCCAACCTATCCAATAAGCTACGATGCGGATGGCGATATTTATTATGCCTGCCGACACTGATGACCGCTTCTGATGGTTTAACTAATTGTATAAAATCCGGGCTGGTTGAGGTTTGGCTGCCGTGATGCCCGACTTTTAAAACTGTCGATTGTAAATGCCCCGCTTGGCTGGCACAGAGAAACGGTTCCCTTGCCTGGTTAAGATCCCCGGTTAAAAGGAGGGAAAAGCGCCCATAAGCCAAGCGAGTGACCAGGGAGTTGGCATTGCAATCATCGTCTCCCGGCTCGGCGGAATTAAGCACTTCAAGACTGATCCCTCCGCCCAGATCAAACAGTTGGCCGTAATAACCGATTGAGTATTTTATGGCATTCATGGCAATCAGGGAACGGAAACGTTGATAAGCTTGAGAAGAATAACTATCCTGGTCGTCGATGACCGATGCAACCGGTAAAACCCCCAGTATCTGGTTAAGCCCTCCAAGGTGGTCATCGTGCGGATGGGTCAAGATAACCAAGTCCAGCCCCCCTATTCCCTGACGACGGAGCTCCTGCAAAGCGGTCCGATATTTTCCTTCCCCGCCATCGATAAGAATATTTTGACCGTCCGGAGTGCAAATCAAAGTGGCGTCTCCCTGTCCAACATCGATAAAGGTCACTTTCAATTCCCGCTGACCCAGAGAGACCGGAGCGGCCAGGCCGGCAAGAACCAAAACCAGCAGACAAAGTACGACAGCCAGCAATAAACGGTAAAGATTAAATACTATTTTTTCGTTCCGGCGGAGTTTTTCGATCGCCCAGATTAGCCCAAGATAAAAGGCCACAACCATCAACCATGAAGGCTGCCGCATATAAAAATAAGCTCCAGGGAGGGCCGCAATGGCGGCAGAGAGTTTTTCCAGACAGAATAAGACCAGCCAAAGAGCATTGCCGATAATTTGTGCCAATGGCAACAGAAAAAAGGAGATTAAGACACAGCCAATAGCCAAAAAAAGGAACAGCTCAACCCCGGGCAAAATAATTAAATTGGCAAGAATTCCTCCCGGCGAAACCTGGCTGAAGTTATAAGCTATCAATGGGGCAGTCGCCAGCATGGGGCTGACAGCCAAAGCCAATGGCGGCCATAATCTCTGTGCAAGGATGGGAGAAAGATAGAGCAAAGACCAGGTGGCGGCAAAAGAGAGCTGAAAACCAAGGTCATAGAGGGTAACTGGGTTTATGACAAGCAAAATCATGGCTGAAAGCAGCAGGGCGTTCATCCCCTGACTTTCCCTTTCGAACAATTGGCCAAACAAGGCAAATTCCGCCATGATAGCCGCCCTTAAAATAGACGCCCCACCGCCAGTCAACAACACCATCAAGAGGTTCATCAGCGTTGCGAACAGAAAGCCGATTACTTTTGGCCAACACAGATACCTGCCGATCCCCTGGCATAGGCCGATCATGATCGAAACCTGGGTCCCGGAAACAACCAAAAGATGGATCAAGCCGGCCTGGCGGTAAATTTCTTTACTTTCGGCCGGTAATTTGGCAACTTCATCCCCCAGCAGGAAACTCCCCAAAACCGCCGCTTCTTTTGAGGGCATAATTTGATTGAGTTGATGATTGAAAACCTGCCTGATTTGCCCAATCCAGCGCGGCGTATTTGCCTTCTTGTTCTCGTGAAAGTTATGTAATTGAAAGGAAACGGTCCCTAATAAAAATATTATGATAATAAAGTAAAAATGGACTGGCTTGTGTTTTGACCAGCTGATTATAGCAATAATCAGCAGACAGGCAATAAATATATAACTAATGTTTGGCGACACAAGCCAATAGACACCAACCACAATCCCGATGATGTAGGCAATTAGTAAATTAAATATTGGTTCCTTTAATAGCATCTCACGTTTTCATCGACTTTTTTCACCACAAAGGCACGAAGACTATCCATTCCTCTTTGTGTCCTTAGTGCCTTTGTGTCTTGGTGGTAAAGAATTAGATTGAAATTTGTTCATAGATCTTTTTTAACCTGGCTTTGCCGAAGCGCTTGATTTCCAGCAATTGCTCCCGTTTTTTGAAGGGCCCTTTGGCCAGACGATAACAAATAATTGCCCTGGCCGTGGCCGGCCCTATCCCGGGCAGTTTATCTAATTCATGCTCACTGGCAGTGTTAAGATTAATTGGTTTTGGGCCGGGGCTGGAGGACAAACTAATAAGTTGTTTAAGTGGGATTATAATCTCTTCGCCATCTTTGACCGGCGCCGCCAAATTAATCTTAAACAAGTCGGCAGCCGGCAGCACTCCCCCGGCTAAGGCGATAACCTCCGCAACCCTGTCCCCAGCCTTGACCCGGTATAAACCGGGCTTATTCACTCCTCCCGATATTTGCACCAGGACATTCCGTGGCTGGGTAGAGGTGATTACAACCGGTTTTTGAACTACGTTTTGACGCCATAGGTTCACCCCCACCCCAATCACAACGGCTCCAATTAGGACAATTAAAATTAACTGTTGTTCCCTGGTCAGCTGTTCCATAACCGGGATAAAGCAATCTTCTTGCCATTAATAATCAACAGTGGAAAGACGAAAAATGGTCAGTTTGTCGGTTTTTGAAGACGAGGGAAGAGCGGCTCGCCCTTTTTGACACTGCGCTCTTGGGGGTTAAGCTGCGCCAGCATCCTGACAGAAGTTTCCGGCATAAAGGGGGCAATCAATCTGGCAACCATGAGCAATGTTTCATACAGTTTAACCATTACTTCGGCTAACTTCTCTTCTTCTTTGTTTTTGGCTAAATTCCAGGGAGCATTTTTTTCAATGTAATTATTTGCCCCGGATATTAATCCCCATATTGTGCCCAGCGCATCAGCCAAAGCCAGCTGGTCCATCTGCTGGTCCACTTTTTCCACAGCCAACGTCAGTTCTTCAGTGATCTTGGACATGGGTTCCGGGACCTTGGACCCGAAATATTTTTCAATCATGGTCACGGTCCGGCTTAAGAGGTTCCCCAAATCATTAGCCAGGTCCGCATTATAGCGGTTAATAAATGAAGTCATGGAAAAATCACCATCAGCGCCAAAGGCAACCTCTCGCAGAATAAAATATCTGACGACATCGACCCCATATTGCGAGCTCAAGGCAACTGGATCGACTACGTTACCGGAAGTTTTACTCATCTTTTCCCCTTCAACCGTCCACCAGCCATGGCCAAAGACCGTTTTTGGAAGGGGCAAATCAAGCGCCAACAACATGGCCGGCCAAATGACCGCATGAAAACGGACAATTTCCTTCCCCATGATATGGACATCCGCCGGCCACCATTTACTGAACAGTTTGTCGTCACCGGGGTAACCGATCGCCGAGATATAATTAATCAAGGCATCAAACCAGACGTAAACAACATGGCTGGGATCCTCCGGCACCACCACCCCCCAAGGAAAAGCGGTCCGGGTAATAGAAAGGTCACGCAGCCCCTGCTTGATGAATTGAATAACTTCGTTCCGTCTGGAAGCCGGTTTGATGAAATCCGGCCGTTGGTTGATATGGTCTAATACTTTAGCCTGATATTTTGATAATTTAAAAAAATAAGACTCCTCTTTTAAGAGCTCGGTTGCCCGACCGCAATCCGGACAGAGCTTGCGCCCTTCAACGTCTTCCTTTAACTCCCCTTCCGTCCAAAAGCTCTCACAGGGGGTGCAATACCAGCCTTGATATTCGCCTTTGTAGATATCCCCCTGTTTGAGCAGCCGGCTGAATATCTTCTGGACACACTCGATATGGCGCGGATCGGTTGTCCGGATAAAATCATCGTTAGTTATCCCTAATACCTGCCAGGCCGCTTTGAACCGCTGGCAAACCATATCAACGTAGTCCTGCGGCTTTTTCCCATGCGCTTCGGCCGCCTTCCAGACCTTTTGCCCATGTTCATCTGTGCCGGTCAAGAAATGGACCTCATACCCCTGGCCTCTTTTATAACGGGCCAAAACATCCGCAGCGATAGTGGTATAGGCGTGCCCGATATGAGGGACATCGTTGACATAATAGACCGGTGTTGTCAGGTAATATTTCTTTGGCATCATCTAATTATATCACCCTGACAACAGAACTTTCTAAGCTAAATAATTAATCTTTGAAATATTAGGCTGTTTCTGCCGATATATATACAGGAAACAACATAATGACAACCATAACCGAACCATTAGCCGCCTCACCATTATTGCCCCAAAAGCCAAGGCCGGAGGAAAAAAAAGATCGTCCGCAAGATCGGCTGTTCGCGGCGACTGCCCAATCTGTAAATAGCAGCGAGTTTTCGCTCGGTGTCTTGCCAGTGGCCGAATCATGGCTCAAATTTCTATTGATGGGGACTGTCGGTTTGCAGCGTCAGGGGGCAAGCGAGGGCTCCTTCGATCAAACATTGACAGCCGAAACCTATCGCTTGGAAGCACAAGGCGAGATTGATTATGCCGATCTGCAATTTTATGCCCGAACGCAGTTGGATGCCTATATGCCCGTTGATGGCAATCCGGCCACGTACAATTCAACCAATGAAGTTGTTGTAAAATTTCCAGATGAGACATTAGTTGCCAGAGGGGATGTTTTTGTCGACAGAGTCGGAGAGGCTGATCAGGCTACGCGGGTAGCCTTTGTCCCATTTATTAAACTTCCCGAGATAACCATCCCGCTACTGGGGAAAGTCAGGTTCCGCCTGGGCCCCGAATATCAAAGGAATTTAACTACCAGAGACGACAGTTTAACGGTTAACCTAAAAGTCGAAGGGACCTTTCGTGACCAGCCCTGGTGGGGCTGGGGGGTACAGGTTTTCACCGCGATAGATATTGAAGATCGACCAGAACAAAAAGATATTGATTTTACCGGGCTCTATGCCTGGACCGGAGGAGTAGTTGGCGATGGGGCCTTTGTTGAAGGGGGTATCTGGCTGGGAAAACCTGCCTTTGAGGGAAATACCCAAGATTTTGCCAAAGCTATTGCGTTGGGGGCTGGAGTAAAGGTCAAATGGGGGACCGAACCCCGTTATTGGCCATAATAGATCGTTTGAAATTATTAAAGATAAATACCGATATATATGTAGGAAATAACTAGGCCCGATCACAAGGAGGCTATCATGGCAGACGGAGGAGTTTGCGGTTGTCCAAAAATTGCGCCCAGCAAAACTGGCATGTACCAGGGAGCTTTTGTCGGAGACACAATAACAACAGGAGCTGTAGCGGGTTTTGAAGGGATTTCCGGAGAACAACTCGATATTGGATTAAAGTTTTTGGCTTTTGCGACAGGCCTGGAATTCCCGACAGCCGAAGCCAATGTCATGGCCAAACGCGGCGGAGCAGCCATGATCAGGCTTGAACCCTGGAGCTGGAAAGGTAAAGACGATAAATCCTTCACCCTAGAGAATTTATTGGCCGGCAAATACGACCATTTGCTCAAGAAATTTGCCGCGGGCGCCAAGGCTTATGGTAAACCGGTTTTTGTTTCTTTTGGTCACGAAATGAACGGTAGCTGGTACCCCTGGTCAGGCAACCCGGCCTTATTCAAAAAAGCTTTCCAATATGTCCATGACAAGATCAGCAAAGAATTTGGGGCCTGCAACATCACCTGGGTCTACAATCCCAATATCGACTTTGGGATGATCAAAGAATATTATCCCGGCGATGAATATGTTGATTGGGTAGCCATAGATGGTTATAACACCGAAGATTATGGCAATGACTGGCGAAGCTGCAGCCAATTATTTGATGCGGCTATTCGCGATCTGGAACAATTCCACAAGCCAATTATGATCGGCGAGTTTGGTTCCGACGCCAATACCCCTGCCGACAAGACCGAAAGAAAGCCCGAATGGATCAGAGAATGTATTTCATACGCCGAACGTAAAGGGATCAAAGCCTTTGTCTATTTCAATGTCAGCAAGGATGAAGGTGGAGAAAAGAAGGCCTGGGCACTTGACACTCCGGAAGCTAAAGCGGCATATGGTGGGGCAGTTAGAGACAGACAGGCCACTTTTGGCGAAACCATCCAGACAACCTGTGGTCCTTTGACAGTCACAGCGCGCCCAGAGGCTACCCCCATAGCAGCAACCCCGCTTCCCACGGCAATGCTCACCCCGCCCGCAGCCGGAGCGATAATGCTGGACCCAATCCGACAGGGCTCATTCTCCTTTAACGGCGGGTCAGTCATTACTGATCATGGCGTCACTCGATTTTCTGCCATTAGTGCCAGGGATCCCGGTTTTGGGGTCACAGTCAACCGTTCCGACCTGGAAGGGAAAACCTTAAAATTCGAAGCCAGCGGGCTAATCACCAAAGAAGGGGGCTGGGCACGCTTAGCGGTGCAGGTTTTTTCCTACGACGACCCGGATAGCACCCCCTCGATAGTCTTTGATCCAATCACCGTCACTCCAGCAAGCCCGGAATCTCTGCCAGTGACTTATGAAATAAGCCTTACCGGATTAACGTCGGTCAAGAAGGTCCAGTTTATTTTAATCACTGACCAGGGGACCTGCGAGGTCGACATCTCCAATATCCGGTTTGAATAAATTAAGTTAATTATTAACCAGCGGGAATAAAAAGCGGAAAGCAACCACGTTTTGCAGAGTTTTTGCCGACCAGGGGGGAATTTGTCCCGTCAAGTAATAGTCATCATATTCCCTAATCGGCATTGACTGCCACTTGTCTGAACCAGCTAGTTTGACCTCAACCAGGAACCTCTCTAATAACCTGTCCATCCAACCGGCATCATTTAATAAATCATCCGGCAGATAATCCGGCCGGATAAAAGCTTTAAACAGCGGAGCGGTCCCCTCTAAAGATCCCGCTTCGCTAGAAACAGGCCCAACGACTAGCCATTGTGGCCCGCCAAATTTCTGGCCATGGTAAGCGGGAACAATTTGGAATCCGCCAATTCTGCCTAGTGTTGAAGTCGAAACATCCAGCACACCGGCGTGATTGGCACGGATCCGCCCGACCGAAGCGTAACGGCTCCCCTCAAACCGGCCAATTCCGCTGACCGGCCGGACAACCCTGGCGATAACCTCGCTCCGGCCGTTATAATAACTGATTGTGACCTCCCCTCCCCTGACATTTTCTATTACCAGAGAGCGGGGATATTCCTGCGGTTTTTCAACGATAATATAAAACTTTTCATACAGGTGTGGCTGATAGCCTTTGGGTATATCCACCATTGTGCCATCCGGATAAGCCAGTTTAATAGAATTACCGACAAACGGGGCAACCCCACCGCCAAAAATCTCTTCTCCGGCCGGAATGTCGGTATAAATTGCAGTATCACTGCTTAAATATGAGCGATAATAACTTGGTGGTTGCAGAAATTCCCTGGGCAAGAGGCTAAAGATAATCCCGTCACCATCAGGCGCGGTGGCTGTCTTAATATGTATCGCATTGACCGCCGTGGCGGCAACCTTACCATCAGCCACCCAGCGAGCGGCGGTATAACCATTACTGTTGGTTTTATTAGTCGGAAAGAGTACTCGGCCAACCTCCCGCCAGCTTTTCCCTTTGTTGCTGCTGGCCTCGATTGTGCCGTTAGGCTGGTTCCAAACTTTGATACGGGTAATTTCTGTAGAGCCAATTGAGGACAGCTGCAATAAAACAAGTAAGGCCAAGCACCCAAGTAACCTGCTCACAGGGTTACGAGACCAAGAACTCAATCAACGTTCTGACTGGTACGCCTGTAGCGCCTTTAGGCAAATAACCGCGCGGGGCATCCAGGTGGGCAGTCCCGGCAATATCAAGATGGACCCAGGGAGTTTCACCGACAAATTTCTCTATAAAGGCCGCCCCGCTTGATGGTTGGGCCTTGCCGTTACCGGCGCTGTTCTTGATATCGGCAATGGTACTCTTAATGGCCTCACGATATTCATCGTACAACGGCAATTGCCACATCTTTTGCCCGCAACTGTTGCCTATTTTCAGCAGCTTATCTATTAATTCCTGATTATTGCCCATTATCGCCGTAGCCGCATCGCCTAAAGCAACAATGCAGCCGCCGGTCAAGGTCGCCAGATCAACAATTTGAGTTGCCCCTAATTTCTTGGCATAGGTAATGGCATCTGCCAGGATCAGCCGCCCTTCAGCATCGGTGTTGATAATTTCGGCCGTCAGGCCGGACAATGATCCCACAACATCCCCCGGTTTGGTCGCGTGGCCTGAAGGCATATTCTCTGTCAGGGGCATCAACCCGATAATATTTTTCTTTGGTTTAAGGTCAGCCAGCAAGCTCATGACGGCTAGTGTGGCCGCTGCCCCCGCCATATCAGTCTTCATCTCTTCCATCTTATTTGACGGTTTCAATGATATCCCGCCAGAATCAAAAGTGATCCCTTTGCCGACAATGGCAATTTTCTCTTTTTTCCCGGGATTGCCGCGATATTCCATAACAACCAATTTGGGAGGTTCTTCTGATCCTTTGGCGACCGACCAAAGCAGGTCTAAACCAGCTTGTTTGGGATCAACGATAGAAATTTTCAACCCGTTAATTTGCGCGATCTTTTTTGCCAGTTTGGCAAATTCAGTCGGCGTTAACTTATTGGAGGGCTCATTGACCAGGTCACGGGCATAATTTTCAGCCTCGGCAATAATCAGGCCAAGCTTGGCCCCTTTTTTTATGCCGGCAATCTTATTTTTATTGTGGTCAAGCAAGACCAGCTCCTCAACACTGAAAGCGGGGGGATCCTGCTCTTTGGCATAACCGGTAAACTGGTAACCACCCAGCACCGCCCCCTCAACAACCGCTTTGGCTGCCTGTTCCGGGTCCAGGCCACCAATGCCGGCGCCATGAATGATGGTGGCGACTTTTTTGGCTTTAACCTCTTGGGCTTTCTTGACAGCAGCGGCGGCAGCGGTGCGGACCGCCTCATAACCAAACTTTTCCCGGCTGCCTAATCCGACCACCGCAACCTTTTCAGCCTTGGTTTTACCAGCGCAGTGCAAGAGGGTAACCTTACCCAATTTACCGTCGATTTCGCCCTCCTTGGTCAGCTTGGAAATCAAGCCGCCAAGCGCCCGATCAACCGAACCGGTGGCCCCGCCTGGGACCTTAACCTTTTCAAATTCGTTGATAATCAGCAGGTCGCAACGAAAATCGGTTATTGAACTGCATTCAACGCTGATTTTCATCAGAAATTCACTTTGGGAGCTGTAGCGGCCTCACCGGTTGCCTCAAACAGCATTTTCTCCGGGTCAAAACCAAACAGGCGGACAAAAAAGACTGTTGGTATCCGACGGGCAGTCACATTATATAGTTGGACCGCCTGATTATAGCGCATCCTTTCGGTGGCAATCCGGTTTTCCGTCCCGGCCAGCTCGTCCTGCAGGGCCAAAAAATTCTGGTTGGCTTTTAACTGCGGATAGTTTTCGACCACTACCATTAGTCGGGATAGGAATGATTGCGTCTGGTTGGCGGCATTGATTTTATCGGTCTGTGTTTGCGCTCCAGCCCAGGCGGAACGTGCCTTAGTAATATTTTCAAGCAACTCTCTCTCATGCTTGGCATACCCTTTGACCGTGCTGACCAGGTTAGGGATCAGGTCAAAGCGCCTTTGCAGCTGGTTCTCTACCTGCGCCCAGGCAGTTTTGGCGTTCTGGTCAAGGCCAACCAGGTTATTATAAATACTTGTCATCCAGAGAGCTGCCAAGACCAAAACAACTACGATACCTGCTATCCATTTCCACATATATTGTTCCTCCTATTTT
>MEUF01000020.1:10408-13589 GCA_001771615.1 candidate division WOR-1 bacterium RIFOXYB2_FULL_48_7
CCAAACGTCCTCCCCGTCATACTTCCCGGGCCAGATTTGCCCAATGATATCATGAAACCAATAACCGCGCCAATAACCGCCCCAGCTATTCCCCAAGCCACAAAACCGACAACTCCACCAACCAGGGCCCCAATAATCTGGGTAGAAAAGCCCAGAAAGAAAAGAGCAAACATAGTAATGATAACTATAATAACACCGACAAATACCCAGCCAAAAATTGTTTGCAGGCTGGTGACGGTTTCTTCCAAGGCCGGATTCGGTTCGCGTTTGATTTCATTGGCTAGGGCCTGGGCAGTCAGCCATAATCCCCTGGCAAAATCTCCCCGCTTAAAGGAAGGGAGGGCATATTGGTCAAGGATGCGTCCTGCTTTAGCGTCATTTATAATCCCCTCCAGGCCATAGCCCGGCTCAATTTCAATCCTCTTTTCGGCCATGGCTAACAGGACCAGGATCCCGTTATCTTTCCCCTTTTTACCAATGCCCCATTTCTGAAAAAGTTCGGTGGTGTAGGTTTTAGAATCCAACGGAGCGACAGTTGGCACCGTGACAATCGCCATTTCGGCAGAATTAGCCTTTTCCAAGCCCTGGCAGAGAGCGGTCAATTTGGCTTCGGTATCGGCATCAATTACCCCGGCAAAATCATTGACATAACCAACATAGTTGGGGAAATTTGGCGTCACCGCCAGAAGCGATGACACAAGAACAAAAATAAGCAGTGTCAGGCTAGAAAAAAATCGCAATTTCACGCTTAGCATTCTCCGGTGAGTCCGACCCATGGACCAGGTTTTTTATGATCCCATCTTCATTGATAACGGCCGCCTCTTTGAGGTCGCCGCGAATCGTCCCCTTGGCTGCCGCCAGCGGATCGGTATCGCCCATCAGTTCACGCAATCTTTTTATCGCATTTTCACCTTCGACAATACAGGTCACTACCGGCCCGGAGGTAATAAACCTGATCAGGCCGTTGTAAAAACTTTTGCCGACATGCGGCTGGTAGAGGCTGGCGGCTTCCTCCAGCGCCATGTTAATTTCCCGGCTGGCGGCAAGCTTTAGGCCAATCCTCTCCACCCGACCGGTAATTTCGTTCTCTAATCCCCGAGCAATCCCGTCAGGCTTGATCATGAAGAATGTTCTTTCGAGCACGCTTGATTGCCTCCTTAACTTGATTGGCGGCTGTCCCGCCGACAATATCGCGCGAAGCGACACTGCTTTCGGCCGAGAGGATCCTGGTCGCATCATAGGCAAAGGCATCAGAAAACTGCTTCAATTGTTTCAGCGACAGGTATTCCAACTGCATATTTGATTCTTCACAGTAAGCGACTATTTTTCCCACGATTTCGTGGGCTTCCCGGAAGGGAACATTTTTTCTGACCAGGTAGTAAGCCAAATCAGTGGCCGTCAAAAAACCTTTTTTGGCGGCGTTGGCCATGACTTCAACATTAACCTTCATTGTTTCCAGCATGCCTGGAAAAATAGACAAGACCCCCTTAACCGTGTCAACCGCAGTAAAAACCCCTTCTTTGTCTTCCTGCATATCCCGGTTATAAGCCAGGGGCAAACCTTTCATGACAGTCAACAACCCGATCAGGTAGCCATACACCCGGCCGGTCTTGCCGCGGGTCAGCTCTGCCATATCAGGATTTTTCTTTTGCGGCATAATCGATGAGCCGGTCGTATATTTATCCGACAGCTCAATGAAATTGAATTCATAGGTCGACCAGATAACCAATTCTTCAGACAAACGTGAAAGGTGCATCATCAACAATGAGCAAGCAGAGAGGAAGTCGATGGCAAAATCACGGTCAGAAACCGCATCCAGGCTGTTTTGCGAAATTTCGGCAAAACCCAGCTCCTCGGCCAGCTCCTTGCGGTCGATTTCAAACGGTGTCCCGGCCAGCGCCCCGGAACCAAGCGGCATGACATCGGACTCTTGTTGGACAAATTGGAAACGCCCCATATCACGCCGGAACATTTCATAATAAGCCATGAAATGATGGGATAACAGGACCGGCTGCGCCCGCTGGACGTGGGTATAGCCGGGCATAATCACTTTGAGGTTTTTTTCGGCCAGGTCGACCAGGACGGTCTGCAGTTTTTTCAGCAGCAGGATAATCTCGGTTGTTTCATATTTGATGTACATCCGCAGATCGGTCGCCACCTGGTCATTACGGCTCCGTCCGGCATGGAGTTTTTTCCCCAGGTCACCGATCTTTTTTATCAGCAGCATCTCGATGTTCATGTGGATATCTTCATATTCCTGTAACAATTCTGCTTTGCCGGCGGCAATCTCTTTCATGATCGCTTCCAGGGCGCTGACAATCTTTTTAGCCTCAATATTTGTCAGGACCCGGGTGCGGACCAGCTGCCTGGCATAAGCGATACTTTGGACAATATCCTGTTTGAAAAGCCGGTGGTCATAATGGATCGAACTGGAAAAGAGCTCGGCTTCCTTGGCCAGGGCCTCGCGAAACCGTCCCGACCAGGCTTTGGTATTTTTCTTGGCCATTATTTTTTCCTCCTTAAATGAAGCCTGCGACTAAACGTCGCGGCTTCCCTTTCCTTAATAAAATGTCCCAAGGAAACCGCGAAGTTCATTCGCAGGTTTCCGTACCTATTGCTTTTTCGCTAGCGCCTCAACTTTTATCGGTAAACCGAAAAGGTTAATAAAACCTTCGGCATCTTTTTGGTTATAGAGTTTGTCCTTTTCAAACGTGGCCAGGTCAGGATTGTAGAGAGAAAAAGGTGATTTGCGCCCGACAACCGCCACCGCCCCTTTATAGAGTTTAAGGCGGACAGTGCCGGTGACATTCTTTTGGGTTTCTTCAATGAAAGCATCAAGGGCCCGCTTGAGAGGGATAAACCACTGCCCGTTATAGACCAGTTCAGCGTAGCGCGGAGCGACTTGTTGTTTATAATGCAGGGTCTCTTTGTCCAGACAAATTGTTTCCAGGGCTTGATGGGCGGCATAAAGGATGGTCCCCCCAGGAGTTTCATAGACGCCCCGGGATTTAATCCCAACCAGCCGATTTTCAACGATATCGACCCGGCCAACCCCATGTTTTCCCCCGACTTTATTCAACAACTTGATCAGCGCAACCAACCCCAGCCGTTTACCGTTGACCGCAACCGGCTTTCCATCCTCAAAACCAATTTCTATGTATTCAGGTTTATTGGGAGCTCT
>MEUF01000021.1:0-2676 GCA_001771615.1 candidate division WOR-1 bacterium RIFOXYB2_FULL_48_7
GATTTTCCGGCATTGGTATAGCCGACAATGGCGGCAACCGGCAGGTAGCTGTGCTGACGTTTTTCCCGTTTGACCTGCCTTTCCCGACGCAATTTTTCAATTTCCTTCCCCAGTTGGGAAATTTTTGACCGGATCAAACGGCGATCATATTCTAATTTGGTTTCCCCCGGGCCACGCGTGCCGATGCCGCCGCCCAGGCGTGACATCAGGGCCCCGTGGCCAGACAGGCGGGTTAGCAGAAATGATGCCTGGGCCAGCTCAACCTGCAACTTCCCTTCATGGCTGGTGGCATGCCGGGCAAAAATGTCCAGGATCAATTCTGTCCGGTCGATCACCTTGATTTCCAAAATATCCTCAAGGTTCCTTTCCTGTGCCGGCGAAAGTTCATGGTCAAAAATGATCAAGTTGGCGTTAGTCGCGGCAACTTGGGCCTTGAGCTCCTGCAGCTTGCCGGAGCCTAAATAGTATTTGGGGTCGGGGGCCTGTCGTTTTTGCGTCAGCTGTCCAACCACGCTGGCCCCGGCTGTTTTTGCCAGGCTGGCCAGTTCAGACAAAGTCATTGTCAGGGGGAATTCTTCGCGGGGAAACTCAATTCCGACGAGAAAAGCACGCTCAACCTTGCCAATTATTTCTGTCGACAAATATCCAGATGCACGCATTTACATAATTATAACATATATGTTATAATCAGCCCGACAAAAATGGCAGAACAAAGCAAATCCCTGCGAGAATTGTTAGTCAAGAGCGGTTTGTTGACCGAAGACCAGGTCAAGCTGGCCATTGAAGCTGGCCGCAGCAGCGGGGAAACGCTGGTCAAGAGCTTGCTGAAAAAGAATTTAATCGATGAAGCGATCATGATTTCCTTCCTGGAGAAGGAAATGGAAATCCCGCGCGTTGACCTGTCTACCTATCTGATCGACCCCAAAACAATTGCCCTGGTCCCGCTGGCTACGGCAAAAAAATACCAATTAATTCCATTGTTCAAAGTGGGTAATGTGCTGACCGTGGCGATTTCTGACCCATTTGACGTTATTGCCCTGGATGAAGTCAGAGAAAAAAGTCATTGTGATGTCGAGCCCATGGTCGCGACGGCGCGCGACATCGAGCAAGCTATCGCCCAGCATTATGGGTTATCGGGCTCGGTAGATGACCTGGTGAAAACTATTGAACCCAAGGGCCAGGAAGACCAGCATATTGCCGGGCCCAGTGAAGATGCGCCGGTCACCAAACTGGTTAGTTTGTTTATTACCAAAGCGGTCGAGGAAAAGGCCTCGGATATCCATATCGAACCGACCGTTCAGTACGTCCGGGTGCGCTATCGCGTTGACGGCGTTTTGCATGATTCCTCAACCGCCCCTTCGTATCTGCTTTCACCGATTGTCAATCGGATAAAAGTCATGGGAAAAATGGATATTTCCAAATCAAGGGTCGCCCAGGATGGGCGCTTTGAGTTAAAGGTTGAGGGTCGGGTTGTGGATGTTCGGGTTTCTACCTTTCCCACGATTTACGGAGAATGTATTGTCATGCGCTTACTTGATAAGAGCGCGGTCCTTTATAAACTGAAGGAGATCGGTTTTTCAGATTATAATTTTGGACTCTACGAAAAGCTGATCAATCGGCCGCATGGCATTATCCTGGTGACCGGACCGACCGGGTCTGGTAAAACAACAACACTTTATGCCACCCTCAATCACATCCTTTCGCCGGAAGAAAACATCATGACAGTTGAGGACCCGGTAGAATATGAATTGCCCGGTATCCGCCAATCACAAGTAAACACTAAAGCCGGTTTTGATTTTGCCAATGCCTTGCCCTACATCTTGAGGCAGGATCCTGATGTTGTGTTAGTGGGGGAGATCAGAGATGTTGATACCGCCAGGATGGCAATTCAGGCCGCGCTGACCGGCCATCTGGTTTTTGCCACCCTGCACACTAACGATGCGGCTGGTTCGCTGAACCGGTTGATTTATATGGGAGTCGAGTCCTATCTGATTGCTTCGGCTGTGGCCGGTGCAGTGGCCCAGCGTTTAGTCAGAACTATTTGTCCCCGCTGTAAAGAGCCTTACAACCCCACAAAAGAGGTCTTAAAAGAATTAGGCCTTGATATCAATAAACAATATACTTTTTATCGGGGCAAAGGCTGTAAATTTTGCCACGATAGTGGCTTTCATGGCCGCAGTTCGATTTTTGAAATCTTGACAGTCAATGAGCAGATCCAGAATATGATCGTCCAAAAAGCCTCTTCAAATGATGTTAAACAGTTAGCCGTAGCCAATGGGATGAAGTTGATGCGGACTGATGGCTTGGAAAAAGCCTTAGCCGGAGAGACAACCATTGAAGAAGTTATTAGGGTAACGGAGCTTGACTAGTTTCAACTATAAAGCCAGGAATAGCTATGGCGCGCTGACAACCGGGACAATTGACGCGCAGGACCAGCGAGCAGTGGTTGTGCAGCTGGAACGCCTGAAATTGATCCCAATCAGCATTACCTTATCTGTAGCACAAAACCCTTCCTCACGCTTGGCCGATTGGTGGGCCTCGATTCAACCGGTCTCGGCGGAAGAAATGATGGTCTTTACCAGGCAATTATATTCCATTCTTGATGCCGGTATCCCGTTGACCACCGGGCTTGATGCTGTTGCCGAGCAACTGCGCAACGCCAACCTGAAGCAAGCG
>MEUF01000021.1:2700-5089 GCA_001771615.1 candidate division WOR-1 bacterium RIFOXYB2_FULL_48_7
GGAAAAGGCTGGTATTTTGCCGCAAGTGCTGGAACGGGTCTCCAACCTGATGGAATATGATGCCAAAACAGCCGATCGCATTAAAACTGCCACCCGTTATCCCATGATTGTCTTGTTTACTTTGATCATGGCTATTATCGGTTTAAATATTTATGTTATCCCAAAATTTGCCACTTTTTTCACTGCCTTTAAAATGGATTTGCCATTGCCGACCAAAATTCTGATGGCGACAAATTATATTATTGTCAATTACTGGTTCCTGTTTGTGATCGGATTTATCCTTTTGGGATATACCTTTAAGCGGGTCTTGGATACGGAAACTGGTCGTTATAATTGGGACCGGTTAATGTTAGTCACCCCGGTTTTCGGGCCGCTCTTCAGCAAGATATACCTGTCGCGTTTTGGCCGGATGCTGTCGGCCATGCTGGCTTCGGGGATTCCTATTCTTGATGCTTTGACAATTGTCTCGGCAACGATCGAAAACAAAGTGATTTCCAAGTCGATTATAACGGTCAGGGACGAGGTTTTTGGCGGCAAGACCCTGGCTGAACCGATGCGGACAAGTAAAATATTCCCTCCCATAGCCATTTCCATGGTGGCGATTGGGGAAAAGGTCGGGATGCTGGAAAAAATGCTGGATAAAATGGCCGATTACTTTGAGCGTGAAGTCGATTACACCATTAAAAACCTTACCCCGCTTTTGGAGCCGATTTTGATCTTTGGCCTGGCCTTTATCCTGCTGATCTTTGCCCTGGGGATCTTTCTTCCGATGTGGAACGTAGTTAATATTACCAAGAGCTCATAATTGGTTGACATTGAGTAGGCCAGTGTGTAAAATCAGTCCCTGAAGGAGGTGAAGTAGAGAGATGAAAAAAGGTTTTACTTTAATAGAATTAATCATGGTGATCGTCATCCTGGGTATTTTGGCCGCCACCGCATTGCCGAGGTTTATTAACCTCTCAGCCAATGCCAAACAGAGTGCCGCCAAGGGAGCCCTGGGAGCGATTCGTGCGGCTATTGCCATTCAATATGCCAGCAGCGCAACTGGAGCTTCGGGTATTGCAACATATCCTTCGACCGTTACAGAAGCTATGTTTGCAGATTCGCAGGTTCCGACAGAGCCGTATTCTAATTCGAACTCAATCACCTTGTCAGCTTCCGCCCCAACCGCCGCCGGTTCCGGCTGGAGATATGACAGTGCTAATGGACGGGTTTGGATTAACGATTCAGCTTATTCTTCTTACTAGTAGGGAAGATTTGTCTTAAGGCAAATAAACCCCTCCGAAGTACTTCGGAGGGGTTTTTCTTTTCATGTTATAATGCCAGCAATGCGCAAAGAATTGTGGTTAGCCTGGTTGGGTTTATTTGTGTTTGGCCTCGGCTGGTTCTGGCGGGAGGCGTTCTTTAACCAATTATTTTGTTTTTCTGACCTGACCTTCTATTTTTATCCCTATCGCCAATTTATGGTCGAGTCCCTTCGCCATTGGCAAATCCCCCTGTGGAACCCCTATATCAATGCTGGTTTCCCTTTTTTGGCCACACTGCAGCCGGGCATTTTTTATCCGTTGTCAGTTATCTATTTTCTCATGCCATTCAACCTGGCCTTCAACTGGTTTCTGATCATTCACTATCCCTTAGCGGCTTTTTTCATGTATCTGCTCTGTCGCGAATATAAATTTACCGTTACAGCCGCCGCGGTTGGCGGGCTGACTTTTGGTTTTTCGGGTTATTTGATTTCCGTCCTGCATATGCCGACAACCCTGGCGGCTATGATCTGGCTCCCCTTGATCATATTGGTTTTTGATAAAGGGATTACAGAGATAACAGGGAGAAGCAGGGGTGGGCAGGGATTTTGGTCTTGGCTGGCACTGACCCTGTTACTGGTCGTCATGTTTCTAGGTGGGGAGCCGACAGTCCTTTATGGGACCGGATGGCTTTTGCTGGCCTATCTTTTGGCCAAGACATCAAATTGGCAGCAGCGTCTTCACAGCCTTGGCTGGTTACTGGCCGCTTTTCTGGTTGCGGGTTTGTTATCGGCAATCCAGCTTTTTCCCTTTCTGGAGCTGGTTAGCCAATCAGTGCGCAGCGGGGGAATTTCGTTCCGCGAGGCAAGCTTTTTTTCTCTGCCTCCCCGGGCGCTAGTTGAATTTGCCATTCCTTATTTTTTCCACCTTAGCGAATTCCCCTGGGTTGACCTGGGTTGGGCCAAAACCCCCTATTTGGGCATTGTCCCTATCTGCTTAGCTGCCCTGGCGTTTTGGCAAAATAAAGAGCGTCGGCTCAACTGGGTGCTATTGGCCGCCATTTTTGTCGTGTGGGTGGTCCTTGGCCACTATACGCCGCTTTATTGGTTGTTATTTAAATTTGTTCCGGGTTTTGCCTCTTTCCG
>MEUF01000021.1:5098-7006 GCA_001771615.1 candidate division WOR-1 bacterium RIFOXYB2_FULL_48_7
AAAGGCGCGGGTTGGGGGCTGTTGGTTTGGCTGTTTTGTTATCTTGTATTGGTTACAAATAGGGAGTTAAGCTGGCAGCTGCTCCGTCCGTTTTTTATTACCGAGATCGTCCAAGGCTTGGAACCTTATGTTTTTTCGATGGTTTTCCCCAGGAACCTGGCCAACCTGGGAATATTTACCTTGTTGCTGTTGGCGGTTTGGGCTTTGATTTGGGGACGAGTGCTGGGAAAAATCAGGCCAACCTTATTTGCGGCCGGCTTGGTTATCCTGGTCGCGTTTGACCTTTATTCGGCCAATGCCGGCGCTAACCTGACTATTGCGGCCGAGAAATATGGCGTGATACCTCCCAACCTGCAGTTATTGTTGGAAGACAAAGAAAAATTCCGCTATTTTGTTTCTCCGGTCATTTACCGCCGGTCGCACCTGGAATTGCGCACCGAATTCCTGGATTACGCCAAGACCATATTCTATATGAGAAACTCCCTGACGGCCAATCAGGGGATGATTTACCGCTTATCTGATGTTGACGGGTATGAGTCGATCAGTACCCGGCTGCATAATACTTTTATGCAGAAAATCTGGTCACTGAATAGCTTGCAAGGGGTCAGGGTCTTCGATATTTTAAATGTTAAATATCTTTTGTCCAACGCTCCTTTGCCCAATCGCAATTTGCGCCTGCTCAGGACAGACAGTGAGCCTTACAAAATCGGGCAAACATATTTATATGAAAACAAGAGTTGTCTGCAGCGTTATCTTTTTGTGCCCAAAGCCAAAGTAATAGCGAATGAATCAGTTGCCCTGGACTATGTCTTTAGCCCCCGGTTCAATCCCAAAGAAGAAGTTATTTTGGATCGCCAGCCGGATAAAAAAAGTGCTTGGCTATTTTGCAGTGAAGTCTATTATCCCGGCTGGCGGGCTTTTGTCAACGGGCGGGAAGTGCCGATTTATCGGGCTAATTATCTTTTTCGGGCCGTGCCTGTCAACGACAAGGCTGTCGATATAAGATTTATTTATGACCCCATCAGCTTCAAATTGGGCGCGATTGTTACTTTGTTGACGATTGTCGGCCTGGCGATTGCGGTGAAGCGGCGATGATGAAATGGGTTGTGCATCCGGCCGTCAAGGGGGCTTCGCTCCTGGAACAGATCTTGATCAATCGCCGGATCGATGACCCCTCTTTTTTAACCCCGCAGTTAAAAAACCTCCGCGACCCTTTTGAAATCCCCAACATCACAGCTGGCGCCAATAGGGTTTTAGCCGCCAAGGAGCGGGGGGAAAAGGTCATGATTTATGGGGATTATGATGTCGACGGGATCACCGGGACGGTAATTTTGTTGCTGACTCTCCGTTTGCTTGGATTCGAGCCGGGTTATTACATTCCCCATCGCTATGGTGAGGGTTATAGCCTGTCAACGGAGGCGGTCAAGAAAATTGCTGCTGATGGTTATAAACTGATTGTTACGGTTGATTGCGGTATCTCCAGCCTTGAGGAAATTGCTTTAGCAAAACAGCTAGGACTTGAGGTAGTAGTTACGGACCATCATAATATCCCCGAGGTTTTACCGGCGGCTACGGCCGTGATTAACCCAAAAATGATTACCGGCGAACACCCCTCGAAATATTTATCCGGTTCGGCCGTTGCCTTTAAATTTGCCTGGGCGATATTGCGCCTGGCAGGCATAAAAGACAACCAATTTTTGACATCACTGCTTGACTTGGCCGCCTTGGGGACTTTTTCTGACGTTGTCCCGCTAAAAGATGAAAATCGGATTATTGCCGTCGGCGGATTACGGGTGATTAACGAGCGAAAAAGGGTCGGCCTGGCAGCTTTGCTGGAGGCGGCCGGAGTAAAAGGGCGGGTGACTGAAAATCAAATCTATTTCGGGCTGGCGCCCCGGCTGAACGCGG